>JBOHFG010000278.1:0-30703 GCA_050699575.1 Pseudonocardiaceae bacterium
TCGGTCCCGTCGAGTTCACGGCGACGACCCTGGGGAGAACCTGCTCTCCAACCACGCTTCAGCGCACCACGCCGGTGTCCGGCCGTGGCGGGCTGATCAGCTCATCGACCCGCGGTACCCGCAGGTAGACGGCGAACCTGGCCGGTCGTGCCGAACTGAGTTCGAGACGTCCCCCGTCGGCCTCGACCAGCACCCGGGCCAGCGCCAGCCCGACGCCGGTGGAGGACGCCCCCGAGATTCCCCGGTCGAAGACGTAGGGGGCCAGTTCCTCGGGCACCCCCTCGCCACCGTCGGTCACCTCCACCACGACCATCCGGTCCGGCCCCACTCCGGTCCACCGCGCGGAGAGCGTCACCAAACCCGCGCCGTGCAGCAGCGCGTTGTCGATCAGCACTCCGAGCGCCTCACGCAGCCGGCCGGGGGTGACCCGGGCGACCAGCCCGTCGGTCATCCGCAGCCGCAGCGGCCGCCGGTCCGCGTCGGCCTGCGGCTGCCAGTCGGCGACCACCTCGCTGAGGAGTTGGGCCAGCTCCACCGGCTCGGCGGTGGCGGCCCGCGCTTCCTCGGTGGCCCGCAGCAGGTCATCGAGCACCGCTCCGAGCCGCTCGGCTTGCTCCAGCGCCGCCTCGGCCTCCGCGGCGGTCGCGGGATCAGGGTGTGTGGCCAGCTCATCGAGCCGCAGCTGCAGCGCGGTCAGCCGGCTGCGCAATTGATGTGACACGTCGCCGACGAGGTCCCGTTCGCGGGAGATGAGCTCGGCCAGCGCGGCCGCCGAGGTGCCCAGGAGCTCAGCAATCCGATCGAGCTCGGGAATGCCGTATTTGGCCGGCGCGAGGTGAAAATCCCCCGTCCCCAGCCGGGCGGCCCGGTCGCCGAGGTCCGCCAGCGGCCCCGACAGCCGCCGGGCGGTGAGGGTGGCGACGGCCCCACCGGCCACCACCGACAGTCCCATGAGCAGACCAGCCAGCGCGACCACCCGCCACAGGTCAGCCCGGGTGGCGTGGCCCGCCAACCGCCAGCAGGCCAGTACCAGGGGACCGCCCAGCACCAGGTCGGTGATCGCCACCGCGATCAGCGTGGCCTGCAGGATCCTCCACCGCACGGCCGAACGCTACGCCAGTCTCTACAGTGCGTCGAAGCGAAACCCGACTCCCCGGACGGTGGCGATCCGGCTGCTGCCAATCTTGCGGCGTAGCCAGGACATGTGCATGTCCAGTGTCTTAGAGTTCTTGAGCTCCGGGTCCTTCCACACCTCGCGCAGGATCTCCTCGCGGCTGACCACCTGCCCCGGCCGAGCCAGCAGCACCCGCAGCAACTCGAACTCCTTGTTGGCCAGCGCAATCTCGGCACCCTCAATAAGCACCCGGCGGCCGGCGAGGTCCATGCGTACCCCGCCGGCCTCCAGCGCCTCGGGTGCGCTGCGGCGCAGCAACGCGCGTACCCGGGCCAGCAGCTCGGCCAATCGGAACGGCTTGGCGACGTAGTCGTCGGCGCCCGCGTCCAGCCCGACGACGAAGTCCACCTCATCGGTTCGGGCGGTGAGCATCAGCACCGGCACGTCGGGCCGAACCCGGCGCAGCCGGCGACAGAGGTCCAAGCCGTCCATTCCCGGCAGCCCGAGGTCCAATACCAGCAGGTCAACCCCCTCCTGGTGGGCGAAGGCCAGCGCGGTGTGACCGTCACTGACCACCACCACCTCATGCCCCTCCCGCTGCAGAGCACGGGACAACGGCTCGGCGATGCCGGCATCGTCCTCGACGAGTAGCACAGTGGTCACGCCGATCAGCCTAGAGTGACCTGGCAGCCTGTGTTGTCATGACCGACCTCACCTCGGATCTGGCTTTGGCCTTGACCTTGGCCGACGCCGCCGACCGGATCACGCTGAACCGGGCGGGCGCGGCGGACCTGCGGGTTGACCGCAAACCCGACCGGACCCCGGTGACCGACGCCGACCTGGCCGTCGAGGACGCAATCCGCACGGTGCTCACAGCGCACCGGCCGCAGGACGCGGTGGTCGGTGAGGAACGTGGCGGACCGGCCACCGCGTCAGGCCGGGTGTGGCTGCTGGACCCGATCGACGGGACGAAGAACTTCCTGCGCGGCGTGCCGGTGTGGGCCACGCTCGTCGCACTCGTGGAGCACGGCAAACCGATGGTGGGCGTGATTAGCGCACCAGCGCTGCGGCGGCGTTGGTGGGCTGCGACGGGAGCGGGTGCCCACACCCGAGATGCGCACGGGAGCACCCGAGCCATCACGGTGTCGAGGATCGGCGACCTCGCCGATAGTTACCTTTCCACCACCCATCTGGGTAGTTGGACGGAGCACCGCAGCCGGGAATCTTACCTCTCGCTGGTGGACGCAACGTGGGAGAACCGGGCTTTCGGTGACTTCTGGCAACACTGCCTGGTCGCTGAGGGGGCGATCGACCTGGCTGCCGAGCCGATCGTCAACCCCTGGGACGTGGCCGCCGTGCAGGTGCTGGTGGAGCAGGCCGGCGGGCGGTTCACCGACCTCAACGGAGTCGCTCGATATGACGGCGGCACAGCGCTGTCGTCCAACGGGCTGCTGCACGACGCCGCGCTGGCCCTGTTGCGCTCCTGAGGGAAGCGGCTAGGTATTCTCTCGATCGAGGGATGGCCTGACCGAGCCAACAGCTGCGATTCTTGCCATCGTGGATAACATGCCAGTAACACATCCCAGCCGGCAGTGCGGAGCAACGTACGGGCCGTGGATCGCCAAGTCACCCGCCGATGGACATACCTGGCGCTGTGCCCGAGAACCACACGACGAGCAGGAGAGCCTGCACATCGCCAGGGACGGCTTCTCCTGGTAACACCGGCGCTAAGGCTCCGAGCCACCAGGGTGGGTCGGAGCCTGGTCACCATTGCGGTCGGGTACGTTCATGGAGGGGCCACCCAGGATGCCCGCATTCAAAGCATTCACGACCTGCCATGCTTCGGCCACCTGATCGCGACGGATCAACACCTCCATGGTGCGAGGATGGATGTCAATCTGCCGACCTTCCCGAGTACCACAGGGCGCGCACACGGGCGTCAGTTCACCCGATTCAACTAAGGGCAACATCAGCGTCGTCACCCATAGTTGGGCACCGCAATGGCACTCTCGCACCACCGACGGCGCGGCGCTACCGTCGCCGATGCGGTTGCAGACCAGCGTGCCGCGAGCCGAGGAGGTGGTCACAACAGTGAAAGGTTTCAGAAATTACCCCGATCCGACCAGTCGCCCGATCGACTGAATTCCGACCCCGAAGCCGTGTTATTTTGACATTTTCGCGACGTTGCACTATAATTTTCCCCGCCGCTCACGCTAGCTGGCGATCGCGATACCACTCGAAGGTGTGCTGCACCCCGCGGTCCAGGGATACCGCGGGCTCGTAACCGGTGAGCGCGCGGAGCTTGGTCAGGTCAGGGCAGCGCCGGGCCACCGAGCCGGGAGGTGCCGGCACGGGGTCCAGTTCGGGACTGAAGTCGGCCACACGGAGGACCAATCTCGTCAGCTCGCCGATGTTGGTCTCCTCGGTGTCGTTACCGATGTGAACGATCTCGCCGGTCGCCGCGTCGGTCATCATCAACCGGTACATTGCCTCGGTGGCATCGTTCACGTGGCAGAATGCTCGGAACTGGTCGACGCCGTACACCCGGAATGGGTCCTCGCGGCGCATCGCGCGCAGCGACAGCTCCGGGATGACATGGTCAGCACCCATACGGGCGCCATACACGTTGTGGAATCGCCCGATCACATAAGGGATTCCCTTTGCGCGGGCGGTGTGGATGACCGCCGCTTCGCCGAGCATCTTGCTGATCCCATAGGCAAAGCGGGGTGCCGCGACGTCCTCTATCATCAGCCCAACCGTCTCCGGAGTGGGCACCGACACCATCCCAGCACTGACCCCACCCGCGTAGACCTCGCTGGTTGATGCGAAGAACAGCCGCTCGCCCGGTTGCAGCCAGTCCAGCAGGTGGAGCAAGGCCAGCGTGTTGATCCTGATGACACTGGCGGGGTCCTTCTCGACGTTGCGTACCCCGACCACGGCGGCCAACATGTAGACGTGATCCCAGCCGTGCGGAATCTCTTCGTAAGCTCTGGGGTCGGTGAGATCCGCGTGCAGTACCGGGACATCGAGTGCGGCGAGCTCCGGGTCGTCGCGACCGCGGGAAAAATTGTCCACGATCGTTACTGAATGTCCGCGAGCCACCAACGTGCGCGCCAGGTGCAGCCCAATGAAGCCAGCGCCGCCCAATATGAGTGTTTTCATGCGGACACCATCGCAATCGTGGGCTCGGTCTGCACCGGCTCGTAACCGAGGCCGGCGTATCGCACACCGCACGCGGCAATCTGGCTGGCGTCGAGGATCCGCCACGAGTCGAATACGAGCGAGACGTTCGAACCGTCCAGCGCTGCGGCCACGTCGAGAGTGCGGTAGTCCGGGTGGTCGGTGATGACCAGCACCGCGTCCGCGTCCCGGAACCCGGTCATCAGGCTGACCGGTTCCCCGCCATACGCACAGATCACCTCGTCGGTGACCAACGGATCATGACCGAGGACCCGCAGCCCGGCTTTAGTGAACACCGGCATCATTGCCGCGATAGGGGTGCCCCGCATGTCGTCGGTAGGCGGAGATCCCTTGTACGCCCAGCCGAGCACAGTGAGCGTCCTGCCGCCAACCGTGCCCATCAGCTCGACCACTCGATTCGCCACGTGCACGGGAAGATCCTCATTCAGCGTCCGGGCCGCTTTGATCAGCTGCGGTACGTGCCCGCTGCGCTGGGCGCTGGACAACATGATGTAAGGGTCTTTGGACAGGCAGCCGCCACCCACGTACCCGGGCTTGGCGATGTCCGGCCGGGGATAGTCCAGATTGGTCGCCCTGATCACTTCGAGCGGGTCGAGACCAAGCTGTTCAGTCAGCATCGCCACTTCGTTGCCGAACGAGTAGATCACGTCGGTATGACAGTTGTTGGTGAGCTTCACCAACTCGGCAGTTTCCAGGTTGGACACTGGCACGACCTGCTTGGCTAGGCCACCGAACAACGCCACGCCGAGTTCCAGACTCTCCTCGTCGAGCCCGCCGACAACCTGGGGTAGCTCTACCAACTCACGGAGCGCCTGGCCCTGGATGGTTCGCTCCGGTGCCATCACCAGCCGAACAGCTCCCCATGCGGCGGTCAGTGGTGGCAGGACCACTTGCCGGCTGGTACCGACCGGCACAGTGCTGCGAACCACGACCAGGGTGTTCGGTGAGCAGCGCGCGGCGACCTGCTGGGCAGCCGCGCTGAGGTTCGTCAAGTACGGTTCGTGGGTGGTCACATCGACCGGAGTGGACACGCAGATGATCGCGGCGTCGACGGTGTCCTGGGGCAGCTCGGATGCAATGAAGATGTTCTTGCCGATCAGCTCGGTGAACGCCTCCTCGACGCCGGGCTCGAAGATGTGGGGCCGGCCGCGAGAGAGCGAGTCAAGGACTGATTGTTGAACGTCGACACCATATACCTCATAACCTTTGCGTGCCATGGCTGCGGCCAACGTGAGGCCCACGTACCCCATTCCTACGATGCCGACTCTCCGCATTGCTACCTTCGACGCCACTGGAGAACCTCCTGTTCAAATCTTGACGAAAATTCATGGACATATTCTTCGGATGGCTGGCGTAGTCGATCGCCACCACGATCTTTCCAGCGCTGCGCAGCGTCCTGGCGGCGGCCAAGTTCGTGTCGGCCATTCATTGAGCATGACCAGAGCGCTCAGCCGCGGGGCGTTCACCACTGTTCCCAGCTCGCGCGGACCGAGGCGCGCAGGTCGTAGGTCGGCGCCCAGCCGATCGTATAGTTAATCTTGGTCAGGTCGGCGGCAATCCAGTTCACCCCGCGGGAGCGCGCCGGCGCGAGGGCGGACTCGAGCACTCGGCCGGTGAATCCGGCCACCTCGGCCAGTAGCGCGACCGCGTCACGAGTCGCGGCCGCCACGCCGCTGCCGACGTTGAGCACTGGATTCCGCACCTGAGCTGCCAACGCCGCCGCCCGGATCGCCACGGCCACGTCCCGCACGTCGACGAAGTCCCGGTAAGTGTCCAGCGGACCGAGCCGGATGTGGTCGTCGCCGCGTTCGAGCGCGACGCGGATCTGTGCTACGGCCCGACCGAGCAACGTCTCGGCGGGCAGTCCCGGACCGATCGGATTGAACACCCGAAGCGCGACAGCATCCAGGCGGCCGTGCGCTGCGGCGAGTCGCACCAACTGGGTGCTGGCCAGCCGGGTGGCGCCGTACTCCCCGATCGGGTTGGTGGGATCATCCTCGGCGACCGGTTTGCCGAACGGAACCACCCCGTACTCAGCGGCCGAACCCAGCACGACGATCCGTGCCGTGGGAACAACGGTGGCCACCGCCTTGAGGAGGCGTGCGGTGACCAGCACATTCGCTTCGACCAACTGGACGGTGTCCCCGGACAGCCGACCTGTGCAGTTGATGACGATCGTGGGTTGGGTGGCGCGCAGCAACCGGGCAAGCTCATCCATGGTGCCGGTGACCAGATCGTGCCGGACCCAGCTCTCGTCAACCGGCTCCCCTCGCCCAGCCCGGATGAGCGAGCCGACGCGTGGATCGCCGGCGAGAGCCTCGGCGGCTGCGCGGCCGAGGAATCCCGACGCCCCGAACAGCAGGACGCGTGCCGTCGCCATCAGACCGCCACCTGGGAAACCGCGGTGACCGAGGGGAGCAGGACTGGCCGGAGCTGCTCGAAGCTGCGGTTGGCCTCGTCATAGTCCTCGGGCCGGCCGATGTCGAGCCAGTAGCCGTCGAACTCGTACACGTTCGGCTGCTGGCCGCGGGCCAGCAGGTCGAGTACCAACTCGTCAAACCCGAACGGCACGTTTTTGGGATACCGGGCCAGCGTCCTGCGGGACATGGCATAGACCCCCATGCTCACGCCATAAGACAATGTCGGCTTCTCGACGAACTTGACGATCTGACCGTCCACTGCCTCCAAGGTGCCGAAGTCGATTTTCACCTGCCGCTGATAGGTGGCTACCGTTAGCTTGGCGCCGGAGTTCGCGTGGGTGCGCAGGAGCGAGGCATAGTTGAGATCGGTGAGTATATCGCCATTCATCACCAGGAAATTCTCCGGAAGCCGGTCCAAGAAATTCAGTATCGGGCCGATAGTGGAAAGTGGCCGGTCCTCCTCCGCGTAGTCAACCACCAGGCCCCAGCGTGATCCTTCGCCGACGAATGCGCGGATGAGCGTGCCGAGGTGCCCGATGGCCAGCGTGACGTGGGTGAAGCCCTGGGCCCTGAGCTGCTGCAGGACAATGTCCAGGATGGCGTACTCGTCACCGATCGGCACCAGCGGCTTCGGTATCGTCGTGGTGTACGGCCGCAACCGTACTCCGCGGCCTCCCGCAAGAATTGCCACGTGCATGGTGTCCTCCTTCATTTGAGAGTTTCTCACAATCACCGATACAGGTAGACGCGCCCGGCGCTCCGGTAGAGTCTCGCCAGCAGTAGCACGAGGAGAATCGAACAACTCAGCAGAAAAATCATGGGTCGCACGACCGGTTCGAGATCACGGGTCACTGAACTCACCACGGCAATATTTGTCACAACGACGAACGAGAGAATTCCAAGCAACCACGGATACTGCTCATACCGTGCCAGCACGAAGCCGACGAAATAGGCACCGCCCAGCAGCACGTGCGCGCCGACCAGCATCGCACCCTGGTCGGTGAGCATGCCAAAGTGCCGCAGGATCGCGAGCAGCACGCCGCCGAGCCCACCGAGGACCACCAGACATATCGTCAGCTCGCGCAGCAGCAGGCGCCATACGTCACGGGCGAAGTCGGCAGTGCAGGAGTTTCGGTGCAACAGATCGCCGGCCGACTCGGTGAACCGGTGGGCACGCCATTCCACGGCACCCATTCCCAACACCAGAGGTGCCACCGCAATCGCCAGGTCGAACTGGCCGATGACATAACGGGTATCGGTGAACAGCAGGAATGCCGCACACAATGCGGCATAGCACACGCTCGGTACCGCGTCGAGCAGCATGCGGTGTCCCGAGACGGACCGCCGTGAATCGGCCTGGCTGGCGGCTCGGATGGACGTCCACCAGGCAGTACCCAGCACCAGCACGATCGACAGCCCTCCGGCAACGAGGGTCGGCACGACAAGCGCTCCCGGATACCCGGCGACGATATGGACAACTCCTACCGCGCACGCCGGCAGCATCGCCACGCCCAGCCGCAACTCCTTGCCGTAGAACACAAGCACGCCCGACGCGAGCGCAAATCCCATCTGCGCAACAGCGAACGCCACCATGCCGGGGCCACCGGCTCCGATAAGAGACAGAAACGTGGCACCGACCAGCGCCAGTCCCAGCCCAGTCATGCCGAGCAGCCGCAGCATTCGTCCGGCTGCTCGTTCCTTCTGTTGCCCCAGCAATTGATAGGCGACGGCGCTCATACCCATCCCCCACACCCAGCCCAATGCGGTGGCAAACACCAGCCCGTGCACCATCCCAGCGGTACCGAGCACCGTGAATACTGCCGGGTACACCGCGCTCGGCAACATGTACAGCGGTCCGTGGGCCAGTTCCCACAGTGTTTTATGGGACAGTCGTCGGGCCGTGGTGGGTTGGGAGTAGTCCGGCTGGCTGGGCAAGCGCTGAGACACCGCCCTGGCCAGGGTGAACACGTCGTCGTGGCCGTATTCGTCACGAGCGCTGCGATCGGTCACTCCCCGGCTCTCCAGCACAGCCGCAACGTGCAACTCATCGATAGCCGCGGGTACCATCGGTTCGAGGGTGGAGATCAGCGCATCGGCGGGATCAAGTACCGCGTGCCTCGCCCGCGGCGCGCTGCCCTCGGAACGCTGCCAGGGTTCGCTCATGACGCCACCCGCGGCTCGTGTGGTGTTGCCCCGTCAGTGGTCATGTTCACCAGATCGCGCCGCTTACCTGAGCCGAGTTCGTGGTAAATGTCGAGGTAGGCACCGGTCCACTGGTTGAGCGTGAACTTGTCGAGCACGCGCTGGCGGGCAAGGAGGCCGAGTCTGCTCCGCAGTTCAGCATCGTTGAGCAGCCGGATGCATGCCTCGGCGACCGCCGCATGATCGCGTGGCGGCACGACGAAACCGGCGTCACCGACCGCTTCGGAGACTCCGCCGACGTTGGTGCACACCTGCGGCCGACCAGTGGACATCGACTCCACCACTGTGTACGGGAACCCTTCCGACACGCTCGTCAGCGCCACCAGGTGACCAGCCCCGTAGGCATCCACCTGCTTGGGGACCCGACCCTCGAACGCTGCCGAGTCGGACAGCCCCAGTTCCTCGACGAGCTGCACGCAACTCGCGTGGTAACCCACGTTTTCCGTGGTCACCGGACCGAACATACGCAGGCGGGCGTTCGGTATTTTTTCTCGGACAATCGCGAACGCCCGGATCAGCGTATGAAGATCCTTCAGTGGGTCGATCCGGCCCACAAACACGATCGTCGGACAGTCTGGCTCACCATGCGCTATTGGGAAATCAGCGGGGTCGATCCCGTTGTACATGGTCTGTATCCGGTGCGGTTCCGCACCATTGTAGAGCTGCCAACGTCGGTTGTAGCTGGAATGCGGAGTGAGTATATCGGAGTTTATGTATGCCGCGCTCGCCAAGGCTCGACAGAAACCCATCATGATCACTTTTACTGGGTGCGAAACGGTTTCCTTGGTGAGGCCAAGATATCGTTCGCGGAGGTACACGCCGTGCTCCGACATCACCATTGGTGCATTGTATGACCACTTGCTTGCCATGGCGACCAGGGCACTTATCCCATTCATTGCCAGGTGGCACACATCTGCCATTACTGGCGGGTGAGACAGTGGGCGCAACATGTGTTCGATGCGGTCAGTGGCGACGAGCGCGTCGTGCAGAGTGAGCATGCCCACGCGGCCGGATGTGCCCTTCTCGTGCCACACCCGTTGGAGCCGATCCACCGCATCATCGCGGGCCAGCGCCGCACCGAGATCCCTGGTCTGAGCGTATTCGAACATGCCGCGGAGTGCGGAGAAGAAAACACCTCCCGTTCCGAGCGTATACCCGCCCTGCGGCTCCTGCTGCCCGATCATCGCCCGCAGAAACGCATAGTGGATTTCTGCGAACGATGGAGGTGGCGGGCGACGGTGATCACTTCGGCGGGGTCGTGCACCCCAGAGCGGGATGTTGACGACCTTTGTGAGGTTGTCCAGCGTGGCCCACGTACTGGATTCGGTTCCGTCGACCGTGAGAGCGACGACGGTGAACGAGTGCTCCGGCATACCTTCGATCAGTTGGTGACACCACATGCTGACGCCGCCGGGATGGAAGGGATAGCTGCCCTCGCTGATGAGCGCGACTCGCAACGACTTGGTCGGCGAGTGCCGCGCCACGGATGTCGCAGGCGCCAGCTGTGGCTCCGTGTGGCGTGCCAGGTTCACCGACTCGTGGATGGTCATGATCGTGGCCTCGCAGTGAGTACGACGGCGGCACTGTTGGTCACCCGCAGCCGGGACATGGAGTCGGAGCCGTAGATTTCCGCCTCGTCCTGACCCGGCTGGTCTGCTGCGGTTGCGGGTCGGGTCTCCAGGCCAGTGATGAACAAGGAGAAGTCGGCTGTCGGGGTGTAGGTGATGGCGTTGGTGGAGCGGTTCCAGACAGCGTCCTGGGCACTGGCAAGTGCGGCGAAATGGGAGGTGCGAGCTTCCACGTAGCTGGCAAGAGCCAACCAGTCCGGATTCTTTAATGGCACACTGTAGTATGCACTGTATTGTGCGATCAGCGCATTCAGCCAGTCGAAGACAATACTTTTTCCAGTTGTGTATTCGTGCAGATTTCCCTGATGGAGCGTGTGCGCGTAAACAGAACCGCTCATCACGTGCCGCAATGCCACGTCCGCTTCGGCTTCAATGATCTCCGGGTAGGCAAGGTCGCGGTCAATATGATTTTTTGATTTACCGTTCTTGCCGTACAAGAAGTTGTAGAGCGACGTCTGCTCCTCAGGTGTGGTGGCTTCGAAAGCAATGTTGGTCGGCCAGTCGGGAATCACGAGAAGATCCGGTTGCAGCGGGTGGTAGATACCGCAGTTGAAGCAGCCCGGGCGGTGGCTGGCAAAGGACATGTTCCCGTGCAGGTACTTCACGCCCAGGTCGCTGGCGGCCTTGAGCAGCTGCGTGTTGGAACTGGCCAGCCCGTGGTCGGTCGGTGAGTCGAGGGAACGGGGGTCGTCGTTGTACACGCCGAGGCCGGAGTACTCCGGCGTCTTGAGCACCGTGGCTGGTACCGGAAGCCCGATTGAAGCGGCCGCCGCGAGGTTACTCGAGATCTGGAAGTAGTTCTCCTCGTAGGTGGTGTTGTTCATGGCCGGGTGGCTGAACGTGTGGTTTATCCACCGGAACTTGTCCGTGAGACAACGGGTATAACTGGACAATGCGTCCGGGGTGTTCGTCGAGTCACACTGCGCCGGCGCGTGCGGGTCGAGCTTGCGGCCGTTGAAGGCAAGGTTGAGCATGAACTCCCCAGCGAGCGGGTAGCGTTCGCGCAGGCGAATCTGCTGCTGGTCGACTGCCGCCGCGTCGGGTCCGCTCAGCCGGAAGACGCCGCCCGTACCATCGGGACGACCGCGCAGCGTGGCAGCGAACCAGTCGTCAACGTCAACGTTGATCCAGTGTCGCTGCTCGCCGAGAAAAACCCCTTTGGTGGCCCATCGGAGCAACCCGTAACCAAGGAGCTCGGTGGGGACCTGTCCCACCCCGAGGGCAAAGGTCAGCGCAGCCCGATCCCTGCCGTCCGGCGAGGTACTGACCACGCCGAGCACATCCGAGCTCAGCGTGAGGATCGGCTGCGCGCCGGAGCCCGGCACAACTGCCGAGCGGTAAAGATAGGACTGCGAGACAGGGAGTCGGGCGCCAGGGTTGAGGTAGTCGAAGATTTTCGCGCCCATACGCGTCAGGGTGGTCTGCACCGGAGTAACGCCGACGGCACCTTCAGTGTTGGCCCGCAGGCCATAATCCTCGGGGAACGTACTGGACGACGTGTTCAGTGAGACCTGCCGAACGTGGAAGGTGCGCTCGTAATCCCATAGCGTGCTCCACTTGGCGGCATCAAAGGCGCTGACGTACGTACTGGCCGTGTCAGGTAACAGCAGAGCGTTGCTGGTCAGCAGTATCCCGTTGTACCTGCCCACGCCGTCGGGGCGCACCAGCCGGTTCATGTCGAACGGGTCGGTTCTGGCGAGCACGACGTCATACGGAGTGCCGATCCTGTCGAGAATCGACTTCCAGGTCAGTAACCCAAAATCATCGGTGTCCGTCGCAATGATCAGCTGACGCAGGGCCACCTGGTCACCATGAGCCGCAGGCGACTCCGGCACCGACACCTGCCGCACCGGCACGAACCGCCTGGGTGGGCCGGCCGATACCTCCGGTTTCGACGCGATCATCATGATCAACAATATCTCCAGTGCGAGGCACAACAGCAGCGGAAGTGCAGATTTCTTCATCAGCACATGCCAATTCCTATAAATTCGACATACGCCGGCCATCCGTGGCCTAAACGGAGCCCTAAACGCCACACCGTCCTGCTCGGCACATGGTCCATCCCACTCCCAAGCGATCGTCAGACGTGCGACACATGCCGGGGAGGCTGCATCACATCGGTGGTTCTGTCGTTACTATCGGTCAGCAGCCTGAGCTGTGACCCGTCACTCGATACTCGCTTGGTCGTAGTTCATATTGCATTGTGCTACACCAATCCAAAGAAGTAGCCTGAATGGAGTAGTCTTGCACCCCGATTAGGGCATGTTAGCCCAGGTCGAGATTACTCGCGGGCCGGCGTCATGTCCGTTCATACCGCCGCAGCACACAAGGTGGGTTGCACTGTGTGCGCGGCCAGTGGCGCGGGGTCGTCACGGACCACCGCGTTTCCGGACAACGCCGGACGGATTCAGGCGGGCTGCCAAGCTCAGCTGATACCTACCCGGACATGGCCACGGGCAACAGGTTCTACGCCGACATCACTGACGCCCAGGAACGCCACGTTGAGTAGTCATGCACCGACTCTGAGCAATTCGTTCTTCCAATAAGTGGCGTTCGGCAGGCTGTCGTAAGGGAAGTGAGTAGCATCGAGCACGTGATTAGTGACGTAGACGTATCCAGCGTGGTTTCGCTTCGATTTCGTCACAACACTTCTCAGGTCCGACTGGGCGGGTACGTTATATACGATATGCCAGAATTTGGAAGCCGGATAATTTATCACGTAAGCCGGCGGCGTCCACGATTGATATACCGAGTAGTCATTCTCAAAAATTGATATAGTGTCGGCGATCTGCGTGTAGCATTCTTCCGATGTCGTTCCGGGATTAATCGTGATGTACGCACCTGGATGACTGGCTCGTACGTAGTCCGTCACAGTCTTGTAGGAGTTCAGGTAGGCGTTCGCCTTACCGCAACCCGACAGGGTCTCGTCAAAAAAGATCCCATCTATTCCGTAGGAACCGTACAACCCATACCAGGCGTCGGCATCCTGTTTCATCTGCGCTTGCCAGTCGGCGACCGCCGTGGAGCCGGGATTGACTCGCGTGGTCGTGTTCCCGGTTTTTCCCAGATAGCCGGTGTCAACATATCCAAGCACTTTTTCACCAGCTTGGTGCATTTTCTGAACAGCGGTTGCGGTGGCTTGGTCGAACGGAATTGGCGGACTGCTAGTCGGGCCATTAATGACGACCAGGCCGACCGTGGGCGCGTTGTGCGCCAGACCGTCGAACATGAGTGCCCCATCGCTCGTGTCAGGTGTCCAGTACGCCGGCACGGCAACATGTTGGGTAGAGGTCGATGCGTAAACGTATGGCGTGAAAACACTGACCCCCACTGTCATGAGCAACAGGCTTACTGCCACTCTGCGCACTGTCATGGCACCTACCTTGGATCCCGGCATCGCAGGTTTCACCCAGATGACGCTGAACCCTTGAGGTGAACAGGGCAAGTCCCACAGGCGAGCAGAGGATTGCGGCAAACCTCACGAGGAACAGCGAACCAGGGTGCGAGGTCGCCCGCACTAGCGCCGTGGGGGGCGAAGTGAGCCGATCACCAGCAGCAGCCCGACGACCAGTGCCAGCGCCGCGAGGACCCAGCGGCCGTCCATCCGGGGTAGCCAGGGGATGCTCTCGAGCAGCGCTGTCCCCGCGATTCCCAGCGCACCCAGGCCGGTGACCAGAGCGAACAGGTCCGGCCCACGTCGCAGGGTCATGGTAGAGGCGTGCGGTCCTGGGTCGGTCTCGGGATGAGTGGGTTCCGTCTCATTCATGATCCGCGCTCCACGTGTACTTGGCCGACGCCGGAGTGCACGTCCAGGATCAGTGTGCCACCGCCGGGACCGTCGGATCCGTAGTCGGTAAACGTCACCTGGTCCGGCCGGCCGGAGCCGGTCCGGCCGAGGCAGTGGAAATTCCCGAGCCACGTCTGGCAGCTCATCTGGGCGTCGACGTTCGGGGGAAGGATGACTCGGGTCTCCCCGATCCCCACCGCGACGCTGGTGGTCACGGTCTGGCCGTCGGTCAGTCGTAGCCCACTGAGGTCCAGCCGACCGTTGCCCAGGGTGACGGCATAGCGCGGCTGCACCTGGAAGGCCGTGACCGGGTCCCAATGGTTCCCACCGATCGTGAACTCAACTGACGGCACGGCCTGCAGCACCCAGGTGAGCAAGGCCAGGGCCAGAGCGACGGGGACCAGCCCCCGGCCACCCTGCCGCAGCGAGCCCACCACCAGCCCGATCCCGATCACAGCCAGCGGCAGGGCAGCAATCTTCGCAGCCGAGAGCATGGGCCAGAACGCCAACGCGATACCGCTGGTCAGCAACGCGAGCCCGAGAGTGACCGGAGTGATTTTTGATCGAGCACGTCGCGGTGGGGTGGCCGGCGGCGCTGAAGGTTCCGGGAGGTCCCAGGCAAAGGGCGCCACGCCCAGCGGATCCCACGCTGGGGGGGTGGAACCGTCGGCCGTCAGGTTCGTCACCGGTGCTGTCGTATCCGTGGCCTGTACCGCCTCGGATGTCCGCGCGGCGGCAGGCAACCCAGGGATCTCGCCCAGCGCAGCCCGCGAGCGATGCAGGAGCATCAGCCCACTTAGGGCAACGAGGAGGCCGAGCAGTCCTGTCGTGCCCCCACTGAATACCACAGTGGCCGAGAGCAGCAGGAGCAGCACGAGCACGATCGTGAGCGCCGCAGACATCGAGCCGCGTCCTCGTCCGAACCTGCGCTCCCCGCCGGACCCCCCGGTTGGCAGCAGCAGCCAGCCCAGGAGGTAAAGCAGCACCCCCGCCCCACCCCACAGGGTGGTCACGACAAACGCCACCCGGACCAGCACAGGGTCGATGGCATACCGCCGGCTGAGTGCCGCGGCGACTCCGGCGATCTTGCGCTCGTCAGCTCGTCGGCTCGGCCGGGTGGCCCAGAAGTCCCGCACAGCATGCGCTACGTCGATTTCCCCCACGGCATTGAGCCTGGCCTCGTCCGGCGACCGGCGCCATCGGGGGTCACCCTGATCCGTCCCCGGGGTCGGAGAACATTGGGGGCGACCCTGATACCCCCGGCACCCCCGCACGTGTGACCATGGTACGCGTGAGCACACCGGCAGATCAGGTGACCGGAACCCGGCCGCCCGCCCAGCCGGTTGCCAGGCCACCACGGTTGTGCCGGCACCGGTCGGAACAGGTCATCGCCGGCGTGTCGAGTGGGATCGCCGAGCACCTCGGTGTGCCGGTGCTGTGGGTTCGGGTGATCTTCGTAGCACTCGCCGGTCTGGGCGGAGCTGGGCTGATCGGTTACGCACTGCTGTGGGCGTTCCTGCCGGCGACCGAGACCGGTGCCCGGCGAGTGGGTACCGCGCGGGATCGGCAGCAAGCGGTCGGTCTGGTGGTGCTCGGCGCCGGTCTGGCGCTGGCCGGGGCCGCTTCAGGCACCGCGTGGGGTGGCTGGCTGACCGGGCCGCTGGGAGTCGCCCTAGTGGGTGCGGGTGTGGTGTGGCGGGAGGCGGACGCCGGCCACCGTACCCGTTGGCGCAGCAGCGCGGGGGTATTCCTCGGCGGCAGCCGGATGGCGCTGCTCCGGGTGCTGGCCGGGATTGCGCTGGTGACCAGCGGGATCGCGGTGTTCCTGCTGAACCAGGGAGATCTGGGGCAGCTGCGGTTCGCCCTGCTGGCCGCGGCCGCGACGCTGGTTGGGGTGGCCGTGCTCACGGTCCCCTGGTGGTTCCGGCTGATGCGGGCCTTGGGCGACGAGCGTCGGGCCCGGATCCGTACCGAGGAACGGACCGAGATCGCAGCACACCTGCACGACTCGGTGCTGCAGACGTTAGCGCTGATCCAGCAGCAGTCCGATTCGGCCCGGGAGGTCCGCCGGCTGGCCCGCGGCCAGGAGCGGGAACTGCGCTCCTGGCTCTACGGACCCCAGGGCTACGGGGCCACCACACAGGCCCGCACCACCGGCACCGCGGTGCCGGTGTTCGCGGAGACGCTGCACGCTGCGGCCGGCGAGGTGGAGGACACCTACGCGGTGAGCATGCAGGTCGTCGTGGTGGGCGACTGTGCCCTGGAGGAACCGCTGCCCGCGTTGGTGCAGGCCAGCCGGGAGGCCATGGTGAATGCGGCCAAACACGCCGGGGTCACCGAGGTCAGCGTGTATGCCGAGGTCGAGCCCGGACAGGTGCAGGTGTTCGTCCGGGACCGGGGCGCCGGGTTTGATCCGGCCACGATCGCCACCGACCGGCACGGACTGGCCGACTCGATCCGCGGCAGGATGGCACGCCACGGGGGTACGGTGGCCTTGCGAACCGCGCTCGGTGCAGGCACCGAGGTCCAGCTGGCCATCGCTCGCCGGAAGGGCGGGGAGGAGACATGACCATCCAGGTCTTCCTGGTGGACGACCACGCCCTATTTCGCACCGGGGTGAAGGCCGAGCTGGCTCGAGCCGGCGGCGCCGAACCAGATGGGGCGCCGGTCGTCGTGATCGGCGAGGGCGGATCAGTGGACGAGGCGGTGACCGGCATCGGACATTTCTGTCCCGACGTCGTGCTCCTGGATGTCCACATGCCCGACGGTGGGGGCGCGGAGGTGCTGCGCCGGGTCCGTCTCAACCAGCCCGACGTGGTGTTTCTCGCGCTGTCGGTGTCCGACGCGGCCGAGGATGTGATCGCGGTCATCCGGGCCGGAGCCCGCGGGTACGTCACCAAGACGATCTCTGGACGGGAGCTGGTGGACGCGGTGCGCCGGGTGCACGCGGGTGACCCGGTATTCTCCCCGCGGCTGGCCGGGTTCGTGCTCGACGCCTTCGCGCAACGGCCTGGGGCGACGCCGGTCGGCGATCCGGAGCTGGATCTGCTCACCCCGCGAGAGCGTGACGTGCTGCGCCTGCTGGCCCGCGGCTACGCCTACAAGGAGATCGCCGCGGAGCTGTTCATCTCGATCAAGACAGTGGAGACCCACGTATCCTCGGTGCTGCGCAAGACTCAACTGTCCAACCGGTACGAGCTGTCCCGCTGGGCAACCGACCGCCGCCTGGTCTAGCCCCCGATCCAGCGCAGATCAGAATGAGAACGGATTGAGCGCGAAGAGGTCCTGGGGCACGGCGGAAATCGGGCCCGTAGAGTAGTCGAGATAGATTTCATGGGAAATAACACACTCACCAGACGGCGCGATCTTCACTCTCTTGATTAGCCGGGTCACCGGTCTAAACTGGAGCACGAAATCGTCAAATCCAAGGGAGCTTCCCGGCCGACGCCGGATCTCTGTATCCTAGCGGTCCCATCAACATGGGTCACCGCGCCGAGCCCTTTCCTGCGGCCCTGCCGAACCCGCACAAAAAAGACATGAAGCCAAAATTTTTTGGTATTCTCTGCTGGTCCGCTCTCGACCTCCGGTGATGGCTAGCATGTGCATGTCCCAGGAGGAGGCCGCCGACACGCCGCCGTCCTCGGGTAGTAGGCGTTCGATGATCAGCAGGCGGGAGGTAGAGGACATCGATGTGCGGCACACCCGCAGTAGTCGCACGCAATCCTCATCTGTCCAGTCGTGCAGGATGCGAGACAGAACGTACACGTCACCGTTGGCGGGAAGGGTGTGGAAGAAGTCACCTGCTACAGCTGTGATGCGGTCGGCGAGGGGATGTCCGGCTAGTTCTCGTGTGCACTGGGCCACAACGTGGTCTCGGTCTATCACCACGCCACAGGTTGCTGGGCTGCTAGTCAGCACGACTTTGAGAAGGCTGCCGTTGCCGCCACCGATGTCGACAATGCGGGTGGCTGTCGAGAAATCAAACACTCGGGTGAGTTGATCGGCGATTAGTTCAGTGCTAGTGGCCATCGCTCGGTCGAAACGGCGGGCGCTATCGTGGGTCTGGGTGAAGTAGGCGAAGTGCTCCATACCGAAGGTGTGACTGAGCGATGGACACGTTGTCAAGATCCGAACCCTCTCAGGTGTTCAACGGCACACTCCCCCGAGCAGGCGACACTCTAAGCTACAAAAATATTCTTGATAATTCGGACAACGCAGAGTATAGTAGCATGTTCCAAAGTTTGTACAGTCACCCGAAGGTGGGCGGTCGAAATCACACAATCTCCCAGCTTGCGGCAATAGCGAGTTGCATAAGCACTGTCAGGTAGACGGGGCTAGGGTGTTCGGTGCTTGGTGTGGACGGGTGACAGTGCTCGCCGGACCCAACCCGAGCCTCCTCACCTTCAGACCAGCCGCAACAACACCGACCAAACCGACATCGGCTCAGAAAATTTGCAGTTGAGCCTGGATTCACCGGTTAACTTTGGATGATCAATTTCGGGTCGTGTTCGGTCTTGTGGATCACCGAACTGACCAGCGCAGACACCCGCCTCACCAGGCCCGCCCGGAGTACCCACAGTGGAAAAGCTGGGTAGACCAGAGGCATGCCGTGGGTGGCTTGGGTAGGCGGGCTCAGGTCGGCAAAATATAGGCCGTCACCAGCGTGCCGGGTCCAGTATATGAAACCTCTTGTAGCGGTGTGGGTGGTCTGTGAGACCCCCGTCTGATGCAGAGCTTATCATGACGGTAGCGCGCAGCGTGGCGGATATCATTGAACGATCATGTAGTAGTTGAGATCAAGTGTATCGACTGGATATATCTCAACGTGTTTGTACCGCAGTGGCAGTACGCCGCTGGGTTGGTGTGGTTCGTGCATAGCCAGTCACCCTGGGCAGTATCCCGGAGCTGGATCTCTCGAAGAAATTGACCTGATCATCTGCATCGGAGTCATGCACCACATGCCCGATCCACAGGCCGGACTACACTGGCTCGGTAGACACCTAACTGACGACGGACTATTATATTTGTGGCTCTACAACGCACTGGGTGAGCACGGCCGCATGCTAGACAGAGAACTGGTGCAGCTATTCACGTCAGTCAACAAAGGCAAGTCGACCCTGGAAATAGTACGGGCACTCGGGATTACACTCTCCCCCACCCAATACGGCCTTTCGGCGGACTGGCCCGGGTCCGGGATGAACACGGCAAGCAAGGACGTGGTGGAGGCGGACGCTTATCCTTCGCCCTGATGGAGAAGGCCAAGCAGGTATCCTCCAGACTCATCCTAGAGACAAGATCAGCCCTCAGTTTTGATGCCGTCTGAACTTTCGACACCTCAACGGTAGTTCGGTGCGGAGCGCCTGATGGGTGGCGCAGTCGATGGCTGTCCAGGCCATGGCGAGGGCTTCGTCCCGGAGGGCGTGATCAGCTGCCGGGGTGGCGCAGTGAGCGGTGAACTCGGGCTGGTGGTTGACGGCCGGGAGGGAGTCGATGCTAATCCTGGGTGGATCGAGGGGGTGATCAGCGACACGTTGCCCATGTTGGTCGAGGCCGCAGCGCGGGGCCTCTCTGCCGGTGTAGCGGGGGCGAGACCGGCGCCGACGGCAGTGGCCGCGATCGCCACGCAGGTTGGCATCGCCAGATAGGCGTCACCTGCCGGCGAGGGCGAAGGTGCCGATCCGCGCGGCGGACTCGATCAGTACTCGGCCGTCGGGTGAATTGCCCATGGTGAGTCGGTAGCGTTCAAAGGTGGGTTTCCGGTTCGCCGGCTCGAACACCAGGCCCACCAGCACAGTGTTGCCCTGCACGGCAACGGGCCCGCGGATGCTTATTCCGTTGATCCCGTTCCAAAAGTTGGTGTAATGCTGGAACCCCTGGGCGCGTTCGGCAGCGCCGAGGTACTGCCACGCCACGGTGGTGTCATTGGGCAGCAGACCGTAATAGGTGCGTACGGCCTGCTCCAGCTGGGCAGGTTGCGGTGGGGTGGCCCCCACCTGAGTGGGTTGCGGCTGGGCGGGCTGTGGCTGCTGAAGGGCGTTCGTCCCGACCCCCGGCGGCGTGGCGGGGGTGGCTATCGCCAGCTGACCACGGTCGGCGGTCGGCACATTCGGCACCGCCACATTCGAGGCGACGGCGAGGACCACGGCGAGCAGGAGAAGGCAGCCGGCGGACCCGAATAGCACCGCGGGCCGCCGCCACCACAAAATCCGATCGACCGCCGGCCGCACCCAGACCGTGGCGTCAGGTGGAAGTATGGTGGGCAGATTCACCGAAGTCGGCGTCGCCGGGACGGGTCCCGCCGGCCGCGGGTGAAACGGTCTGCTGAGCAGCGGGATGGCGGCATGTTGGGGAGCGCCGCGCGCCGCAACCGCGCCGAGCGCCGCGATCGCCTCGGGCATCGAGGGACGCGCCACCGGGTCGTCCGCCAGCAGCCGCCTCAGGACTGCGGACAACGGCCCGGCCCGCTGGGGTGGCCGTACCCGGCCTTCGGCGACGGTCCGCAACATCGCCAGGGCGTTGTCGTCCAACCCGAAAGGCGGTTCCCCTTCCACCGCGACGTAGAGGGTCGCGCCCAGCGAGAACACATCGCTCGCGGGGCCGGGGGACTCGCCGCGGGCCACCTCCGGAGCGAAGTAGGCGGGCGTGCCGGCGAGAATCCCGGTGCGGGTCACGGTGGCGTCCCAGCTGGCCCGGGAGATACCGAAGTCAGTGATCTTGACGGTGCCGTCGTGGCCGAGCAGCACGTTGCCCGGCTTGACGTCCCGGTGCACGATCCCGGCTTGGTGGGCGGCGGCGAGCGCAGCGGCGACCTGTTGCCCAATCCTGGCCGCCTCAGGCGGCGCCAGCGTCCCATGCTCGGCGAGCACCGCAGCCAAGCTGCGAGACGGCAAGTATTCCATGACCAGCCACGGCACTATCTGCCCCCGGGAGTCGGTACCACGATCGAGAGCAACGTCGTAGACGCAGATAGCGTGCGGGTGCTGCAGCCGAGCTGCGATGCGGCCTTCGCGCATTGCTCTGGCCGTCTGTTCCTCCGCGCCGGCCAGGCCGGGCTGCATCAGTAGCTCCTTGATCGCCACCCGGCGGTCCAGCCGCTCGTCGTGCGCTTGCCAGACCACGCCCATCGCGCCGGCGCCAATCTGCCCTTCCAGGCGGTAGCGGTCAACGACAAGACGGGCATCGGGGCTCACCGACTGCGTTCCTCACTCACCACCTCAGGCTAAGCGTTTCCCCACCCACTGGACCCGTCCACGGTGACCGCATCGGTGTCCGGTAGCTCCAGCGGGACGGGCGGTGGCCCGAGTTACCGCGCAAGGCGATCAGCCGCCACTGCGATAGCGCGTCCGGGTGCTCTGCAGTGCCTGGTAGCCCACCACGCCACTCCCGGCGCCGGCCACCATGGCCAGGATGTCGACAGCTGTATTGCTGCTGGTGGTGAGCAACAGCGCGAGCAGCGCCACGCCGATGGTGACCCCAGCCACCGGGACCCGGCTACGGACGTACTGGCCAACCGGTGCGCCACCGGCCCGCCGGTTGGCCGCTGATCCCAGCATCGCCAGGTATCCGCCGTGGGCCGCCGCGGCCAGCAACCCGGCTAGCGCGACGAGGACTGCAATCACATTGAGCATGCAGCCAGTGTGCCCCGAACGGCGACGGTGTGGCCGAAGGGGTGCTCAGTGACCGAGCCGGCCGCGACCCAGCCGGAGCAGCAGCATCGCCAGTTCGTGACCCTCGGTGCCCAGCACGCGGTAGCGGTCGAGGACAGCCATCTCGCGGCCGTGCACCACCCGCGGACCGCCGGCGGCTCGTCGCGCTCTGCCGACCGCCTGGGACACCGCGGTACGCCGCTGCACCAGCCGCAGGATCTCGGCGTCGAGGTAGTCGATCTCCGTGCGCGCCGCGGCGAGGTCGATACTGTCCTGGTTTGCGGGCGTTTCCTCGGTGGTCACGTGTTGGGACATTTTGGTGGTCTCCCGGTTCTGTCCCGGAGCTCCGTTCCCCGGCCACAATAAGGCTCCGGGTCCGTGGACTCCGGAGCTTCGTAGTGGTCTGTATCGTGCGTCACGCCATTACGGGCACCGGCTCCGGCACCCGGTAAAAAAGCGATGGCGACTCAACACACCATGCAGTGTGCCACGTCACGTAGTGCACCGTCCATCGGCTCTCTGGCGCTGTCGGTGCCTCCCGGTACCGTGGTCGCCACCATGAGTACTTCCCTGGTCGACCCTGCCCCGATACCGGACCTGCTCGCCGGGCTCAACCCGCAGCAACGTGCAGCGGTGGAGCACGCCGGCTGCCCGCTGCTCATCGTCGCGGGCGCGGGGTCCGGCAAGACCCGCGTGCTCGCCCACCGGATCGCCTACCTCCTCGCCCAGCGCGACGTCACGCCCGGGCAGGTGCTGGCAATCACCTTCACGAACAAGGCTGCCGCCGAGATGCGGCAGCGGGTCACCGCGCTGGTCGGCCGCCGGTCTGCCGTGATGTGGGTCTCGACGTTCCACTCGATGTGCGTGCGAATCCTGCGCCGGGAGGCCGGACACCTCCGCGGGCTGACGTCGAACTTCTCCATCTACGACTCCGACGACACCCGTCGCCTGATCACCATGGTGGCCCGCGACCTCGACCTGGACCCGAAGCGCTACCCGGCCCGCACCCTGGCGGCGAAAATCTCCAACCTGAAGAACGACCTGGCCGATCCCGATGCGGCCGCCAGCATAGCGGGAGACGACCTCGAACGCCGGGTGGCGGAGGTCTACGCCGGGTACCAGCGGCGGCTGGGCACCTCGAACGCGCTGGACTTCGATGATCTGATCATGCGAACCGTGGAGCTGCTGCAGACCCTCCCCGACGTTGCCGAGCACTACCGGCGCCGATTCCGCCACCTCCTGGTCGACGAGTACCAGGACACCAACCATGCGCAGTACGTGCTGGTCCGGGAGCTGGCAGCGCCGGCCGCCGAGGGTGAGCCACCCCCTGAGCTGTGCGTGGTGGGCGACGCCGACCAGTCCATCTACGCCTTTCGGGGCGCCACCATCCGCAACATCGAGGAATTCGAGCGGGACTTCCCCAGCGCCCGGACAATCCTGCTGGAGCAGAACTACCGGTCCACCCAGACGATCCTGTCCGCCGCGAACGCGGTGATTGCCCGCAACCCCGGCCGCCGGGACAAGCGGCTGTGGTCGGCCGCCGGGGACGGCGAGCCGATCGTCGGCTACGTCGCCGACAACGAGCACGACGAGGCGGCGTTCGTCGCCTCGGAGATCGACCAGTTGGTCGACAGCGGCCACGCACGGTTCGGCGACATGGCGGTGTTCTACCGGACCAACAACTCCTCCCGGGTGTTCGAGGAGATGTTCATCCGGCTCGGGCTGCCCTACAAGGTCGTCGGCGGGGTGCGCTTCTATGAGCGCCGCGAGGTCCGGGACACGCTGGCCTACCTGCGGGTGCTGGACAACCCCGAAGACACCGTGTCGCTGCGCCGGATCCTCAACACGCCACGCCGAGGGATCGGGGACCGCGCGGAAGACGTGGTGGCCACCTACGCCGAGCGGGAGCAGATCTCGTTCGCGGCGGCACTGCGGGCCGCCACGGCCGGCCAGGAGATCCCGCTGCTCACTCCCCGATCCCGCAATGCGATCACGGCGTTCGTCGTGCTGATGGACGAGCTGCGGGAGAAGGTGGTGGCAGGTGCGGAGGTCGCGGAAATCCTCGAAGCGGTGCTGGAGCGCACCGGCTACCGCGCCGAGCTGGACGCCTCGGAGGATCCGCAGGACGGCTCGCGGCTGGACAACCTCACCGAACTGGTGACCGTGGCGCGGGAGTTCGCCACGGAGGCCGGGCCGGTGGTCCCGGTCGACGACGGTGGCGCCGAGCCCGGATCGTTGGCCGCGTTCCTGGAGCGGGTCGCGCTGGTTGCCGACGCGGACCAGATCCCGGATGACGACGGCACGGTATCCGGTGGTGGGGTGGTGACCTTGATGACCCTGCACACCGCAAAGGGCCTGGAGTTTCCGGTGGTGTTCCTCACCGGTTGGGAGGACGGGCTGTTCCCGCACCAGCGCGCGCTGGGCGACCCGACCGAGCTGGCTGAGGAGCGCCGGCTGGCCTACGTCGGGCTGACCAGGGCGCAACACCGGCTCTACCTGTCCCGGGCGATCACCCGGTCGGCGTGGGGGCAGCCGATGACCAATCTGGCGTCACGCTTCTTGGCCGATGTACCCGAGTCACTGGTGCACTGGCGGCGCGAGGAACCCGGCCGGGCCGGGCCGGTCGGGCGCACGGTCTTCGGTCAAAGCGGGTTCGGTGCCAAGGTGACCGGCGGTGATTCCGCGCAGGCCGGCGTAGCTGCCCAGGGCCTGCGCTCGACCCCGTTCCGCGGCTGGCAGAACACCCCGGCGCTGTCGCTGGACGTCGGGGATCGGGTCACCCACGACAAGTACGGCCTGGGCACCGTGGTGGCCACCGACGGCAGCGGCCCCCGGGCCACCGCGACCATCGACTTCGGTTCCGCCGGGACGATCCGGCTGATGCTCATCGGCGGGGTCCCCCTGGTGAAACTCTGAGCGGGTGCAGGTGTGCCGAGGATCTCGATTCGGCGCCGAGGCGTTTGGTTAATCGCTCACCCCGGCCCGCCCGGCGATCAAAAAGCGGCTCGGCATCCCCTGGATCTCGTGGACCTCCGGCGGTGAAAACCCCGCTTCATGCAAAATCCGCCGGTAGGTATCTAGCGCATGGGCCTCGCCCTCACGCGACCACACAAGCATGATCACCGAGAAGAGGTAAGGGAAAGGCTCATCTGCCGGGCGCGACCCCGACACGAACCCATGGATCACCAGCCGTCCGTCCGGCTTGAGCGCCTCGACCAGCCGGCACATCAGTTCCAGACAACGCCGCTCGGAGAAGAGATGGAAGATCTGGCTCGCGATAATCACATCGTAGGGTCCACCCAACGCCACCTCGAACACGTTGCCGTCAACGAAACTCGTGCGCTCGCGCAGACCCAGCCGGTCGATGTTGTCCTTGGTAAGCTCAAGCACGTTGGCCCAGTCGAGCAGGGTCGCTCGCGCCGTCGGATGCTGGGCCGCAAGCATCAGCGAGTAGAGACCGTTGCCGCAGGCGACGTCGAGGATTTCCAGGTTCTCGCGCTGGTCGGCCCATCCCCCGAGCAGCCCGGTGAGCCCCTGCGAGGCGGAGGCAGCCATTCCTGTGCTCGACGGCGCAAACGTCTCCCAAAACTCATTCCCGGGTGTCTCGGCGTGTTGGTCCAGGACGGTGCCACCATGACGGACCGCCTCCGCGAGACACGGATAGCCGGTCCACGCCCACGGTCCGGCGAAGATGTTGACCAGGCCGCCCAGGTAACTCTGCCGGCTGGTGACCAGGAACGCGTCCGCAAGCGGGGTGAGCCGGAAGCCGTCGGCGGTGTCGAGCAGTCCCACCGCGGCGAGCGCGTCGAGAAGGACGCGCGTTCCACGCTCGTCGGCGCCGATCGCGGCTGCGATCGAGCTCGCCTGGTCGGCGCCATGGGCAATTTGGTCGAAAACGCCCAGCTGGACCCCGGCCTGAAGGATCGCCGTCACTTGAAGACCGTGAATCATCTGCATCAGCGGCTCTGGGGAGACGAACTCCGAAGAACACGCGGTAGGAATTTCGCTGGACAATAGGTCCTCCTAGCTGGTTACCGGAACCGGCTGCAGTAGCCGGGCTTACGCCCCAACAACCACCCCACTTCCGCTATGCGGCGATGTGGGTGGTTTCACCCACGGGAGGGCTCAGGCGAGCTCACGGCTTCCGCTGAGCGGTGTTGAGCCCTCGCCCAGGCTTGCTCGCGATGTGCTCGACGATGTGCGCGGCATCGGCGCCGACCCCAGCGAGCACCGAGGATGGCTCGGAGTGCAGCCAACGCAGCCCGACGGCGTACAGCCCAGGGTGGGCAGTGACCCCCCTGACGTGTCGCGGGTATCCCCACTCGTCCAGCGCAGGCAGGTCCACCCAGCTGAAGTCGAGCTGGTAACCCGTCGCCCACACGACTGCGCCAACGCCCGCGGCGTCGAGGTCGAGCTCGGTGGTTGTCGTCGGCGTGAAGTCGTCGTACGGCGGCCGCTCATCGGGTGGCGCGTCGATGCCAGCCGCAGCGATGTAGGCGTCGAACATCGGCCGGAACTCCTCGTCGAAACCCCGGTCGGCGAACGCCAGCCGCTCGTCGAGATCGTCGCTGAACCGCACTGTCGCGCCGGTTGCCGACTCCAGCCGCCCGTACAGATGGATACCGTGCCGGGCGAACTGCCGCAGGTTGATGTCGTGGCCGCCGTCCTTACCAGAGACGTGCGGGTCGCAGCCGAATCTCGCGGCTGGCGAGGGGAGATCCTCGACGGTGGGGAAGGGAACGCCGACCTCCGCGCCGTGCAGGAACCATTGCAGCAGCCACCAGATGAAGTCGCGACCGCGGTACCGGCGAGGGGCGTTGGGGCACATGGAGACGGCAAGGTGCACTTCGCGCCCGGCCTGGTGCAGCTCCTCGGCGATCTGGGTGCCCGACTGGCCGGTGCCGACCACGAGCACGGCACCGTCGGCAAGTTGTGGCGGCCGGCGGTAGTGGTGCGAGTGCAGCTGCTGGATGTGGCCCGGGAGCAGGCCGGACGCGGCTGGCACCTTCGGCTGCTGATATGGCCCAGTCGCGAGTACGACGTTACGGGCCAGCAACGTCGCACCGTCGGTGTGAGCCTCGAAATGACCGTTCGAGGCGGCCAGGCGGTTCACCGTGGTGCCCAGCCGCACTGGTGCGGCGAATGAGGCGGCGTAGTCCTGCAGGTAGTTCACTACCTCATCGCGCGCCATGAAGCCCTCCGGATCGGGACCGGCGTAGGGCATGCCGGGTAGCCGGATGACGAAGTTCGGTGCGACCAGGCAGAAGCTGTCCCAACGGTCGAGCCAGCCGCCGCCGAACCGGTTCCGTCGCTCCACGACGAGGTGCTCGACCCCGGCGTGCGTCAGCCAGTAGCTCGTGGCCAAGCCCGCCTGCCCGCCCCCGATCACCAGCGTGTCAACGCTTTCGCGCGCACCCGCAAGCAGACCCGCGCTGCTACTCATCACTGCTCCTCGTGGACCACTCGGCGTTGTGCATCCTCCAGCGAGGCGTCACTGACGACCTGGGTGCCATTCAGCGTGAATATCGCTCTTGCTTGTCTCGTCTTCGCGTGCATTGTGCGTTCGACGGTAGGCGGCGCGTACCGGCTCGGCATCGGCACAACCACCCAACTTCCGCTCTCCGGCGATGTGGGTGGTTTCACCCACGAGAGGGCTCAGGCGAGCTGGTGTTGGTACGCGAAGGCGGTGGCCGCCGTTCGCGATGGCACGCCCAGCTTGGTGAGGATGTTGCTCACGTGCCGGTCCACGGTCCGCTCGCTGAGGACCAGATTCGCCGCGATGGCTTTGTTGGTGTCGCCTGCGGCAATGAGGCGCAGTATCTGCAGTTCACGAGGAGTCAGCCCGCGGCGTTTCTCGGTCGGCGCGCTGCGGGCGAGCGAATCGAGTTGGGCGAGGTCCGGGGCAGCTCCCAACTGCTTGAGAGCGCCGCTGGCCGCCTCCAGCTCCAACCCCGCCCCGTCGTCGTCTCCCAGGGTGCGGCACGCCAGCCCCATCAGCACCCGCACGACCGCGACCTCATACGGTGCCGCGAGTTGCTGCCACACCCGGCAGGCGTGCCGCAACGCAATCAGGGCAGCTCGGGTGTTGCCGTCGGCCAGCTCAACAGCCCCCCGGGCGTGCGCGGCCATCGCGCCCAACACGCCGTCGCGCCCATAACCTTCGGCGATCTCGGCCAACTCGCGGGAGGCATCCCGCGCCTGCGCGGTCTCGCCCGCGGCCAGCATGATCTCGACGTAAGCGGGCAGCAACCGGGTGCGCTCAAGCCGCTCGGTGGTCTCACCCACCACCCGGCTGATCGCGGCGGCGGCCGCGTCGGTGCGTCCCTGGGCCAGCCGCAGCAGGGCCAGACCAGGCTGCGGCTGCCACCCCCACTGGCTCGCGCTGCGATAGGCGTCCTCGGCTGCGGTGAACTCCCCCAGCAACCGATGGATCTCGCCCTGCCGGTAGGACGCCGCCCCGGTGGCCAACTGGTTGACCCCCAGCGCGAACCGCTCACTGGCGCGCCGCGCCTCCTCCAGCGCGCCCCGCCAGGCACCATGCAGCTGCATGATCTCGGCGCGGTGCAGGAGACACTGGCCGGTGAAGTTCAGCATGTCGGGTTGCGCCTCACACCACCGGGACAGGGCTGTGGTCCACTCGCGAGCTCGGGGCAGCTCGTAGCACTCCTGACAGGCCTCGATCACGCTGCAATAGATCAGGCCCGTGAACAGCGGCGACGACAGCTCGTCGGCGACCACTGCCACCATGGCCTCATCCAGCAGCGTCAGACCCTTCTTGACCTGCCCCAGTCTGACCAGGGCGCGGCCCTGCGCTTGCCGGGCGAAGGCGATCAGGTCGACATCGCCGAAACGTTCCCCGATCTCCGCAACGACGGCTGCGGTGGCGTACCCGGTCTCGTACTCACCGGGGCACATTTGCTGCAGCACGACGGGCACCAGCAGGTAGCCCCGCTCCACACAGTCCCGCTCGGTCCGTTCGAGGAGCCGCTGCGCCCGGCTGAACCACCCGGTCGCACAACACATCTCTCCCGCGTCGATGAGACCGAAGCCCAGCCAGACCGCGCACCGGGCAGCACACACCGGCTTCCCGGTGTCCAGATACCCGTGATAGGCACGGTCCAGCGCACGGACACCGTCGTCGTTGCGACCGATCAGGTATGCCGAGGGCGCGAGCAACTCGAGATCCTCCGGTCCAAGCGCAGCCGCCTCATCGGCCAGGGAGAGCGACTTGTAGGCCGTGAGCCACTCCCGCCGACGGTAGGCCTCGCGGCCACGCTCGAGCTCGTCCATGGCAACCACCCCGCTCCTGCTCTTCCTCATGAGAGCTGCTGAGCTGGGCCGCTGATACCGCCGCGGCCGAGTTCCCGATCGTAACTGCCGGCTGGCAATGTCCAGAGGAAGACTCTTGTGATGCCGGGCTGCGGCCAGTTGGTGCCCGGTCGTCGAGCCACGGCAGCAGAGGATTTTCGATCAGTGCGGCGAGGCGCTCGTATTCACGAGCCGGCAGATGGTTAGGTAATCGGGGACCGGCCGGCATGGCCACCGCCGCACGCACGTCGGCGGGTCGCGGTCTTCCCAACCCGAGCCTGACCATTACGCCGTGCGCGGTGCCTCGCGACGCCATTTACTGCCGGAGGAAACGCTTTTGACTCGGGGGTGTAGGAGCCGGCGACTGACACCGGTGAGAATTTTACTTGCTTTGCAACGGCTAAGCTGAGATTATGTGAGCTTGCATGATCGGTGGTAGGCATTGGAGGCAAGAACCGGATGGATGACCCATCGCCGCCGGGACACGCAGGCCCGGACCATAACGGTGAAATTTCTGATGCTTCCGTCGATGAGGTGGGTGCGAACTCAGAAGTCACCGGCGAAGTGCCACGAGTCCCGGGTGCGCCTCATGCGGCTGGGACTGATCCATTAGCCCGCACCCAGCCGGCTGGAGTCGATGCAGACGTATCTGCTGACGCCACTAATCCAAATGGGGCCAGCTGGACCGCCGTATCAGGCGTGGTCGGCATAATTGGCGTCGTGCTCGCTCTTGGTGCCTTGGTCGTGGCGGTGGTTGCATGGCTTAGGCCCAGTGCCGCGCCTGCGTCTGATCCAGACCTACGAACCGTGGGTATCGACGTGACCCGTCTTGAAGAAGTGACTTTCGCTCCAACGGATTCAGTGGGAGGTGACTCTCCCGATTCCATCGCCTACAACGTGCAGGATTCCGTCATAGATGTGCGGGTAGCAAATCGCGGAGGCTCCCCGATTCTGATCACCGCGATCATAGCTAAATTCCGCTACTCGAATCTCCTGATCGCGTGCCCTGGCACCGGAGGGCCTTTGTATGCGGCCGGGCAATACGATATTCGGGTCTCGACCGCCCAAGAGGCGCCTTTCGAAATACGTGCGGAGAAGCCGTTTCAAGTGACGCCAAACAGCTTTGACCGACTTACTGTTTCTATTGGACCACTCGACTCGATGGCGCCCTGGATATATACCGTGGAGCTGGTTGCTGAAACTTCAGACCCCGGGCGGGCGCTCCCTTTGGGACTTGTGACCATTGTCAACCCTTCCTCCAATCTTGGCGAAATTCGCGCTCAAGCGTATTCATCTGATCCCATAGACGAGCCTTGTATTCGAGAGAACCATCGCACGCTCGTCGACGCGACACGGCAACAGCCGGTCGTGTCCCCTGACATTGAGGAACTGAGAAG
>JBOHFG010000279.1:0-2402 GCA_050699575.1 Pseudonocardiaceae bacterium
GTGCCGCCGAGGTTGGTGCGCCAGTAGTCGACCGGGTTGCTCCGTGACTTACGGACCTTGGTCAACCCGGCCAGGTGACACACTCCCTCAACCTCAGCGAGCGCTGTGGGCAGGGTCTGGGGTGTGCGCAGGTCGCCTTGGAGCCGTTGGACGCCAGCGGGTAGCGCGGATGCCCCGCAGCGGGTCAACCCTGTCACGTCATGCCCCCGCTCGACCAGTAGCGCGGCCACCGCGTAGCCGACAAAACCAGCGGCCCCGGTGACCAGAACCCTCATCGGCCCAGCAGCTGATGCCGGTACCGCCAGGCCAGCTCGATGCAGGCCCGGGCGATCGGTGCTAACGGCTCAGTGCGCAGCCGATCGCGGGCCGCCGCGGTGAACGGGATCCCCACGGTGGGACGACCAGCCTCGGTGCTGACCGCAGCACCTTCCTCGTTCACGGCGACCATCCCGGAGAACAGCGCATCGAACACCGGGGCCTCGATGACCGCGACCGTCACCAGCGACACCCACAGAGTGAGCGGCTCAAGCACCATGGCGCAGGCGAAGACACGGAAGTCACCGGCCTGGCGGGCCCGCTCGAAAGACGCAAAGGGCTCGTCGGTGTCGTAGGCGATCGGGTCGATGCTGTTGCCGTCGTGCTCACTGTTGCCGAGGAACTCCTCGGAGAACTCGCGCTGGACGTTACGCCAGAGAGAGAAGTCGTTGGTTTGATGTGCCGGTGCGAGGGCGGCGGGCTGGAACACACCCGCAGGCGTCACGTGGCACATGCCGCCCCCGGCGGCTACCGCCTTGGCGTCCCGGCGATGCAAATAAATACGGTGACCCTCGATAGGGTCGCGCCGGATCGTCAACGTAGCGATACCGGGCAGGACCGGCCGCGCGGACAAGTCGAACGGGTCGACGATGCTCCGGCGAAACGGCAACTCCGCCAGACTCGGCCGCTTTTTGTCTGCTACGAGCCATGCTTGCGTGAACTCGTGCGCCGACGCTTCACACACATCAAGAACGCTGAAGTAGGACGTGTAGTGGAATCCCAGCATTCCCCGGGAACCGGTCCATTCCACGTCGAGCAGCCGGTAGCTGACGCGGTTGTCGAATAGTGTGGGTCGGGCGAGGTCGCGGAGCGCGCGGGAGTAACGGTCATAGCGCTCACCGCTGGCCATCAGAGGGCGCGCGCCAGCGGATGGTGTGCCCCTGCCATCCAGGCGCGGCGCTGGTGGATCGGGGCGCCATGCTAGCTCGATCTCAGCGAGGTCGACCGGACCGTCCGGCATCCAGCGTGCGGAGGTGAGGATGGTCGACCCAGGGATGCGCGGCTGTTCCGGGTACAGCTCGGCGGCCAGCTCAGCTAAGACCACACGGTGGACGTTGAGCACTCGCCGGATCTGCCGCCACTGTTCCTGGCTGTCCCGAACCGGGCCCGGCCGGTCGCTGACGTGTGAGGCGAACGGGCGCGCGTCCGCCGAGTGGTCCGCCAGCACGCCAAGCCGCTCCGGCGGGATGCCGAGCTTGCGCGCGATGTGAAGCCGCTCCGTGACGTCTCGCAGGACCTGGGTGCCCTTCTCCAGCTTGGACAACCGTGACTGCGTGGTGTTGAGGCGGACAGCCGCCTGCTGCTGGGTCAGCCCCTCGTACATGCGGTACCAGCGGATGATCTGCCCCACGTCCGAGCCATCCGGCGGCGCCGACGCAGCGTGCGCTACCTGTAACCAGCCCATGAAGCCCCCGTCCGCGGTGTCGTCAGCCGTTCCAGGCATGATCGCAGATGGGACGCCGGCTGTCAGCTCGTCCACCGCTACCACGGTCTCCTCCACAGCGCCATGAGGTGGATCGTCGGACGGTGGGCTCGTTGACCCCAGGCTGGCATTTGTTTCGGCGATATTCCTGGTGAACCGTGCCTGGGTCCCCTCTCCGGCGCGTTCCAAGGTGGTATCCAACGCTAGCTGCATCTCGGTGCTCGGGACACGGTCCGGCTTGTGGTGCCACGTCGCGACCGTACGGACCGCAGTCCCCAGATGCGCGGCGAACGACTCATTAGTCATCCGTAACGCGGCTTGCAGCGCGCACGCGGTGCGACCCGTCCATAGCTGTACCGGCTCCATCAGAAACAGCCCCGAAAGTCGCGAAGTGCACTACGTGTGCACCGGAAGCGCACGGGTGGTGCATCGTCGGTGCATGGTTGGTGCGGCGGGTTCGCTGTTGACTTACCGGCATGAACAACAGCCACCCAGGACACTCAACCCCTCCCTCCTTGTCGGTTCGAGGCAAGGACGAAACCTTGCGCCTGGTCGAACGCGCCGCCCGGGTCGGTGACGGGTGGGCGATCACCGTGGACCTGCCAGCTACCCGCAAGGCCGTTGATGTGATCAAGCATCGGGACGCGCTCGCCTCCGCCCTGGC
>JBOHFG010000280.1:0-11572 GCA_050699575.1 Pseudonocardiaceae bacterium
ACCCACACCGCGTGGCTCGTCGCCGAGGCCGGCGGCACCTGGAGCCGCTACGCCCCCGGCGACGACCACAAACAGTGACGACGCTCGCCGCCAGAACGAAGCACTCAGGCCAGTCGATTACGAGAGCACCAGCATCACAGGCCGGGTTCGGTGATCAGGTCGGCGTCGGTGCCGGGGAGGGGGAGGGTGACGAGGAGGTCGCGGATGGTCGCGTTGTCGTCGGGGGTGTAGTGGGCTCCGCGGATGAGGACGACGGGTGTGGCCGCGCTGGACTGGCCCATCAGGGTGGAGGCGGCTGCGGCGAGTTCGTCGACCCGGTTGATGTCGCCCCAGCTCGGGTTACCGAACAGGTCCTTGTCGCCGGGCGGGGGTTTCTCGAGTCCGGTGATGCCTGCCAGGCCGATGGCGGCGCCGGAGGAGCCTTCGCGGTAGGGCTGGCCGAGGCTGTCGGAGACGATCACGGCCACGGTGGTGGCGGTCAGCTCCCGGATGCGGTCGCGGATCCGGCGGGCTGAGGCGTCGGGGTCGGTGGGGAGCAGGCAGGCCCATCCCTGGTCGAAGACGCCGGCGTTGCTGCTGTCCACACCGGCGGAGGTGTCGACCAGGCCCCGGGTGTCCAGGGTGACGACGTGCCGGCCGATGATCTGAAGTACGGCTTGTGATTCGTCGAGGTAGAGCTGGCATAGCCGGGGGTCGCGGCCGGTGCGGTCGGCGAGCTGGCGGGCCCGGTGGGTGGGGGTGACGGTGGCGAGGGCGACCAGGCGGTCTTCGGCTTTGGACACGATCTTCTGGGCGACCACCAGGACGTCGCCGGCGGCGAGCCGGTGGCCGTCGTTGCCCACGGCGTGGGCGATGAGGGCGCCGAGGTCGTCACCAGGGTGGATGTGGGGGATGCCGGGAAGGGCGCGCAGGGTCATGTCCCAGGAACTCAACGGGTACCTCTCACGGGTTGGCCATCGGGCGCGGCGGGGGTGGAATCGTGTGATCCAGTATCGGGGTCCCCGGTGAGGGGCCGGGGGATGTGAGCCGGTCCGGGTGGGCGTTCGAGGGCTGCGGGCCGCAGCTGGATGGACAGCCCGCCGTCGAGGGTCAGGGTGTGACCGGCGGAGCTGTCGAAGCACGGGCCGCCGAAGGCGGTGAGCGCGCGGACCAGATCGCCCAGGTCGGTGTAGGCGCCGCGCGGCACCAGGGCCAGCAGCGCGGGCAGCCGGTCCCCGTCGGCGGCGGTGCTCGCGGACTGCGCCAGCGGGCCGGGCGCCACCGCCCGCACCGCCAGCCGCGTGCCGTATTCCAGGGTGAAGGAGCGCACGAGGGACTCGGTTGCTGCTTTGGCCGCGTCGTAGGCGACGAGGTAGCGGTGGGCCCGGGTGGCCCCGGCCGAGCTGAGCAGGACGGCAGCTGCCGGCAGGTCGCGCTCGCGGGTGGTGCGGGCGAAGGTCCGGAGGGTGGCGTAGGTGGCGGTGAGGGTGCCGGTGAGGGTGCGGGCGAAGTCCTCGGGTGGGGTGTCAGCGATCCGGGCCAGGCCCGGGACCAGGCCGGCGGTGTGGAAGAGCTCCGCGCGTGCAACGCCGTCGAGGTGGGCCGCGAGCAGCTCGGCGAAGCGCTGCCCGGCGCAGTCCGCGATGAGGACCTGATGCCCGGTGGTGGTGTCCGCGGGCCGGGTGTCGAGCGCCAGCAGGGTTCCGGGGAGCTGGGCTAGGTACCCGGTCAGTGCCGCTCCGATGAGGCCGCTGGCGCCGGTGACGATCCGCAGGCAGGTCATCGGCCGGTCACCGTCTGCAGGCTGGCCGCGTACCAGGCGGGTCCGTAGCGCTGGATCGCGGTGATCCGCAGGCCGGCGTGCCGGGCGAGGGACTCCAGGGTGGCGGGGTCGATCCAGACCCAGTTGAACCAGTCGCCGCTGTCGCCTTGGTACCGCAACCGCAGCCGGACGTCGCCGGGGTAGCGGCCCTCCCGCTGGGCCTGCTCGGCCCGGGTCCGGTGCTGGCCGGTGGTGACTGTCCAGTCGACGCTGGAGACGATCAGTTGCCCGTGAGGGGCAAGCCAGGAGGCGAGGTGGGCGAGGAACGCGGGGGCGTGGTGGCACGTTCCGGCCATGCCCAGTCCACCGCCCAGGGCCAGGACGGTGTCCACCGGGCGGGGCGGGGTGTAGTGGTGGACGTCGGCGACGTCGGCGTCCAGGCCGGCCGTGCGGGCGAGGGTGACGGCGGCCTCGCAGGTGTCGATGCCGTGCGCGGCGATGCCGCGACCGGCGAGGTACTGGAGGTGGCGCCCAGTGCAGCAGCCGATGTCCTCGGCGGTGCCGGCCAGGACCCACTTCAGTGCGGGCAGGTCGCCCGGCGGGCGGGCGGTCTCGCGGCGCAGCCACCAGCGCAGGTCGGTCGTGCTGGTGTGGCCGTCGTCGCGCTCGATGAGCAGGGGTGCGTCGCCGGGATCGCGCAGCGCCCGGCTGAGCAGGTCGGGGTTCACAGGCGGACTCCAGGGGTGGGGACGATCCAGTGGGCGGGGACGTGCAGCTCGCCGTCGGCCAGGTCGCCGGCGCCGGTGCAGGTCAGCAGCCGGTCGGGCGGTCGCAGGGGGGCAAGCGCGTGGATGTGGGGGGCGTTGATGGCTTTGACCGCGAGGGTGGGGATCTCGGGGGTGGCGGTGCAGCAGATGCCCATGACGGCGAGGTGGACGGCGTCGAAGCCGGTCAGCGCCCCGCGCCGGCGCCCGGCGCGGGGACCGGCAGCGGCCACCAGGTCGGTGCGGGTCAGCAGGTCCAGGGCGCGATCGAGGCGGTCGGCGAGGTCGGGTAGGTCGGTGAGGAACAGGACCTGCCCGCCGTGGTCTGCGGCCAAAGTCCGGTAGCGGGCGCGGGTGTCGTCCACGGGGTAGGCGCGGTAGCAGAAGCGGGGGGTGAAGTCGTCCACGACCAGGGTCGGTGGCCCGGCCAGGGCGGCGGCGGCCACCAGGGTCCGGGTGCCGGCGGCGATCAGCGGCGCGCCGAACAGTGGCACCGCCACCGGGGTGCCGCGCGGGTGCTCCCGCACCCGTACGCGCGGCACCCCGGTGCTGGCGCAGCGCGGGGTGTGCTGCCCGGTCAGGGCCTCGTGGCGCAGCCGGGTCCACAGTGGGCCGACCCGGCGGCCGAGCGCCGCGGTGTAGTTGTGCCGGTCGTCGTCCGGGTCGGCGCTGCCGGTCAGCCCCAGGGTCAGGGCGGTGGCCCACAGCGCGTCGGACCCAGCCGGGGCCTTCTTCGCGCCAGCCGGCGGTTCGGCGAAGGGATCGTCGGGGTGGTGCAGATGGCACAGCGAGCCCAGCAACGGCCAGGACCGCAGCTGGGCTCCGGGGACCAGCCCGGCGGACACGAAGACCCCGGCGGCCCCGATGCTGTCGGCGGCCGCGGCGAGCAGCAGGGTGGGCAGGTCCACCAGCCGCCGGGTAAATGATGTCGCGCAGGCGCGGGCCACCAGGTGTGCGGCCGTGGCGCGCTCGGCGATGGTGCCGGCGGCCTCGACGGGGAACCCGTGGGCGGTGAACACCGCTGCGGCCCGCGCGGTGAGGGCGCTCGCGTGCGGGTGCGGGCCGCCGCGGGCGGTAGGCAGCGCCAGCAGCAGGACCCGGCTGTCCCGGCGCCCCGCCTCGGCGACCGCGTCGAGCAGCTGGTGGAACACGGCGGTGGTGATCAGCGGCTTGGCCGCGTAGAGCAGCGGGAACAGCACCGGGCCCGGGGCCGCTCCGGTGGGTGGGGGCTGGTCCCAGGCATCGGGCCAGGCGGGCGCGGCGGCGGTATCCAGCAGCCGGCGCAGCGTGGCCGCGGCCGGGGCGGCGGGGTCCAGCCAGGTGGAGGAGATCGCGCCGAACCGGTCGGCCAGGCTGGGCACACCGGTCATAGGTATCCCCTCCAGCGCGGGGTCAGCCGCCACTCCTGGACCCGGGTGCCCGTGGCGCCCGCGACGTCCAGGGAGCGGTGCAGCAGGTCGAGCAGCCGGCCGGGGTCCAGGGCCTGCAGGGCTTCGCGCTGCCGCCGGGCGGCCTCGGCCAGGCGCTGGGCGTCGGTGGCCCTCCACCAGGTCCGGTCCGGCGCGCCGGGGTCCAGCGACAGGGCGCTGTAGAAGGCGGGCAGGGCCAGCCAGCCGGGGTGCACGACCCCCGGTGACAGCGGGACCCCGATCTCGCTCTGGAGTGCGCGCAGGTCGGCGACCACCTCCCGGGCCGTCTCCAGATCCGCGGCGCTCGCCGCGAGAAGGAGCAGGTCCAGGTCGGAGTCGGCACACGGCGGCTTGACCGATAACGGGGACTGGCTGCCCTCGACGTAGGCAGGGAGCCGACCCGCTACAGCCTGGTGCAGCCGGTCGGCCAGCGCGGTGTCCAGGACGCGCGGCACGGGGGTGGCGTCGGCGACGTAGTCGAACGGCCCCAGGCGGCGGACCCGGTAGCCGGCGGGCTCGCGCAGCAGGGTGGCGTCCAAGGCGGTGAAGTCCGCCGACCACATCCGCACGCCGGCCGCGTCGGGACGCAGCAACGCCTCGGCGCAGCGCAACAGCGCCGCCGCGTCCGGTTCCCGCAGCGGCGCGCCGTGGTCGTCAAGGATGCCGTGGGGGGTGTTGGTGCAGAAGGCTTGCGCGGCCAGCAGGGCGTGTTCGGTTGCCGAGGCCCCGATCCGGTCGGCGTCAGCGACGAAGGCGTTGACCGTGACATAGACGGCGCCCTGGGGGGAGGCGGCGACGACGGTGTGGTGCCATCCGGTGGGGACGAAGAGCGTGTCGCCGGGACGGCAGGTGTGGCCGCGCACATCTCCAGCGCGGTCCAAGATTGCCTCCCCGACGCCGGAGATGAAGACGAAAGTCTGCTCCATGTCGGTGTGGACGTGGCGCGGGACCGCACCGCCGCCGGGGACCCGGACGGTGAACGTCTCGGTGGCCAGGGCCTGTTCACGGCGCAGCAGGAAGTCGTTGGCGTGGGTGCCGAAGTCGAAGACCTCCCCGGCGGTGCAGGGGGCGTGCACGGGGGCGAGGCTGCCGGCCATCAGGTTCCTTCCTGGGATTCTCAGAGGATGCCGACGCGGGTGGGGGCCGCGCCGGTGAGCACGAGGACGGGACGGCCAGTCCGGCGCAGGCGCTGGTAGAAGGCGGCCAGCTCCTGCGCGGCCTGGTCCCAGGTGGGCAGGGCGAGGTGGCCGGTGGGCACGGCGCTGCCGCCGCCCGCCGCGGCACGCCACAGTGCCACCGCGGTCCGGTCGTCCCAGGGGTCGACGGTGAGCCACCACCGGGGTTCGGCACGCGCGGTGTACAGGGCGGTGCCGCCCAGCGGGGTGGGGCTCAGGATCCGCCTGCCCGCCTGCAGAGCGGCGACCAGGACCCCAGAGGAGTGCAGGTGCTCATACGGCAGGGCCACCCAGGCGGGCTTGTGCAGCAGCTCACACCAGTGTGCGGGGTCGGCGACGAACCCGGGCCGGTAGTCCAGCCGCGGGTCGCCGGCCGCCAGTTGCGCCAGCGCGCGATGCGTGCGCGTGCTGGCGGGACAACCGGCCACCAGCAGCCGGGCACCGTCTCCTGCGCCGTCCAGGAACGCCCGCGTGAAACGCAGCGTGCCCTTGTAGTCCCGTAGCCGGCCCAGGCAGCCCACGCTGAGCGGAGCCGGCACCCGAGGCCCGGGCGGGACGGGTGGCTGCGGCAGCAGCGGGTGGGCCAGGCGCAGCGCCGGGCCGGGCAGGCCCGGCCGCACCCGGCGGGCGGCCTGCTCGTGCGCGGCCGAGAAGACGTGGACACCGTCGGTCAGCGCGTCCACCCGCGCGGTGAAGCAGGCCAGCGCCGGCGACGGCTCGTGCGGCAGGAGGTTGTGGACGCTTTGCACCAGCAGCGCCCCGCGCTCCTTGAACCCGGTCAGCACCCGCAGCGCGGCCGCCTGCCCGTACTGCCGGGCCAGCTTCTCCGGCCAGTGCAGGTGCACCACGTCCGGCGACAACCCGGCCAGCGCGTCCAGGTCGGCCAGCGGGGCCGGCCGCGGGTCGTCGCAGCACAGGCCCGGTCGCAGCAGCGTCAGGCCCTGACGGTCCAGCGCCTGGGCGCCCGCGCCCACATACGGGTTCCAGCCGCAGGTCTCCGGGACCTGCAGCACCGAGAGCCCGGTGGAGACGACCGGTACTGGGCTGGGACGGGTCCAGGGCGCAACTGGGGTGGAGTTTTTCCTCACCATCGGCACCCCTTCCCAGCGCTCGTGCTCGCAACCAAGAGCCTGGGTGCGATGCGGGCAGCGGAGCCAGAGGGCGGGGGAGTAGCACTTGACGGGCGCGCGCAGCGGCGAAGGAGGGGGAGCGCGGGGAAGCGGACCCCGGGAAGCGCTACCCGGTGCGGCGCCGGTGCACTACCCTCAGCAGCCAACCGACTGCGTACGGCGGGAGGCCCTCATGTCGCTGGTCCCCTCGCCCGGAGCACTCCCGCAGCCGGGCGAATCAGCGCTGGGCTACTGGGTCCGCATCGCTGGATTCAGCAAGAAGGGCCTGGCAGCGGCGGTCACCGACCGGGCCGGCGCTGTGGGATACCCGCACATCAGGCCGGACGGCTCGCGGGCCCGGCGCTGGCTTCAGGGCGAACACCCGCGCCCACCGGTGCCCGACCTGCTGGCCGCCGTGCTGTCGGAGCGCTGCGGCCGGCGGATCACCGCCGCCGACCTGGGCCTGGCCGAGGCCGACGCCGGCGACCTGGCCCGCTACCGCGGCCCGGCCGAGCTGCTCAAAGACCTCGGCGATACCACCGCCGCGAGCCTGGCCCACGGCCCCCTCACCCACCAGGCACCGCCGCGCACCGACGAGCTCCACGAGCAGGCCCCCCACGCCCCTGAGCGGCTCCTGCCGGCCCTGGAAGCCTGGGCCTACGCACCCCCGCACGTCCTGCCCGGACCCTCGGCGGCGGCCGGCCGCCGGCTGGGGGCCACCGACGCCGTCCGCATCGCCGGGTACACGGCCGTGTTCCGCCGGCTGGACAACGAGCACGGCGGGGGCAGCACCCTGCACTCCGCCACCGGGCAACTGTCCTGGGCCACCCGGATCATCCGGGACGGCCGCTACACCGAGGCAGCCGGCCGGGACCTGTTCCGCGAACTCGCCGACCTCGCCGGATGCGTGGGCTGGATCAGCCACGACGTCGCCCAGTGGCCTGCCGCCATCCGCCACCTCACTCTCGCCGTCCACGCCGCCCGCGAGAGCGGCGACCGCAACCTGACCGCGCACCTCCTGCAGTGCCTGGCCCGGGTCTGGGGCTACCTCGGCCACCCCGGCAGCGCCGCGGACTGCGTGGCACTCGCCCTCTACGGCAGCCGCCGCAGCGCCCACCCGGTACTCCGCGCCGGCCTGCACGCCCTCGCCGCCCGGTTCGCCGCGCTGCAGGGCGACACCGGCGACGCCCTGCGCAACATGCGGCACGCCCAAGAGATCTTCACCGACGCCGCCCCCGACGACCTGCCCGCCTACGTCGCCTACCTCGACCACAGTGAACTAGCCAGCACCCTCGGCGAGGTCATGCTCTTCCTCGCCCGCACCAGCGGACAGCCCCGCCACGCCACCACCGCGGTCGACCTGCTCACCACTGCCGCAGCCGAACGCGACCCGGCCCGCCACCGCTCCCGGGCCTTCGACGCCGTCGCGGCCGCACGGTCCCTGCTCGTCATCGGCGACCTCGCCGCCGCCTGCGCAGCCGGGACCCGAGCCATCGAGGTGGGCCACGCCGTCGACTCCACCCGCGTCCGCCGGCGCTTCCAGGACCTCGCCCGGGAAGCCGCCCCCCACCAGGACAACCCCGCCATACGAGACCTGCGCGCACGACTGATGATCGTCAGCAACGACAGCCACCGGCCGTGACAACCCAGCTCCGCACCGTGGTGTCGGCATCCACCATCAGCTTCCTGGCGAGCATCCAGGCCCGGGCCCACGCTGCCCAAGGCGACGTGACGGCCTGTGATCGGGCGCTGGGCCAGGGTGTCGAGCAGTTCAGCAGCATCGACCCGGCGACCCGTCCGCTGTGGGGTTCCTCTCTCGGCGAAGCCCATTTCGCCGCCTTCCAAGGCTCCGCCTACTACATGCTGGCCCTGGGTCAGCCGCGACCCGGGCGCCGCCGGGCGAGCGGTGCCGTTGTTGCACCGCGCCGTGGACGGCGTGGGCCCTGATTACGCCCGGCCCCGGGCGCTGTACCTGTCGGATCTCGCCGGGGCGCACGCGATCACCGGGGACACCGGCACCGCGGTCACCCTCGGTCACCAGGCCATCGACGCGGCCACCGCGCTGCACTCCCCCCGCGCCTATGACCGGCTACGGGTCCTGAACACCACGCTGCAACCCCACCAGTGCCGGTGTCGCTGAGCTCCGCGACCGCCTGGCCGCCACCGCCGCGTGAGACAGCGAGACACTCACCGCGGCCGGTACCACCGATGATCACTTTACGTACGGCGGGTTGCCCGGCACGGGACAGGCCCGCCACCGAAAGCCCTGGGGCACCGGTGACCCCGGCCTCGGCCAGCCACGCCATCTGAGCCAAGGCAACCCACCGGGAGATCTGATCCGGGAGCGGCCGTTCGCGCAGGTCGCGGCGGCGATGCCGGGGCTGGTGTGTATCGGCTCCCGGATGCCGTCGTTGTGTTGGTGGGGGTGAGCAGTGGCTGGCTTCGGGGGCGGCTCCGTGTGGGCAGTGCTGGGCTTGGAGGGCATCGGCGCACGGTTGGACGCGCGCGGTGGGCGCAGGCGGCGTCAGGGGGAGTTGTGGCCGCCGAGGGGGCCGGATGGCCCGGTGATGACGGCTCCCGGGGCACACCGGCAGCCCCCAGCGGGAGCGCCAGCGCAGTGGCCGGGATACCCACCGGTACCGGACGAGGCGCCGGCTGCGGCGCGGCCAGTCGAGACTCCCCCCGCGCGGGAGCCTGAGCGGCCGGAGCCCGAGGCGAGTGAGCCGTCGCCGGTAGCGGCGTGGGAGGTGCTGAGCGCACCTCGCCGCGAGTCGTGGTGGGTGCGGGCCCGCCGGTGGGCGGTGCTGGTGGCGTTGGGTGCGCTGGTGCTGACGGGCGCGGTCACGATCGCGGGCACGGTGCGGGGCTGGGTGGCACGCAGTGCCCCGCCGCCACCGGCAGCACCGATGGTCGCGGAGAGTGAGTTCGACGGGGCGGCGGTGCCGTTCGCCGTGGACTATCTGTCCTGGGATCAGAATGAGCGGCCCTCGCGCCAGGCCGCGCTGACCCGGGCGGCCGCGCCGAGGACGACGGTGGACGGGTGGGATGGCACCGGCCGGCAGTGGGCGGACACCTCCGCCGCGATCGGGTTCGCGCGGGGCGGTGGTGACCGGGCGGTGGTGACGGTCCGGGTGCGGGTGACCCCGTTCACCGCGGCTGGCACCACGTCCCCGGCGGCCGCGCCGGTGCGGTCGGACGCGGGCCCGAACGTGGCCTCGGGGCCGGTGCTCAGTGCGCCCGGGTGGACGCTGGAGCAGGCGCGCTGGGTGAACCTGGCGGTGCCGCTGGCTATGCGCGGCGGCCGGGTCGTGGTCACCGCGCCCCCGGCGCTGGTGGGCTCGCCTGCGGCGGGGGCGCCAGGCCCGGCGCTGCCGGGCACCGCGAGCGCGGGTGATACCGCGTTCGCGCAGGGCACCCAGGACATCCTCACGACGCTGCTGCGCTCTTATGGCACGGGTGAGCTGGACTACGCGCGGGCGTCGGGGACGTCGTTCACCGGGCTGGACCAGGCGGCGGTGCTGGACGGGGTGACCGGGTGGCGGGTGCGGAGCCTGGATCAGGGTGCGGAGGGGTCAGCCCGGGTCGGTGACGCGACGGTGACGTGGGCGCTGTCCGGTGGCGCCGGGAAGCTCACCTGCTCCTACCGGATCGAGCTGGCAAACGACAGCGGCCGGTGGTATTTGTCCTCGGTCAGCGCCGAGACGGAAGTGGTGAGCTGATGTCGATGATTCTTACTGGGACGACCGTTCTCGCCGATCTCACCGCGAATAGCGCGACGAATTTCCGGAACATCATCCTGGGTCTCATCGGCACGTTCGCGATCGTGGTCCTCGCGGCCCGCTCACTGGGGGCGTTCGCCGATGAGCGGTACGGGAAGATGGTCACCCTGATCATCTCGGCCGTGCCGGTGTTTGGTTTCTGCTATTTCCCCGACCAGACCGTGAGTGTCCTCAAGGGGCTGTTCACGACGTTCACGGGATGAGGTGAGGATGTGCCGCTGCAGCTACCGACCGACACCGCGCACCTCCAGTTGGAAACCCGGCAGTACGAGCTGTTCAACCGGCCACTGGGCCAGGGCATATCACGCCGGAAGATGGGGGTCGGCGTGGCGGTGTGCGCCGTGTGGTTCACGATCCTGCTGCTGGCCGGGCTGAACCCGGTCTCGCGGTTCGGGCCGATGGCCTACCTGGTGCCGCCTTTCGCGTTCGTGTATGCCGGCACGAAAGCGGGCGACGATGGCCGCATAACCCTGCTGCGGTGGTATGACGCCCTTCTCGCACGCCTGCCCAGCCGCCGGCAGCTCATCCGCAACCCGCTGCTGTCGCTCGGGGACTACACAGCGGAACCAATCCGGGTGGACGCGCAGATGACCGAGCTGCACCCGCACCCGGCCGGTGAGCCACTGGCGCCGCTGCTCGGCCACAGCCACCACCAGACAGGGGCGTCGTGAGACGGGCACGCCAGACCCGGCAGACGTTCGAGCGGATCAGCGCGCCACCGGCCACGCCGCGGGTGATCACCGAGGGGGTGGAGGTGACCGACGACGCGGTCTGGGCCTGGGCGCAGATCCCAGCCAGCTGCACGTACCTCCTGGAAGACGGGGAACTGAGCCGGGCCACGTGGGATACCGCGGCGGCGCTGGGCACGCTGCTGCCACCCGGCGCCGACTGGCACATCAAGGTGATGTGGTCCCGGCACTCCGCGCGGGAGTACCGCTCGAGCTGGGAGGAGGTCACCAGCGTGAGGGCACCGGGTGCCGGGGACTACGTCGAGCTGGGCGCGCGGCGGATCACCCGCAACACCGAGGAGGGCCACTTCGCCCGGCGCGTGGTCCTGCTCGGGGTGCGGTGGCCGGACCCGGCGGGCTCCTCCACGGTGGAGCGGGCCGGCCGGGCGGCGCGGCGCAACCTCCGGTCGCGGGAGCAGGCGCACCGGGACGCCCACGAGCGGCTCGCCGTAGCGCGGCCTGAGGTTGACCGGTGGTTCGCCCAGTGCGCGCGCAGCGCGCTGCACGGGCAGCCAGCCCCGGCCGGGCTGATCGCGTGGGCGTACTCCCGCGAGATGCGCCGCGTCGCGGTCGACGTGCCCGGCGAGAGCGACCTCACCGGCCCGGCCCTGGTCGACCTGATGCAGGGGGAGGTCGACCCGACGGTCTCACCGAACTATGTCGTGGTGACCGACCTGAAGACCGGGACCCGGCGGTACGTGTCGATCCTGGCACCGGCCACCAACGGATTCCCCCCACACGAGCTGGAGATCCCCGGTGGTGAGTGGCTGGAGATCCTCACCGAGCTACCGGGAGTGGAGGCCTCGGTGCGGGGTGTCAACCACGGGCAGGCCGGCTCGATCGAGCTGATCGACCAGGGCCGCAAGA
>JBOHFG010000281.1:0-2204 GCA_050699575.1 Pseudonocardiaceae bacterium
GCACCACCACACTGACTCCGGCCGGATCGCCCTGTTCTTCGAGGTCACCCGCTGGCACGGCGAACCAGAGAACCGCGAACCGGACAAATGCGCCAGCTGGAACTGGTTCACCCTGACCGACCCGCCCGCCGGCATGATCCCGTACGCCGCCCAAGCCCTCACGCACTACACCAAGGGCGAGATCTACGCCGAGCGCGGCTGGGACCAGCCCCATGAGCCTTCCACTCTCCACGCCTGATAAAGGAATCCACGCCATGCGTGTGAACACCATCACCGGATTAGCCGCCGACATCGGCGCTATCGACTGGGACGACCTCGCGGCCGTCACCGCCACCAGCGACAAGCTCCTCATCGCCTTGGACTCTGACCGTAGACTGCTGCGCGCGTTAGCGGAGCACGCCATTGGCAGCCCACATCTGCTACCGCTCTGCGAGCACTACGACATCCTCGACAAGATCGTCTTGCCCGACGACCCGGGCGGGTGGCGGTTACGGCTGCACATCTTCCTTCCCGGCTACTTCGACCGGCCGCACAACCACCGCTGGACCTACAGCAGCCGCATCCTGCACGGCAACTACACCCACACCCTCTACGGCACCGACGACCAACTCGGCAACGGCGACATCGACGTCACAGCCCTCCAGCCCCGGATGGTGCGCACCGAATCAACCGGTGATTTCTACACCCTTCATCATACCGTGATCCACTCAGTGACCGCGCAGCCCTACACCACCTCGCTGATCGTCCGCGGCCCCGCGGTCAAAGACCGATTCCTGGTCACCGACCGCATCACCGGGAAAACGTGGTGGCAGCACGGCGCGGCAACCGAATCACCCGACGAAGCTGCCCGTAAGCGGATGAACGCCACCCAAGCCAACGCCTGCCTCCGCCAGCTCACCGAATTCCGCGTACTAGCGCAGCGCCCACGATGACGAGGACATCCCGGCATGAGCACTGACAACGTCGATTTTGCGGGGCCCGGGTCTATGCTATTTCGATGGTGACCCGGTTCCGGGGCGTCACCGTTGAGGTCGTCTATGAGCCTGAGATCCACACGTTCGGCGGCGCGGACGCCATGGGCTTGGCGCACGCCCTATTCCATGCCGACAGCCGCCATCTGCTTGCCCACCTCGCGCAGCGCCGCCAGGATCACCGTCGCGAGCTGGGCCTGCTGCTGGGCACCCGGCTGATGCGCGCCGCCGGACAGGACTGGTATGAGCAGGGCGACATCTGGGCGCGGGTCGCCGCGCACCGGGCCGCCGAGCACTCGCCTGAGCCATCACCGACGACGGTGTCGGCTGTGCGGCGGCTCGTCACCGCGACCGCCGACACCGACGACAGCCCGCTCGGCTCGGCGCCGGCCTGGCCGGCCGGCACGCGCCAGCGGCGCGGTCGACCCAGCACTGCGGTGGGCCGGCGCAACCCTCTACGACGCGCAACCCTCGCCTACCTCGCCATGCGGGAGCGCAGCGACGACACGAGCGAGCTGGGCGTCATCGCCCACGGCCCCGCCCCCTATCACTGCCCAGGTCAGCGACCTGCTACAGCGCTGGAACCAGAAACGACCCACCCAGCCCACCATCACCGCCCACCCCATCGGCACACCCGATATCCCGCCCCCGTCCACACGCCACATCATCCGGTCACACACCCAGCTGACCATCACCTGGTGACCAGAACCTAGCGTTCGGTGAACACTGCGACGACCGGGACTCCCGCCTCACTAGCCCGTCTCGCCCGGCGGCGTCTCATCCTCGGCAAGCTGACCGCTATGGCCAGCGACATCGCCGGGTTGGAGCCGTTCCCGATCCCGCACGGCGCCGAGCCCAACGGCTACGCCGCCCTGTTCACCGCCGAACCCGACCTCGCCAGCCGGATCGCGCACAGATCCCGCGCAGCCGGGATCGAGTCCGATGTGCTGCGCTACAACTACCGGCCCCTGTACCGGACGCCGGTGCTCGCCCGCTACGCGCCAGCCCAGCCGTGCCGCAACACCGAACGCCTCGCCACGACACTGCTGACAGTTCCGTGCCATGAGTGTGTCGCTACCGATGAGGTGGATGCTGCCCGGCGGCCACGTCGAACCCGACGAGAACCCCGCCGAAGCCCCCTGCGGGAAGTCACCGAGGAGACCGGTCTCACCGCCCGGCTCCTGCCCGGTCCAGGACTCGGCCAGCCCGACGGAGCCGGCGAACCCTCGGTGA
>JBOHFG010000282.1:0-1438 GCA_050699575.1 Pseudonocardiaceae bacterium
GCACCTTCGCGTTCGGTCCTGCTTCCCTGCTCACCGCGACGGTCAGCTCTAACTCCACTGTTCCGAGTTCAAACCGCAGATCCTCTCCTTCGCCCTCGCGCATCGCCGCGCTTAGCTCCTGCCGCAGCTGACCGATCACCTGCGCCAACTCCACCCGCTCCGCCACCACGCCTCCCATCCATGACCTCATCGATCCGACCCAGCGACCGACGCGGGTTCCCATCATTGCCAATCTTTAAGTCGGTGAGGTAGGAAACGGTGTGACCGTCGCGATCTTCTGGCGTGACGTAACTTGTCGTACCCTCCCTGTAACGTCCGCGGCGTGAAGCCCGACCCTGCTATTTTTGCTCGAATCCGGCGCGGAGATTTTGGGTCGCTGTTGAGGCCACGCCAGCCGCCGGAGCTGGGTGGAGGCCCGCGCCTGTCGCCTTGCCGCACCTGCCCCCGACTACCGTCGGCGCTGAGCACAACCTCGGCGTGCGTTGTGGCAGCGGGCAGGACAGGACAGCATGAGCACACAGCCTGATCATCGGCACGAGCCCGGCAGGTCCCGGGTCCAGCACACCATCGGCGGCATCTCGGACGCGCTGTACGGCAGCCGCCGAGCCCAGTTCTTCGCCGAGTTGCTGCAGGCCCAGCAGGGCCAGGAACTGGATGACGTCCTCAACGCCTGGTGGGGCCGGGCCATGCTGGACACCGACCCGGACTGGTACCGCGTCCATGCCGCCGCAGTGGCCGGCACCCTCTCCACCACGACCATGGACGAGATCCTGCGACGTCGACGGGAATGTAGCGCCCAGTGAGCGATGACGAGGCGGACCTCCCGGCGACCAGCGCAGACCCTATTATCGTCGATCTTCAGGTTCCAGTTGGGTAGGCCGCAGCGTGCCAATCTGCCGTTGGAGGAGGAGCGATGAATCCTGGTTACCGGATTGAGGTGTTCTGGAGCGACGAAGACGAGGTCTGGATCGCCGACGTTCCGAATCTCCCGATGTGCTCTGCTCATGGTCTGGCTCCCCACGAGGCTGTCGCCGAGGTCGAGCAGGCCATTGTGAGGCATGGTTGGGACGCAGCTCGTGTCACGGGTCGGCTAGTCCCGAAGCCGTCCAGCCGGGCCGCCCTGGCCTGATGTTCGCCGCGTGGTAGCCGACGTCTCCGCTATGGCAGCAGCCTTGCGGATCGCGTCAGCTTCCGCCGCGGATAACCAGAACGACATCGTGACGCGCAGCGGCTTGGCAATTTCGAAATCTTCGCCGAGCTCGTCCTCGCAGTGCTGCCAGTGGTACTCGGCCAGCTCAGCGTCACTTATCCAGTGGGGATGCTTGCCTCACGCCAGCCCATGAGCCGCCAAACGCTCGTCGAGCGCACGGACGGCGGCAGTGTCGTGCCAGGGCTGCAGACCAGCGCGGGCCTGGGCCAACCGATCGGTCAGCCGAAC
>JBOHFG010000283.1:0-13698 GCA_050699575.1 Pseudonocardiaceae bacterium
TGAGGAGAGCACCGTCCGCCCGAGGGCCATGAATGAGGTGAACAGGGCGTACTGGGTCGCGGTGTAGGTGACGTTGCACAGGACTGAGAGGTAGGCGACGAACGCAGCTGAGGCCATGCCACCGGCCAGGTTCTCGATGGTGATTGTGCAGACGAGGACGCCGACGTGGTGACCGGCCAGCGCCTGGGTGGCGAACATCAGGTTCGAGAGTGCATGGCCGATCCCGCACACCAGCAGCGCCTTCAGCACGCCGTAGCGGCTGACGGCGAGGCCGCCGAGGAAGACACCGGCCAATGTGGCGCCCAGGCCGAACACCTTGGTCACCGTCGCGATCTCGGTTTTGCTGAAGCCGGTCCGGACGTAGAAGGGGGTGGCCATGGTGGTGGCGAAGGCGTCACCGAGGGCGTAGCACACGATGAAAGCCAGGATGAGAAGCGCGACCGCGGGCCCCTGGCGGCGGAAGAACTCGGTGAAGGGCGCGATGACCGATTCCGGGAAAGGAACCGGTGCCGTCACGGCACGGACTGGCTCGGGGGCGAGCAGGGTAGTCAGCATCCCGATCGAGAGGAGTCCCGCCATCGCGGTGTACACCCACGACCACGGCAGCAGCGTGGCCAGCAGGAGGGCCCCCGCGCCACTGGCCAGCAGCCCCAGCCGGTAGCCGTACTGCGTCATGGCGGCGCTCGCGCCCTGCTCGTGCTCCGGTGCGGTCTCGATCCGGTAGGCGTCGATGACGATGTCCTGGCTAGCGGAGAGGAAGGCGACGCCCAGCGCGGCCAGCGCCGTCCACCACGGTGCCTCCCGTGGCCGGGTGGCACCGAGCGCCATGATGGCCCCGGCCAGGGCGAGCTGGATGACCAGCAGCCAGCTTCGCCGCCGCCCGAGCCGCCGGGTCAGCACCGGAACCGGCACCCGGTCGAGCAGCGGGGACCACAGGAACTTGACGTTGTAGGGCACGCCGAGCGCGGCGAACAGGCCAACCGAGGTGAGCGGCAGCCCCAGTTCGGTCAGCCAGATGGCGAGGGTCGCCCCGGTCAGTGCCAGGGGCAGCCCGCTGGCGAATCCCATCAGGAAAATGGTCACCAGCCGGGGCTCGCGGTAGACGCCAAGGGCCGTGCGCCATCTGCCAGCCGGGCGCGGCACCGGCCCGGCCGCGGGAGGCGTGGTAGCGACGCGCCCCCGCGATGTCACCGCGTGAGCTTAGGGTGCCGTGGTGCGGAGGGCGCCGACGATCCCGCAATCTCACTGCAGGCGCATGTGCAGCCGGACGGTGGTTCCGGTGCCGATCCGGCCGGTGGGGATTTCGACCAGGTCGCAGAGTTCGTTGACCAGGAGCAACCCGCGGCCGTGCGGTTCGGAACGGTCCGGTGGTATCCGCCCGATCAACCGGCTGGTCAGCTGGCCGCTGTCGCTGATCTCGCAGATCAGGTTGCCGGTCTCCGATTCCTGCCACAGGGACAACACGCCGCCCGCCCTGGTGTGCACCAGCGTGTTGGTGGCCACCTCGTTGACGGCCAAGCACAGGTCGGTCACTCGCGAGACTGACAGACCGGCCCGCAACGCCCGGTCTTCGACGAACTGCCGGATGCCCCGCAAATCCTCCGCGGAGCGGAAGACGAGCATGTCGCCCCACCACTCCGGCGGATCGGGCAATGACCGCAGGCTCTCGTCGGCGACGGCGCGAGGGTCCCGGTAGTCAGCGCTGAGCTCCCGCCGTGCCTCTTCGACGACCACCGGATGGGTCTGCCTGGCCTGCGCGAGGACCGTCGCATCCAGGCCGTGGCGGTGGTACGGGCACAGGACGGTTACCTGGTGATCCGCCATGGCGATGTTGATGAGGGCTTCGTGTTGCAGGATGGCGCGGTACTCCGCGGCGGAGCGCCCCGGCCAGATCGGTTCGCCGACGATGCGGACCCGGCGTTGCGGGTGCGCGGTGCAGAACGCGTAGAGCACCGCGGGGATGATGCGGCCCGGGTTGCGACCTGCCTCGACCATGTCCATGAACTGGACCTGCCCGGCCTCCGGGCCGATGGCCGATCGCAGCATGTCGACGTGCGAGCCGGGCACCGCTACCAACACCGGTTCGGCCAGCTCGAGACCCTCCCGGACGAAACGCGTGACACTGATGGTGTACGCGTCGCTGTCACGGTAGAACAGCGCCTCGTGCACCAGCCCGGTAGCGCCGGGTTGCGTGGCACTCCTGAGCTGACCTCGTCGAGCGTCGGTGAGCAGATTCACCGGGCATCACCTCTTGGGCCGTCGTTCATCTCTGGCGCGCAGAGAATACAACTTCTCGTGACCAATGTGCACCAGTAGTCCACTCAAAGGTGGTATTCAGTTGCTCTTCTGCCGCGCACGTGCAGGAGGGCGTGCGCGAGGTGTGATCAGTTGAGGTCTGCACAACCCGATCGGCCGGTGGGCGCCGTGGCCTGAGCAGGAGGATCATCGGAAGCATGCGCCGTCGGTTGTTCGAGGCCGAGCATGAGGCCTTCCGGCAGAGTGTCCGCGCCTTCCTCGCCAAGGAGGTCATGCCGCACCTGCCGGCCTGGGATGCCGAGGGCATCGTGCCCCGGGAGCTGTTCACCATCGCTGGTGCGGCCGGCTTTCTCGGCATGGCGATCCCGGAGGAGCTCGGTGGCGGTGGAGTTTCGGACTTCCGCTTCAACGTGGTGCTGGGCGAGGAGGTCATGTTCGCCGGGGCCGCGGGGGCCGGGCTCGGACTGACCCTGCACAACGACATCTGCCTGCCCTACTTCCTGGACCTGGCCACCGCGGAGCAGCAACGTCGATGGCTGCCGGGGATCGCCTCCGGGGAGCTGATCACGGCGATCGCGATGACCGAGCCGGGGATGGGCTCGGACCTGGCCGGCCTGGCCACCACGGCGGTGCGCCGGTCGGACCACTACCTGGTCAACGGATCGAAGACGTTCATCACCAACGGCATCAACGCCGATCTGGTCATCACCGCGGTGAAGACCGATCCGCAGGAGCGGCACCAGGGGATGAGCCTGCTCGTGCTGGAGCGCGGGATGGCGGGCTTCGAGCGCGGCCGCAACCTCGCCAAGCTCGGCCAGCACGCCCAGGACACTGCCGAGCTGTTCTTCCGCGACGTCCAGGTGCCGGCCACCAACCTGCTCGGCACCCAAGGCCAGGGATTCGTCCACCTGGTGGAACGGCTGCCCCAGGAGCGGTTGTCGATGGCCGCCGCCGCGGTGGCCGGGGCGGCGGCAGCGCTGGAGCTGACGCTGGCCTACGTCAAGGACCGCACGGCATTCGGCCAGCCGATCGGGTCGTTCCAGCACACCAAGTTCCGGTTGGCCGAGATGGTCACCGAGATCGACATCGCGCAGACCTTCACCGACCGCTGCATCGAGGCGCTCAACGACGGCGAGCTGACCGTCGCCGACGCCGCCAAGGCCAAGTGGTGGTGCACCGAGCTGCAGGGCCGGGTGGTCGACACCTGCCTGCAGCTGCACGGCGGTTACGGCTACATGCTCGAATACGCCATCACCCGGGCCTACGCCGACGCCCGCGTCACCCGGATCTACGGGGGCACCACCGAGATCATGAAGGAAGTCATCGGCCGATCACTGGGCCTGTGAGCAACCTCATACGACGCGAGCAACTGCTCCTGCCGGCTGACGCCGGTCGATGCGTCCGGGCCTGAATTTTGACGGACAGTGAGTAGTCGGTTACTCCTTGACGTTGAGAAATGCGTACTCCTGGCCGAAAACAGAGCGTCACCAGGTGCAGCCGCAAAATTCCACCCGATCGGGATGCACCACTTGGAGTGAATCTCAGTCGGAGCGGTACGTATGGGCCGGTCTCGGCGATGTGACATACGAGCACATCCACTCGCATCAGTATTGAGAGGAGGGCCAGGATGAATGGTCACGGCGGCGAGGTCGCCCATGACATGTTCGCGCTGTTGCACGAGGCCTCAGCGCCAGTGGTGACCCGATGGGTCTACCGCACCGACGATCCCTTCGCGGTGACCGTCGAGATCCAGACCCGGGGCAATCGCTTCGTGGACTGGGTGCTGGCCCGCGACCTGCTGGTGGAGGGGCTGCACACCCCCGCCGGGATCGGTGACGTGCGGGTGCGTCCGGCCAACATGGGCGAATGGGAGGTGACGCTGGTCGAGATCTGTTCTCCCGATGGACACGCGGTGCTGGAGGTGGATCGTGACCTGCTGCGCCAGTTCGTTCGGGCCACGATTGACTCCGTCCCGATCGGCTGCGAGAACACCGCTTTCGACATCGACGCCGAGATCGAAAAGATCACCCGAAGCTGCGCGGACTGAGCCGGGCACACCGAACGCGCTCGGTCGAGGTTATCGTCATTCTCGCAGAGAATGACGATTGTGTCCGCGTCCAAAAAATGCTCTAACGATCCAACCCAGGCGGGCGGGTCCTTCGATGCGACGACGATCGCCGAGTCGGATCCGTATGCGGCAGGCGTGGAGTTCGGTGGCCGCCGTCTGAGCTGCGCCACCGACTGACCCGTGCCGCAGCTCAGACTGCTAGGACGGTCGGGCGGGTGCCGAGGTGTTGGGCGATTCGTCGTAGGTCGTTGACGTCGCTGGTGAGAATGGCATGCGGTCCCGCGGTAGCACCGAGAACAACACCCAAGTGCGCGTCGGCCACCGACACCCCGAGTGACGAGCGGATGTCCGCTGCTTCGTTGGCAGCGAGCGCGTCGAGCGCGACGTCATCGATACGGAGGCGGTTGATCACAGCGGAGCCGGAGTCTCGCCGGTTCCACCCTGCCTCGACCCGTACACAGGTGGGCACGACAAGCCGCACCGCGGTGGCGCGGCGCAGGTTTCGCCTTGCCGCCACCTCTACCACCGCCAGCACCCGCCGGTGTTTGTGATGCGCCGGATCGGCGAGAGCCTGAACGGCCTCATTGTCTAGGACAACCGTGCGTGCCTGCCTCATGCAACTGCCGCGGCGAGGCCAGCGGCGTAGAGCAGGACATCGTCGGGTCCAGGTTCATCCTTCACGAAGCCCACCTCGGCGGCGGCGCGCCGGACCAGGTCCGGACGGGCGGCCAGCGGGTGACCGTCGATCTCAGCGGCGGCGAGCGCGATCTCGGCAAGGTCGGGGCGGGCATCGGGATGGTTCCGATAATGTGCATCGAGCACCGCACGCTGGGCAAACGCCTCTAGGGCAGCACGTAGTCCCCGCACGGTCAACTCCGTGGTCGACGCTGTGAGACCAAGCTCGGCGGCGAGAACCGCAGCATCGCGCAGGTTACCTGGAAGTCGCACCGAGGTGCCAACGGTGTCTGCGTCGGAACCGTCCAGGAGGTCGAGCAGTTGCTCCAGTCGTGGATCCATTCCTGAAGTGTACCGCGACGCGTACCACGTCGCGGCAGGCGCGCAGCGAGGGCACCGACGACCGGACTTGATCGTCATCGAGGCGTCTGCGGTGGTTGGCGCCCTGATCGACGATCCCGCCACCCCTGAGCTGCTTGCCCTGCTGGCCGACGAAGAGCTGCATGCGCCAGCCTTGCGACGTGGAGCGGACCGGGGCGGTTCTGGTCGCCTACCCTCGAAGCTGCGGTTACGCTGCTGGGGAGGCTGTGGAGGTCGGAGTTGGAGCGGCGGTCGGTTCTCGCGGCGTGGGTGACCACGGCGTTTGCGGACCGACCCAGGAGTGGTTGCTGGACCGATCCCGATCCTCCCGCGCTCCCTGAGTCGCGTAGCACCTGGAACCGCCCCTTGCCGCCTAACCAGCAATTCCAGGTCCGCGCAGTGTGCGGCTCGCTGGTGTTGAGCACGAGCGGTTGTTTCTGGCCGGACATGCCGGAACTGGCTGTCACAGGAATGCACCAGTCGTGTGGCAATCACGTCAGGCGGTCGAATGTCCGGGCGTAGCGGAAAATCCCCTGCAGCGAGTCGTCCCAAGCGTTCAGTGGGCGCACCTGAAAATGCCGACCCCACTCCGGGACTGGCGGAAGTATCCCCAGCGTTGTTCCCGCCACGAACCCGAACCAGCTGTAATACGCAGGGTCACCGAGCAACGTCACCGCCGGCTCGTCCAGGGCATCGGCGGCCGCTAACACCGCGTGCATCAACGCCCGACCGACGCCGCGTCGCTGGCAGGCCGGGATCACGCCCAGTGGACCAAGACTGATCGAGGGCCGGTCAGCGATGCTTGTTCCGAGCGTCCCGCCGAGTGCCATTCGGAGCCGAATCGCGGTCGTAGGGTGGCCTTTCAGGGTCGGGGTGGCAGGGGGGGTGGGGCCGTGGAGGGGCGGTCGTGGGTGGTCGGGGGGGTGGCTGCGGGGGTCTGCGTCAAAGCTGCCAGCGCCAGCTCCACCGCGGTGTCCAGCTGCGGGTCCAGGCCCTGCGCCCAGGCCTGCGGCGGCATGGGCACCTCCACGTCCGGGTCGACACCGTGGTTTTCCACCGACCAGCCCCGGTTCACGATCCACATGGCGTAGCAGGGCTGGGTCACGCTACTGCCGTCTACCAGCGTGGTCCCGGGCTGGTAGCCGATCACGCCGCCCCAGCTGCGCATGCCCACGACCGGGCCGAGGCCGCGTTCCTGGATCATCGCGGTGACGATGTCGCCGTCGGAGCCCGCGTTCTCGTCGGTGACGGTGACCAGTGGGCCCCGTCGCACGTCCCTGGGGTAGGTGTAGGGCAGCTTGCCGCGGGGCACCATCCACCCGGTGAGCTCGCGGGCCAGCTTTTCCAGCACCAGTTGCGAGGTGTGCCCGCCACCGTTGCTGCGCACGTCGAGGATCACTGCCTCGCGCGACAGCTCGGTGTGCAGGTCGCGGTGCAGCTGTGCCCAGCCCAGCGCCGTCATGTCTGGCACGTGCAGGTAGCCCACCCGGTCCCCGGTGGCCCCGTGCACCGCGGCGCGGCGGTCGGCCACCCAATCGTGGTAGCGCAGGGGCGTCTCGTCAGACACCGGGACCACGACGACGGTGCGCGTGTCGTCGGAGCCGGCCGCGCGCAGCCGCAGCTCGATGGGCTTGCCCGCGGTGCCCATCAGCAGCGGCCCGGGCCCGGTCACCGAGTCGACGGCGCGCCCGTCGACCTCGACCAGCGCCTCCCCGGGCTGCACGGCCGCACCCGGGGCGCGCAAGGGGGAGCGGCCGGCCCCCGCGGAGCTCTCCCCGGGCAGCACCCTGGTGATCCGCCAGAGCCCGTCCGCGCCACGTTCGAGGTCGGCGCCGAGGTAGCCCAGCCGCCGCGCCGCCGGCACCGGCTTCCCGGGGGGCGTCTCGTAGGCGTGCGAGGTGCCCAGCTCAGCGTGCACCTCCCAGATCAGGTCGGAGAGGTCGTCGCGGGTGGCGACCCGCTCCAGCAGCGGCCGGTAGCGGGTCAGCAGAGCTGGCCAGTCGTTGCCGGCCATGTCGGCCACCCAGAAGGTGTCCCGCATCAGGCGCCCAACCTCCTCGAACATCTGGCGCCACTCCGCGGCCGGTTGCACCTGCACGCGCACCCGCGACAGGTCGACGTCGACAGCGGCCGAGGGGTCGCCCCGCTCGGCGTCCTTGGCGGCCGGTTTCTCGCTGGGCAGCACCCGCAGCCGCTGCCGGTCGCGGACCACCAGGCGGGTGCCGTCGCCGCTGACCCAGACCTCGTCGATGCCCTCGGCGAGCATCGTGGACGTGCCGGTAGCCAGGTTCAGGCGCTCGAGCACCGGGCGCGGGGCGTCGGACTCGGTGGTGGCCAGGTCGTCACCGAGCATGCCGTGCAGCGGCTTGCTCAACCACCCGAGGCCGCCCTTCATCGCGACCAGCGAGTAATACCGTGCCGCGGGCACCGGCACTGGCACAACGCGCTCGGCCAGGCCGTCGAGGTCCACCACCATGGTCACCTCATCGGCCTTCTGGCCGTTGTTGGCGGGCGTGCTGGCGCGGCCCTGCGCCGTCGGGTCGAACGGTGACGGGGTGCCGGCCGCCAGCGGTAGCAGCTGCGGGCGGGTGCCGGCGGGGAAGGACAGGTCGAAGACCTGCTCGTCGTACACGGGGTCGAAGGTGCGGGTGGACAGAAACGCCAGATACTGGCCGTCCAGGGTGAACGTGGGGTTGAAGTCGGTGAAGCGCAGCACGGTGGCGTCGGCCACGGTGCCGTCGGACACCCGCGCCAGCTTGATCTGACACAGCCTGGGCGGGCCGGGGTGAGTCCACGCCAGCCACTGGGAGTCGGGCGAGAACACCAGATCCTGGGCGGCGCCGTCGTCCGTGCGGGCCAGCTCGGTATCCGCGCCGGTGGCGGGGTCGACCAGCAGCACCCGCCCGTCGTGGGTGCTCACCGCGAGCCGGCTGCCATCCGGTGCGGCCGCGAGGTCGATCACCCGCCCCAGCCGGCCCACGGCCAGGGTGCGCTGGGTAGAGCTGTCCCGGGCAGAGACGACCAGCGCGTCGTCACCCTCGGCGTCGCTGACCCACACCACGTCCTCGCCGAGCAGCCGGGGCAGCCGGGCCCGCACACCCGAGCCGGCCGCCAGGGTGCGCACCGGGCCGTCGGCGTGCGGCACCCACTGCACGCTGCCCCGCACCTCCAGCGCGCTGGCCCGGCCGGTGCGATCCACGGTGACCTCGCCCAGGTGCTTGCCCGCGGATACCGGGGCCGGCGTGCGGGTGGCGCGGGGTCCCCCGGTGCGCAGCTCCAGCCGGCGCGGTTGGGAGTCAGCGGCGAGGTCGTCGAGCAGCCAGAGCTCGCCGGCGGCGGCGTACACCACGCGCTGCCCGTCGGTGCTGGCGTGCCGGGCGTAGTAGTCGTCGTGGTCGGTGTGCCGGCGCAGGTCGGAGCCGTCCGGCAGCACGGAGTACATGTTGCCTACGCCCTCGTGGTCGGAGAGGAACGCCACCCGCTCGGCTATCCACATGGGCGCGGTGAGCTGACCGTCCAACTCCGGCAGCAGCCGAGCGAAAGTTCCCGAGCCGTCGGGATCGATCCACAGCCGCCCCGCGGCGCCGCCGCGATAGCGCTTCCACATCGCATGGTCGCGCTTGGCACCGGTGCCGGTACCGAGTACCACCCCGCCCGCCGGGGCGACGTCCAGCGCGGTGACCGGACCGTAGGGCAGCCGCTGCGCGGGCCCGCCGTCCAGCGGCACCGCACGAGCCCAGGTGCGGTGCCGCAACGGCTCGCCCACTGCGGAGGCCACCTGCACCCGGTGGGTGTCGGCCCAACCCAGCACCCGGGCTTGGAAGTCGCCCCACCACGTCGTGCGCACCGACGGACCACCCTCGGTGGCGACGATGTGTAACTCGAATGCCCCATCGCGCCGGCTGAGATGGGCCAGGTGCGCACCGTCGGGGGAGAAACGCAGGTCCTTGGTTGGGGCGTGGTCAGAGGTCAGCTGCCACGGCCGCCCGCCCTCCAGCGGGGAGAGCCACACGTCGTCCTGGGCGACGAAACCCAGCAGGTCGCCGTGCAGGGTGGGGTAGCGGAGGTAGGAGTCATTACCGGGACTCAGCACCCTCGCACCCTAACCACGCCGTCAGTGGCTCCGGGCGGCGCTCAGTCCTCGGGCCTGGAGCACCCGGCGCTCCAGGGGTGCGAACACCAGCAGTTCGATGGCGACGCCGACCACCAGGATCAGGACGATCGAGGCGATCACGAGGTCCATCGCGTTCAGTTCCCGACCAATGTTGAGCTGCTGGCCGAGCCCGATGCCCAGCCTGGGCGAGTAGGCGATCAGCTCGGCGGCCATCAGTGAGCGCCACGAGAACGCCCAGCCCTGCTTGAGCCCGGACAGGTAACCCGGTAGCGCCGCCGGCAGCAGCACGTGCCGGATCCGGCCGGTGGTGCCCAGCCCCAGCACCCGGCCCACCTTGTCCAGCAACGGTGGCACCTGGTCGAACCCACCGAGTAGGCCGTTGGCGATCGAAGGCACGGCGCCAAGCAGCACCACCGCGTAGATAGCGGCGTCGGACAGGTCGAACCAGATGATCGCCGCGGGGACCCACGCGACCGAAGGTAAGCTCTGCAGACCGCTGACGAACGGCCCGAGCGCGGCCCGCAGCCACCGACTTCGCCACATCGCCAGCCCCAGCATGGTGCCCACGACCAACGATGCCAAAAATCCGAAGACGCCCCGGGAGACGCTGATCGAGATGGCGTCCCAGGCCCGGCCATCCCGGACGGTCTGGCCGAATGTCTGGAGCACTTCGTTCGGGCTCGGCAGGGCGTAGCTGGGTTTGAGCTCGGCGCTGTAGGCCAGCTGCCACAGCCCGACGAACGCCACCACCGCCACGATCGGGGGCAGCACCGAGCGCACGAAAACTTTCCCAGGACCGGGGCGGGGCGGTAGCGCGGGCGCCTCCAAGGCATCCAGCCCGGCTTCGAAGGCCCGGCTGTCGTCGAGTGTCAGGGTCTTGCCGTCACCGGGCATGGCGGCTGATCTCCGCTCGGAGGTGTTGGGTGATCTCGGTGGCCAGCGCACTCACCCCAGGGGACTCGATCGCCCGGGGCTGGGACAGTCCAACCTGCCACTCCCGGACGATCCGCCCAGGCCGGGAGCTCATCAGCAGTACCCGCTGGCCCAGCCGGACGGCCTCGCGCACGTTGTGTGTGACGAAGACGATGGACAGGCCCTGCTCCGCCCACAGCCGCGCCAGCTCCTCGTGCAGCGCATCGCGGGTGATGGCGTCCAACGCGGCGAACGGCTCGTCCATCAGCAACAACTGGCTGTCCTGCGCCAGCGCCCGGGCCAGCGCCACCCGCTGACGCATCCCGCCGGAGAGCTCATGCACCCGCTTGCGACCTTGCCCGGCCAGGTTCACCAGCGTGAGCAACCGCTGCGCTTCGGTGCGGCGCTCCGCCCGGCCCACCCCCCGTGCTCTGAGCGCCAGCTCGACGTTGCCGGCTGCGGTCAACCACGGCAGCAGGGCCGACTCCTGGAACATCAGCGCCGGCCGGCCCACGGTGACCTCGATACCGCCTGCGGTGGGCGTATCGAGACCGGCGATGAGCGACAGCAGCGTGGATTTGCCGCACCCGGAGGCACCCAGCAGGCAGACGAACTCACCGGGCCCGACGTCCAGGTCGATCCGGTCGAGCACCGGCGGCCGGCCCCGCTCAAAAGCGTGGGTGAGTTGCGTGACGCGGACACTGCAGGGCAGCGCCGTCGCGGTGTCCTGTGACACCAGCGGTTGGAGATTGGTGGTCATGCTCATGAGTCCTTCCCGAGCCCGCCGGCCGACACGGTCGGCAGGCCCCGTTGGGTGCGAATCCGGTTGAGGATGGTCAGCTCGTAGATCCCGTGCAGGTCGACTTTCTTGGCGGCCACCCCGGCGGCCACCGCGTTCTCGGCGCTGGTCTGCAGTGATGCCGCGATGGGGTCGTCAGTCACCGTGAGGTTTTGCCAGGCGCGGTCCACCACCTCCGGTTTCAGGGCGTTGCCGGTGAGGGTGTTGATGCCGTCATTGACGACGGTCTTGGCCTCGGCGGAGTTCTGGTTCGCCCACTGCACCGCGTCGACGTGTCCTCGCAGCAGCGCCTCCACCGTCTGTGGGTGTTGCTCCAGGAACTCGGTGCGGACGATCAGTTGGGTCGTCACGAACTGCCCGCCTGGCCACAGGTCTCGTTCGTTGACCAGCACCGTGCCGCCGGCCTCCAGGACGAGCCGGGACGCCCACGGCTCGGGCACCCAGGCGCCGTCCAGCTTGCCGGACTTGACCAGCTGGAGTGTGTCGGCGTTCTTGGTGGGCGTGATGGTGACGTCCCCGCCACCCTGCACGCTGTTGCGCAAGCCCTGCTTGGTCAGCCAGGCCCGAAGCGCCACGTCCTGGGTGTTCCCGAGTTCAGGGCTGGCCAACGTCGTGCCTCGTAGGTCCTTGATGCCCGGCCGAACGATCAGCTGGGCACCGCCGGACGTCGCTCCAGCAATGATCCGGATTGCCTTGCCGTTACTTTTCGCGAAGGCGTTGATCGCTGGGTTGGGCCCGAGGTATGCCGCGTCGAGGGCACCCCCGAACAACGCCTCGACCGCTGCCGGGCCGGCGTCGAAGATCTGCGTTTCCAGCTTGGTGCCGTTGAGCTCCTTGGTGATGAAGCCCCGGTTGACGCCGATGATGGCGGCGGCGTGCGTGACGTTGGCGAAATACCCCAGTCGCAGCGTCGGTGCTGGACCCGGTGCCGCGCCTGGGCTGCTGCCGCACGCTCCGGCGAGCACGAGAGCCGAGATCGCGATGAGGGCGGCGAGTACATGTCTGACGGGTGTGGTTGCGGTGACAACTGGCATGACGAACGCGTCCTTAGCGTGCGGGTGGGCGCGCGAGTGACGTCGGAGCCATCATGGACACCGGGGCGGCACAACCACACGCCCGGCTGATTAACAGGATCGGGCAGGGTCAGGCCGACATGTCAATCATGCTGTGGGTCCGGCCGTAGTCGACGTGGCGGCGGGTGACGAGATTGGTCGACAGGGCTAGCACGAAACCGAGGCTACACGAACGAGTGAGCTCACTCTCGCCTTGTTGACTAGCGGTGTGGCAGTCTCGTCGACCTGACGTCTGGCTCTCATGTTCGCTGGGCTGTCATGTTTGGAGGTCCGAGGTCTTCCACGGGGTTACCCACGGGCTAGCTGGCCAGCCCTCCACGGCGGCCATCAGCGGGAAGGCCGTTGCGCCATCGAGTGACTCCCGGACGATGTCAGCGTGACCGGCATGCCGGGCCGTCTCCTCGATCAGGTGAAGTAGCACCCACCGCACCGACCAGGCCGTGATGTCCTTCGGCATCCAGGCCACGTCCTGCCATGGGACTGGCACTGGCTGCCCGAGGTCGGGGATCCCGGCGATGATCGTGTCGGTTTCCTTGGCTGCCTGGTCGTACCGGTCGAGCACGCCGGACAGGGTCTCGCCCGGTGCGAGCCGGAGATTGGCCTCATGTTCCTCTGCTGACCATTTCCGGTCGAGCTGCTGAACGACCATCATCCAGCCCCGCTCCACGGTCGCGAGGTGCTTGATCATGCCTCCGATGCTAAGCACGCTGGCGGTGGGCGTTGCCCGGGCCTGCTCGTCGGTCAGCCCGTGCGCCGTGATGCGGACTGCCAGGCGCTGCTGAGCGAGGTAAGCCAGCAGTCCCTCGCGTTCATCAGCTACCGGCGCAACGAGTCCAGGCATTGTCGTGCTCCTCCCTGTACGGACACTCCGGATGGACCCGCTCAGCGTGGCAGCAACCCCCGACAGTTTCGGCCTGCACGCGACAGACCCCTAGGAGGCGGGTACCAGTGTGAGGTGTTCGACCATACGATCGAGTAGGGCGGAGCGTCGGGATCCGGCGCGTTCGCATAGGTCGAGCGTGACGTCGCGGGCGAGGCAGTGGTAGCGAATCCACTCGCCGGCAGTGCTGCGGGCGGTGGTCAACGTGGCCAGGGCCTCGGCGTCGCGGTGGCACTCGGTCTGGGCCTGGGCCAGGCCGAGGAGATAGCGGCCTTCCCAGGAGGGCAACAGGCTTCCTGCGGGGACCTGATCGGCGACGCGGCACGCGGTCTCGTAGTCGCCCATTTCACAGGCGTTGATCACGCGGGTCTGGGCCACTAACCGGGGACCGAACACCGACCAACGGTCCCATCGGTCTTCGCCGAGCCGCGCGGCGTCGAACCCGACGAGAACCCCGCCGAAGCCCCCTGCGGGAAGTCACCGAGGAGACCGGTCTCACCGCCCGGCTCCTGCCCGGTCCAGGACTCGGCCAGCCCGACGGAGCCGGCGAACCCTCGGTGA
>JBOHFG010000284.1:0-9441 GCA_050699575.1 Pseudonocardiaceae bacterium
GCTCTCCAGCTGGCTAGCGACCTCGGCCGCGAGGTCGAGTGGCGATGACGATGGGAAGTCGGGGTCGGGTGGTGGGCAGCGCAGGCTCTTGGCCATGTTGGTCATCACTGTGATCCGCATAGTGATATGGAACCAGTCCAGGTAGTGCTCGGAGTGGGGGTTGAGGTAGAGCGGCAGGTCCCGGATGTCTTCGCCGCCGTCGGTGAGGAACGTGACCTGCTGGTTGGCCTGCATGCCCTGGCCGCGCAGCACCTCGAACAGGCGTCGTTTCGGCTTGGTGTCGATCTTCTGTACGAAGGCGAAGCATTTCGCGGGACCGTCGGTGGGCATGCTCTTGCCCGCGATGACCTCGAACCAGCCGTCGCGGCGGGAGGTTTGCGCACTGGAGTGGACGTATCCGCCGTCCAGGCCGACGACCAGCGGTAGGTCCGGGCGGGGCAGCTGTGCCCAGTCCCGCTGGCAGCCCTCGGCGAACATGTATTGCTCGGGGCCGAGTTCCCCCTCCAGTCGTCTGGCCACCGCGTTGACCTGGTCGCGGACCGCACTGCCATGCAGGACTCGCCCCAGAGGCAGCACCTCACCCAGCAGGCGCCCGGCCAGGTCGAACGACATCACCGCGGCGAACCGGGCCTGCAGGTAGACCAGCTCCGGGGTACTGCGCTCGGCCAGCATCCCGGCCAGCGGGCTGAAGGTGGCCCGCTCCTGGGCGTCATCGGCCCGACACCGACAGGCCAGGAAGCGCGGGCTGTCCAGGTGCAGCGTCCCGAACAGCGTCCGAACGGTGATCGGGCGGGTGTCCTTGCGACGGTGGGATCGCCCACACCGCGCACAGCGGCTCCGCTCGGCCACCGCCGCCGTGGCCTGCGCGGAGACCATCGCTTCCTGGATCGAGCCGAGCAGCGCGTGGGCCTCGGTCAGGCTCAGGCCCACGGAGGTCTCGGTGAGCTGGTCGCGCTCCAGGACGAAGACCTCACTGAACCGCTCCGCTCCCTGTTCCTCGGCGGTGTCGACCTGGACCCGAACAGTGATCTTCAATGGGTGCCCTTCGTGAGCGGGGTGGTCAGGGTGTGGTTGAGCCCGGCCCGGTCGAAGCGGTCGATCCCGCTCCAATACAGCAGGCTGGGTAACTCCTCGAGGGCCTCGCCCAGCACCTCGCGCACCGTGCTCGTCGAGACCGACCAAAACCGTGGGAGATCAACTGTTCCAGCGCCCGATGATCTTTCGGCGCCGCCAGGCGTGGATCATCCGTGCACGGACCACGCCCCCGAAGGCCTGTGGCGGACCGGATGCCAGGCCGCCCAGGTACACCGCTTCACTGTGCACGGGCGGGACTACGGCTGCGGGAGCAGTGGCAAAAAATTGATCTCCCACGGTTTTGATCGGTCTCGTAGTAGGCCATCGCCAGCTTACGCTTGACGAACTCCGATATCGCCATCATGCCCCCCTTGATTGCGTCCCCCGCGCAACGGCGCTGCCCTTTGCCCCTGCGACCCACCCGTGTCCATAGCCGCCGACGGCGAGGCTACCCGCCAGGGCACTGTCAGGTTAACCTTGATCACGATCTACTTTACTAAAGTAAACACAAGATGTGGTGGTCATGATCACTGCATGGTTGGCATTTTGTATTTGCAATGGCAATGTTGATTACGATCATGGTTAACCTGACAGTGCCCTCTGGAGGACGAGCTCATGTTTCTCCACGCTGCTCGCGCTCGACCTGCCCCCCAGCGACGATCCCCGGTCAGGACATGCCTGGCAGGGTTTCCACCGTCAGCTCCGGGTCAATGACCAGCAGGCGAGCCGGAGCGACCGCCAGCACCGGCCAGTCCCGGGCCCGCGCGCAGGTCACCACCTGCGCTGCGGCCACATCCGGCTCCAGGTCGCGGCCGCCGACCAGCTCCCCGGCCCGAGCGGCCTCAGTGTCATCGAGCGCCTCGATGAGGACCATGGGCGAGGCCAGCAGGTCCCGCATCTGCTCGACATGACCGGCATCGTGGCGCCGGATCCGCTGCCACGCCTCGGACAGCGCGGCCGCCGGCACGAGCAGCACGATCCCGCGCACCGCAGCCCGATCGGCCCACGTGGTCGCGTAGATGTTCTCCCCGCCACCGAGGGCGGCCAGCGCGGAGGCGTCCAGGACGAACCCGCCGAGGGTGTCGTCGGTACTCACGAGGCCCGGCGGGCAACCGTCCCGACGTGGCGGTCGATAACCTCATCGGCCCAGGCGCTGGCCTCGGGATGCGGCTCCCCGACCCGGGCCCGCCAGCGCTGCAGCCAGGCCTGGCGGTCGAGCCGGTCATGGACGGCTTCGGCGACATAGCCCGAGACCGACTCGATCGCGCCAGCGGCATCGAGAGCCTTGAGCCGTTCAACGTCATCGACCGGCATACTTACCGTGACTTTCACCGTCTTAGCCATACCATCAGCCTACTCCGCCCATACCGGGGCTCTGTGGCCACCGGTACCCGCGGGTCCCGAGTCGGCCCAGTGCTTGGGTAGCTACGCCCAGGGGCAAAGTTACTGACGGGTAGCTATGGGTTCGGTCGTTACTCTGTGCGCGGGGTCTGGCTCATGTGGTGTGGGTCGGGTGGATGGTGCGGAGGTCGATATGGTGCGGCGTTGGGTGCGTTTTGAGATGCCGGTCATGGTGTGCGTCGAGGTTGACGAGCATGTTGAGGATGAGCGGGTGGTCACCGTGGTGGTGGGTGCCGAGGACGAGGGCCTCCCCGTAGCTTTCAGCGAAATACCAACGATCTGGCCCGTTTGCGCTGGTCAGAAGGTTCGATCGACATTGCCCGAGTGGGGTTCGCGAAGATCGACCGCAACGCCGTGGCCTGCACAAACGGGCCAGATCGTTGGTAGTTCGGTGCTTACTACCGGGAGGCCCGAACAGCACACACAGCTCCCAGTAATGCTTGTAGGCGTTCTCATCCCGGCCGGCGCGGGCCGCGGTGAGGTAGGGCGCCCAGCGGGTCGGGACGAAACCGACCGGGGCGTCCGGGGGGACGTGGCGGCGGCCTTCGGCGTTGAGCGTCGTGAGCAGGTTCACCGCGTCCAGGGTCGCGCTGGGCACGCTGGCGTGGAAGCTCAACGCGGCCAGAACCTGCGGGGCGAACGAGCGGACATGCGCGTAGCGGGCCTCCAGCAGCGCCAGATGCCCGCCGTCGCGGGGCGCCCGCTCCTCGTGGCCACGCACCCCGGCGGCCAACCGGTCCGGGCCCAGGCCGCGGACCCCGGCCCCGACCGCGGCGTCGTCGCGGTCGGGATCCAACGCCACCTCGAGGATGTCGTCGAGCAGCACCAGGCGCTCCAGGTTGCCTTCGGCCGCCGCGAGCTGCCGGGCCACGAGCGCGGCGCGGGCGCGGGCGTTGGTAGTGGTGAGGGCCTGGTCGAACATCTGCACGATCTCGTCGATGACGCTGGCGTAGGTCTGGGCCAGGGTGGCGAGCAGGATCGGGTAGCGACGCTGCGCGGGCATCGCCCGCAGCGCCTTGGGGGTCGAGCGCCGCCCCACCGTGGCCAGCTGGCGCAGCCGCTCGGGACCGATCATCGACAGGTCCAGCCGGTCGGCTCCCAGCTTCCGCAGGTAGCCCAGTTTGGTGATCTCGGCTTTGATCGATTCCGGTGAGGAGCTGGTGGCGCCAGTGTCGAGCCAGACCAGCGGGGCCACCCCGAGATCGGTGTCGGTGACGATCAGGTGGTCGAGTTGCTCGCAGCGCGCCGCGGTGAGCTGCGGGCGCAGCCGCCAGGCGATCTCCCGGTCCGCGGCCACCCTGGCCTGCGCGACCGAGCGGCCAAGCCGGTCCAGCCCGGGGCGCACGATGCGCTCCGCGCGCAGATGTGTCAGGACCTGACCGAACAGCAGAGCGGCATCGTCGTGCTCCAGCGCCCGGGCCAGCAGCCAGTCATCGAGCATCTTCCGCTCGTTGTGGCCGCAGTGCCGCCAACCGCAGCGGGCGATCACCACCGCCACGTGCAGCCGGCGCAGCCGCCCATCAACCTCCCCGGCGTAGGAGCCCAACACCCCCGGTGGCACGCCGACCCGCTCGGCGAGACGCTCGGTGACCTCGACCGGTGTCGCGGCCAGGTCGGCGGGAACGAACCCGAGGAACCGCAGCCCGCACAGCTGCACCGATAGGCCCAGCTGGGTCGCCGCGCCCCGATACGAGCGCACCCACCGCAGATCCTCAACGTTCAAGGTGACGTACTCGACCAGATCACTGTGTGCGACCTCGGCGGGCCAGTTCGTGAGCTGGTCGAGTTCGGCCTCGGACAACACCCGGGTCGGCATGACCGATCACCCCGGTCCCGGTTCGCGGCGCCGGTCGATCACCATGCGCGCCGGTCCGGATCGAGCTGGCGGGTCCGACAGGTCATGGCTGCAGCAACGCCTCGACCGCGGCGTCGCGATCGGCTTCGGAGGGAAGGCTGTAGCGGCGGGTAGTGTCCAGGCGGCGGTGACCGGCCAGCTCGGCCACCAGCACCACGTCGGTGCCGGCCCGGACGAGGTTGGTGACACACGTGTGGCGCAGCAGCTGAGCCGAGACGGCCAGCCCGGCGTCGGCGGCGAGACGACGCACGACCAGATCGATCGCGCGGATAGACAGCCGGGCGCCCGAGCGGGCCAACCACAACGCCTGCCCGTCACCCCGGCCACCCTGAGCGCCGTGGGGGCCGGAGAGCTGAGCGGTGCGGGCGGTCAACCACTCCTGCAGCGCGGCGCGGCAGGCGCTGTTGAGCGGCACTTCCCGGTAGGTGTCGCCCTTGCCCACCCGCACCGTCAACCGGCCCCGGCGCGCCGACATCGACACATCCCCGACATCCAACGCGCCCAGCTCCGACAGCCGCAGCGCCGTGTACAAGAAGACGGTGGCGATCGCACGGTCGCGCGCCGACGGGCAACGCTGCACCGCGCGCAGCAACGAGCGCTGATCAGCGGCCTCCAACGAGCGCGGCGCCACGTGAGGGAGATCCTCGCGGGCCACGTCCGGGCGGCCCACACTCAATGAGCGGTACAGGTTGTCGATCGCGGCCAGGCCTGGTTCACCGTGGCCGGCGACCACTTCCTGCTCGTCTTGACGTGACGCTTGTAATCGCGCACCGCGCAGTCGCGCACCCGCGGCTCCGACAACGCCGCTGCGCCGTGCTCGGAGCCGCCCAGCCACGCGACGAACGAGCTCACCTGGGCCAGGTAGGCCTCCCGGGTCCGCCCCGCCAGCGGCTGCCGCGCCAACGCGTCGGAGTAGGTGCGCAGCACCTGCTCCGCATCGAGGATCCCGCGAGGTGACCCCGCCGAACGTGCGCGCGTCGAGCGGGTCGGTGTCGAGCGTGTGGGCACGGTGCCTCCCACTGTTAGTGGCAGTGGCAACCGGGACCCTAGCAGGCCCCGATCGGCACGGTTAGTGGCAGTTCAGGCCCCATATGCTGCCACTAAGGATGTTTAGTGGCAGCATTCCTTGCCGCTTTGGCGCGTTTACCCCGGAGACCCTAGTTGGCGAACGCCCGCACCGTGTGCTCCCGGCCCTCGACCGTCGACCGGGCCAGGTTGCGCGCCAACTGCTGATTCGCGAACCTCGCCAGCATCGCCGAGAACACCTGGTCCTCCGGCCGCAGCAGCGACACCCCCTCCACCAGATGCAGGCTCGCCGCACCCGGTGCGACCCCGATCGGCACCACGACCACCACCCTCCGTCACCCGCATGCAACGCGACAAAGTCGCATCAGATGCGGGTAGGGCGGAAACTCGCAGGCCAATCAGCCGTCTGGGCGACGTGACCGGCGGCGGATCACGACCGGCCGACCGCTACCGTCACCACCGAACCACAGAAAACCGCTGGCAGGACAGCCAAGCCCCGTTCTCAACGAAACCGATCCACAAAGTGTCGCCAATTCGCATCGGACGCAATTGGCGGCAGATGTAGCTTTCAGAGAAAAAACAACGATCTGGGTTGGACACCGCGTTTGGGGGTCGGCTGGGCATCCCATCCCACCACACCCCAACAACTTGACAGCGCCCTCCCGAACGTGTCCTCAGCCGTAAACTGGACTGTTGTCCCTGGTCAACGGCGCGAGAGAGACAACGAGACCGACCAACACCCGCCTACATGACCTCACGCTAAGTAACCCACTGAAAACAGCAACGAGCCGGATTAGGCCCGCATCGTGTGATTCCCTAGCGGTATGACCTGTTGGTACTGTCGAACTGCCAGCCAAGCCTATTTTAGGAGATGCGTAGTGGTCGACAAGTTCGACGTGGAAACGTCATCTGATTCCATGCTGACCGCAGGCGACCCGGTGACTTTGGTCGCGGATCCCAAGTGGGCCGAGAAGTCACCCTGGTATGGCGGCGGCCGTTACGAAATCCATCTTCTGAACATCACCAAGGAACCAATTAGGGTGAAGGATTTCTCATGTGCCGTCCCCGCAAATTGGACAAAAGTTACGGACGGAAACTCCAAGTTCTCGTCACTGACGTTCGTCACGGGAAATGTCACGGGAAAGATCAAGAGTGAGAACTGGGCGAGCCTCGTTCCCGCCGAGGGTGAGCTGGTGTACGTGCTCGAGTGCACCTGGCCGGGCGAGAAACCCGATGGCACACCCACGGATCTGAAGTTCGACGGCAAAGCGGTCACCTTCGACTACCCCACCAAGCCCACTAAGCCGACCGGCATGAAGGTAGAACAGGCGATGGGCCGGTCGCTGCACCTGAGCTGGACCGCCTCCACCGACAAGGTCGCGGTCATCGGCTACACCGTGAAGCTTTGGCCGAAAGACCAGCCCAACAAGCCGCTCACCATACCCACCCGCGGCACTTATGCCATTGTCGGCGGGTTGACCCCCAGCACCGACTACGTCGTTCAGGTTCAGGCCCGCAACGCCGCCAACAAGCTGTCCGACTGGTCCGACGAGTTGCCGGCCAACAGCGGTAAGGCGATCGGTGAACGGCTGCCGTGGGACGTGCCGGTGATGCCGTTCATCGACTATGCCGGCCGCACCACCACCAACCCCACCCACTACAACCAGATCACCCCCATCGCCCAGGGAACGAACGTGCGCGGCGTGAGTCTGGGGTTCGTCACCATGACCGACACGAGCACCGAGCCGAGCTGGGGCGCGTTCCCCACGCTCAAGGCCCTCGACGGCAGCCACAACAAGGACGACGTCGCGGCATTCGTCCAGCTGGGCGGCACCGCCGTGATCAGTATGGGCGGCTGGAACAACCACATCCCCGAACTGATCGTCAAGGACGAGGACAAGGTGTACGGTTGGTACTCGAGTATCCTGGACGCCTATGCGGTGGAACGGGTCGACTTCGACATTGAGGGCAACGCACAGCAGAACCAGGAGTTCTTGGGTCGACACCTCAGGATCGTGACGCGGCTGTTGAAAGCGTGTCCGGACCTGCGCATCTCCTACACCCTTCCGGTCGACGCCGGGCGGGAAGCCCGGCCGGAAGACGTGGACGGCCCGGACGATCCCAATGATAAGTCGGACCCGACCCCCGAGCTCACACCGACCGGCGGATATGTCGCCGGGTTCAACGTCAACGGCAAAGCCTTCCTGCGGATGCTGGCCACGTACGGGATCACCCCGTCGCTGGTCAACGGCATGGTGATGACCATGGGCAACAAGGATCGGCCGCAAGGAACAGAGGCCATCATCACTCTCAAGTACATGCAGCGCGACCTCAAGCTGCGGTTCCCGCACCTCACCGACCAGCAGACGTGGTCGCGGATCGGTGCCTGCCCGATGTACGGGATCAACGACGGCGGCGAGAAGTTCACCCTGAAAAACATGGAGGAACTGGTCGCGTTCGCCATCCAGAAGGAGATCGGATCCGTCGGCGGATGGTCGGCCAACCGCGACTGGCACTCCAACCGGGAAAAGGAAGGCTGCAAGATCGGCGGAGGAGACATCTACAACTGCACCTGGATGGACCAGAAACCCGGCGATTTCCTAAAAATCGCCGCAAAATTCATCAAAAAATAACCACACCTGGGCCCGCCGGGTCACCGGCCAACCGCCCTCCGGCGGGCCCGAAATCCGCCACAGATTCCACAAGGATATCCAGATCACAACCTGCAGATTGTTTTTTCTCTGGAAGTTAGTGGCCGTAATAAAATTAAGTTGCTTTCCTGAGGCGACTTCCAGGCTTGCGACCAGCGAGAGTGCTGATTGACGCGCTTTAGTTATTCCATTACGGGTCACCGGCATGGCAGTCGCCTGAACACCGCTCCGCAGATCGACTCAGCACCCAACTCAGGTTCCACCTGTCCATCGCCGACCCGAAGTTCAACAAGTTGACAATGCCCAAGCCATGCCGAAGAGCTGACCAGTTACAACTTCCTAACCTTAAAAGACCGCGCAGGCGGATCAAGATTTACACACCCGCTATGCGGTTCAATCACTCGTTCGGAACCAACGCAGCCTTCATCGGGGAACATAATTACCTCGTCATCCCAATTATTACAAACCGAACGAGCATAGCCCGGGATATTATGGCACGATTCCCCCGAATTAGAATCAGAGAGAAATTCCCCAAGAGAAGATCCTCCGCAATTAGGTTCGTCATAGGTACAGAGATAGTGATCTGGACAGAATTCAACTTCGGTCATGTGGACCACTCCATCTTATTAAGTAGATTTCGGCGAGGACGATTGTGGCAGTCACTTCAAGGTGACTTAACTCGAATTCCTGCCCGTAACAGATCATCTCCCTATAACTGTGCCTAGCGGAAATTTTTAATACTTAGTCCAGCATCGCGCGATAGGCAAACTATACCAGTACATCGTCCGGCTCGTACAGTCACCCAATAGGTCTACCGACTCGCCGAAAACCAACGGATATGAACCGCTAGCGCTTTAACCTGGGCATTGTCAACTTGTTCGGTTCGACGAGTGGAGGAGATCATCCAGTGCATGGTTGAGGAGGGCGTCGTCAACTTGGTGGAGCTGGCTGCGGCTGAGATGATCGACTGGTTGCTCAGTGTGGGGGAGGGGCTGGGGTTGGTGGTCGCTGGCGTGCCGTCGTATGCGGGGTTCCGCTGGCGTCGTCCCAGCGTTCGATTTGTTTGAGTTCCTCGATGGCCGATGTTGTCATGGGGTCGTGAACTCCGTCTTGTCGTAGCCAGGCGCCACCGGCTTGCCCGAGTTGCTGAACACGTTCGAAACCGTGAGGGTGTAGGTGGTGGCCGCTTCCAGCCCCTCGGTGGTCAGGTAGAGGACGTCGGGGTTCTGCTCATCGAACCGGACTTGGAGGACCCTCGCGTTCTTGGTCAGTGTGTAGTTGTCCGGGTTTGACGCCGACGGCTGGTTGGGCTCTTGTGTCGTTTCCGTGGGTGGGTTCGGGGGTGCTGCGCAGCCTGCGGGACCGTCCCTCCCAGGTCAAGGGCGCCTTCGGCGTCGCTCGCGATGCCGCTCCGCGGCACCCTGGACCTGCGAG
>JBOHFG010000285.1:0-2411 GCA_050699575.1 Pseudonocardiaceae bacterium
TGTTACGAATCAGCGTCTCGGCGTACGGCCGGGTCTGCAGCAGCCCGGGCACCAGCATCGACCCGTAGGTGCGCAGCCGCTCGGCGCGGGACTGCAGCCATACCAGGTCGATGAACTGGCGGCCGACGATGTTTTCGAAGCCGTCCCACCAGCCTTTGCGCCACACGTCGTCGGACAGCTGCAGCAGTCCCTCGCGGGTGCGCGTCGTGGCGACGCGGTAGAGGTCGAGCAGCGCCAGCACGTCACCGCGGCGGATCGGGTACTCGGCGGTCTCGCGCAGCGCCCGCAACTGCTGGCCCAGCCACTGCGCCCGCAGTGTGGGCCCCGGCTTCCTCTTCGGCATGGCGGCCATCCCCTCTACTCACAGTCAGCTGCATAAACCGGTAATCACCGAGATGATGAGATCTCAGACTTGAGGGAACTAGTCAGGTGCGAGAAGGTGAGTCATGTCATTGAGTGCACCGTGCACTGACGAGGGCGCCACCGATGACGGAGCAGTGTCCGGAACACCCTGCCGCGTCGATCCGCTAGCGGTTGTGCCCCGCGCTACCGTCCCGGGTGGCAACCAGTCCGGCATCCCGCCGGCGGCCGCAACGTAAGGAGCCGGGATGTCGCGCTTGGTCGCTCGGATCTGGCGGGGGCTGCGCGGTCCCGTCCAGTGGTGGATTCTCTGGGTTGCCCATGCCCAGTTCATCGCGGGTATCACTGGGCTTGTACGGAACGACGCCGGGCATGTCCTGCTGCTGCGGCATCGGCTCTGGCCTGCGCAGCACCCGTGGGGCTTGCCGACGGGCTACGCGAAACGCCGGGAGACCTTCGAGGCCACCATTGTCCGTGAAGTCAAGGAAGAGACCGGTCTGGATGTCACCGTCGGCCCGCTCCTGCAACTGACCAGCGGCTACCAGCTCCGGATCGAAGTCGCCTACGCGGCACAGCTCGCCGGCGGTGAGCTGAAGCTTGACTCGCTGGAAGTCCTGGAAGCCGGATGGTTCCCGGTCACCGAACTGCCAGCCGGGACTCTGCCCGCCCACCGGCAACTCATTGAGGTCAACGCCGCCTGGTGCGTCGACGGCGCCAACACCAGGGAGACGACGGATGAACGTCCTGACACCGAACGAAACCCTGCGAGGCGACGCTGAGGCTAAAAGAGAGATCTCCGAGCGGCTCGCCGCGCTTCGCGCCACGCCCCGACTGCACGACGACCACCCTGGCGTCGCGTTCAGCCGCCTGCCCGACGTGCTTCAGTCACCGCTGATCGATCACGATGTCTTCCAGGCGGGCTGGGACATCATCAGCCGCCGTTACTCCGCTCTCGGCCTTCATCGCCTCCTGCCATCTGAGCGAGTGTGGGTTGGCACGCACTCTTTCTCACCAGCCTCGGCGTTCGGTGGTTTCCATCATCCTGGACAGGGCTACCGGCACCTGCAAGCCGCAGCCGTCATCACGGCGTACGGCGATCTCAAAGGCAGCGCATTCTGGGCACCCGACCTCACAGCCCTTGACTTACTGCGGTCTTACGCCCACGACTGCCTGCACTACGGCTCCTACCGGCGTTACGGCCTACCAAAGGCAGGCGAAGGCGTGGACCGGGTTCGGTACGGCATCAACTTCCGACGGCCCGACGGGCGCACCTACTCCGCACGGGATGGCGCTGGCGCGACAACGACCCGCAATCTCGGCGTCGTGATGGAAGGGGCGACCGATCGGGAGGCTCGGTCGATCGCCCGGCAGGCGGCGGTTGAAACTTCGGTACGCCACCCATCGAGCGGCGTGAACTACTTCGCGTTCCGCGACGAAACCGGTCTCCTGGACGCCGACGACCTCTGCGCACTCCGGAAAGCACGCTGGGCGAGTACGACAGACCCCGCCATCGCGTCTTACCTGCGGAATTTGACGGCGTATGCACGCGGAGTAGGCGTGCGCTACGAGGTGTTCCTCCGTGAAATCGGACAAGACGAGGGGGATGAGCTGCACTTACTCATCCTCGCGAGCATGATCAGCGGCAGGCTTGCGCCATTGTCATCATGGTTGGCTGCCCGGCACGGTTCCGGTGCGTTCGCGGCTCTGTTCAAAACCGAGAACTACTCATCGGCCTAGCTGGGACGGTAGAAGGATCTCGAACTTGCGATACAGATTAAATGTACGAAGATGACAGGAAGCCGTGTAGCTTGGTGTTATCGCCATCCTCGCGCTGTACGAAGATCTGTTCCGGCGGTGCGCACATCGTCGAGTCTGCCGTCAGCAGTGGTCAGCTGGTGGGGAAGTCGAACTCGCCGAGGCGGACGCCGGCGGTGAACGCGTCCCATTCGGCGCGGGTGTAGACGATCGCCGCGCCGTCCGGATGGTGGCTGTGGCGCACCGCGACCCGGCCGGAGCCATCGCGCAGCGGCCCGGCCTCCACACAGCTCATA
>JBOHFG010000286.1:0-1807 GCA_050699575.1 Pseudonocardiaceae bacterium
ACCTGGGCGCACAAAGTCCTGTCGCTCACCGTCGAGATCGTCAAACGCACCGATGACGTCACCGGTTTCACCGTCCTGCCCCGCCGCTGGGTCGTCGAGCGCACGTTCGGGTGGATCAACAAGTACCGCCGCTGCGTCCGTGACTACGAGACCCTGCCCCAACACCACGAAGCCATGGTCCACATAACCATGACCATGTCCCGCCGCCTCGCCCGCACCGGAGACTGGTAGACCGGAGTTTCCAGACGCGCTCTAAGTTGCTGACCAGAATCCTGCGCCTGAGCATCGACGATGTTCTCCATCACGGCACCGAGGTCAGCATCCGGCTCGGTGACCCACCCTCACCAGTCCCCGAACTCTTCGCCGAGCTGCTACTACGGCACATTGGCCAGCGGCTCAACCTGACCACCGCGACCAACCCTGAGGCCCGGTGGCTGTTCCCCGGCCGCCGCGGCGGCCAGCCCATGACCCCCGAAGCCCTCGAGCACCGCCTACGCCAACACCGCATCCCCGGCCTGCGCGGCCGCACCGCAGCGATCCGGCAGCTCGTCCTGCAAGCACCACCGCCGGTAATCGCCACGATGCTCGGCTACCACCCCGACCACACCACCCGGCTCGTCGCCGAGGCCGGCGGAACCTGGAGTCGCTACGCGGCCGGTGATCACACAAAGTGAACCCGCACCAGAACCCCAGGAACCGAATACGAGGCGCCGGTCACGAAGCTGCCCTGAGCCGCGACCGGTAGTATGTTGCCTGCTCAGCGCCCAGCAGCCGCAGCGCCCAGCACCCAGCGCGGTAGATCGTCATGGGGGTGACTCCGCAGGAGGTGGCGATGTCGGCCATGGTGACTTGGCGGGCGTCCTACCTCCGCTGGGCCTTGTTGATCGGGGCGGGGGTCATCGTGGGTTTGCGCCCACCAGTGCGACCCCGCGCTCGGGCGGCAGCTCGCCAGGGTTCAGCCCATCAAGGCCCGCGCCCGGACCCTCCATCAAGATCCACCGACAAAATCGGACATTATGGGGTCTGACCTGCGGCGTTCTGCAAGTGATTGACATTGTTTGCCCAGCTCGCCTCACTGCTCGGGCTGGGTGGTGCGCAGCGCGGTGAGTGCGGCCTGAAAAGGCTTCGGTCCCCCGGCGGTGCTCGGCGCGCAGAGTGTCCAGGACGGTCTCGACCCCGGAGCGCTCGGCGTTCAGCTCGTTCGCGATGCTCGGTGCGGACCTGGCGGGCTCCCTCACCGGTGGGTGGCCTCAACGTGGTGGGCTGCGGAGGCCGCAACGAGGGCCTACTCACGCGCGGCCTCAGCGGCGGGCCTGGGCGTGATGGGAACCCAATCCGGCGGTGGCGTGCATTTCCACACTTCAGAGCCCCTGGTTGGCGAAGATACGCAGGCGCGTGAACCACCTTCACCACTCAGCCCAGCAGATCCTGCAACCAGCGACAATAGCCACCGACACCAGATCCCGCCCGAAATCACTCTGAGACCCGAGACCAACAGCACCACCCGGCACAACCGGACACCCACGCGAATACGCGACAGTCGATTACGCGACGTCACCAGTGTCGGACCTGCACGATGAGCCCGGCGGACAGCAGCTGACAAACTCGGGAACCCGGCGACTGTTGCTTAGCCGCCTTGACCGCCGAGGACGTGCCCACCGAGACCGAGGCGCTGCGCATGGGGAGCCGGCCGGAAGGAGCGTGGCGGGCGTCGAGGACCGCTGCGGTCAGGGCGGCCACACGACATCTTGCTGGACATGCTCAAGTCGGTCGGCGTGTACAATGGGGGTGAATCTAACTTTTTGAT
>JBOHFG010000287.1:0-3441 GCA_050699575.1 Pseudonocardiaceae bacterium
CCTGGCCGCCGACTTCGCCCGCTGGCATCCCGGCTTCACCCACCACAACGGACCTGTCGAGCTTGTGTCGTAGAGCATCGCCACCGGGCGCCCGAACAGTTGATCTCCCACGGTTTTGGTCGGTCTCGTGACCTGGTCGGCGAAATCGGCGGCGCACCGGATGAGCTGGCGACCTGGCCGAAGCCATCTGGTGCACAGCTGAGGTGGCGACCGCGCGCGCTCTGGGATGCCGGCTAATGCCGTTGCACGCGGAGGCCGACATGGTACACCCGCTGATTCAACGCCTGCAGTCCGTGGACTACCTGGCCGAGCCCCGGCAGGCCCACGACCGCGTACTCCACGCGGTGCGGCTACTGGAGAACAATGCGGGGCCATGGCGGGAGGGCGCGAATCCCTTCCCGGGGTTTGGCTCCGTTCACCGCGGCGCGCAGCCGGGTGTTTTTCGGTCGCGCGGACGAGACCCGCGAGTTCACAACCGAGTGCGCGTGATGGGCAACGCCAGCGGGCTGCTGGCCATCGTCGGGCCGTCTGACTGTGGGAAGTCCTCGCTGCTCAACGCCGCGGTGATGCCGGCGGCGCAGACGTGGGTCAACGCGGCGGCTCGGTTGCTTGCATGCCTCACTTGGCTATGCGCTTAGAAATCTCACCGATATCAATCTTCTGAAACCCATCAGCAGCCTGAGCCCATGAGCGGTAGCTGTCCAGGTTCTTGGACAACTCTGCCATCTTGGTCGCTTCACTGCCACTGTAGGGCTCGTGTTGCGCCTGATATCCGACACAGCCACTCGGGATGATCGGAATGTTCGCAGCAGCTGCACTGAATCCAAGCACGATATCCTCACCGCCCCAGCCACGAATCCACTCGGGAAAACCACCGACCTTCTGAAAACAGTTCCGATCAATCGCCATCGAGTGCGATACGACCATGCTCGCTAGATCCCAGAAGCCGCGTGTCGAAGTCGGAGCGATGCCAAGATCGCGAAAATCGCGAGACTCACCGCACAGATCAATCCACTCGGATGGTTGGCAGTGATTCGTCACCGATCCAACACCGGCAGCTGTGAGATCGACTAGGCCGTCATCAACGCGGATTCCGTGACGCCAATCCACCGTCAGCGCCGGCTCATGCCAACGACTAGCACTCGGAATGTCAACGACAGAACAAGTCTCATGCATACCCAGAACGACGCCGCGATCGTTTGTCGATATGAGTGCTCGCACTCGCGCCAAGAACTTCGGACTGATGAACATATCTTGGTCGAGAAAGACCAAGATATCGCCAGTTGCATGAACAGCGCCGGTATTCCGCGCCGCTGGCCGCCCCAGGTTGACGGCATGCGTCAGCAACTTCACCCTCGCGCGATTGGCGACACTTTTAGCTACCGACTCGTCACCATCACCCGAGTCGTCAACCAGAATCACTTCACAGGCTCCCGAAACACTGTCAAGGTGCTGCAAGAATTCAGGGAAATTGTACGGCCGATACACGGGAACGACAATACTTAAAGTCGCCGTGCTCACAGATTTTACATCAGGCTCACTCCAGTCATTAGCGAACGAAATAGCATTACGGAACAACGCTCCCATACTTGACTTCACTCTCCTGCATCCAACATGCCTAGCGCCTTCTCCAACAGCGCGTACCGTTCCATGAACTGCCGTGGATTATCAGAACTAAGAGCGCTATGCCGCCGCAACGCTGTCAGAAAATTGTCAGCATTCTTCCAGCCGGTACGCAATAACAAGATCTCGTTCCACTTGTCGCCTGGGAAGTGGCTACCAGAGGCAGCAAATGCAGTTACCATCATGGATCGCACAACTCGCGCTACGACCGCATCGTAGAAGAACCGATCGCCACGTTTTGCGGCTACAGCCAACTTGCCCCGCATCAAGTTACGCGCAGTATCAAGGTACTCGCTGCGAATAGCTTGATGGAGATGATCCGGGAACGATTCCGTCATTCGTTTGAGCTTAACTATCTCGTCGTCAAGTGAAGCGATGATTTTTTCTGACTGAACCGATGCTGCGAGACCGCTCGGCATGTAGCCAAGACCGAGATCATGGAAATCCCGCTCCGTCTGAACCCCGCCATCCAGGTAGGAAAGAAGGCGAGCACCAACACGGTAGACGTTTCGATATCCGACCTCGAAGTAGATTCCATCTACAACAAAGAACGAGTGAGTCCCCCACGGAAATTCATCCCAGAGAAAGGAATTCGATCGCCGATTGACTGCACCGATCCCGCGAAGGCTAGTGCTCACTTGATCTAAAGTTGGCGGTTCGGCTAACGAGTAGAAGTACATCTCGACATCTGACTCATCATCGGCCAGATCGTATGCTCTCGATCCTCCAAGCGTACAACCGCTGTACTCCGGGATAGTCCAATCAAGGGCATCAACTACTTTTCGCACAGCAGAAGCAACAGAATCAGTACTCATACCTGCCCGTCCTCAAATTCCTCTTCCTCGGCAATCCAGGCTAGCGTGTCCCGTACTAACCGTTCGGCTTTCCCTAATCGCCACCCGCCGACAACATGCTGCCCACTTGGTGCACCCTGTGACCACGTGACATTAGGAGTTTTTCCGACAATACGATCCACCACGTGCACCAGCTCTGCGAAGTCAATCGCGACCGCATCAGCGCCACACTCGTTTATCGCGAAACCCTCGAACCTGGCCACCCTGTTGACAATAATTTCAGAGGCCGTTTGGACATGCATGTAGCGCAGGGTCGTCTGGTACGGAACGTATATGTCGATCGGCTTCTGATTACCGCTCACAGCCGGCCGCAGCAGCTTATTGAGGATTCTGTTGTAGTTTCTGTCACGTACATGCTCGGTCGCTCCGGCCAAGTGCGGAAACCGACACAGCACAGTGGGCGTATTCGTATCTTGGTAGAAGTTCAAGGCGTCTCGCTCTAGCCGAATTTTGGAGTCGACGTATGCCTGTTGAAATGCGGTCATCTGATCGCTGACACTCTTGCCCAACTCCGTCGATGCAATGACGACGCGATCAAACAGCCCTGCGGACGTTAGGTTTCGCCACATCTGAGTGTCTTGTTTAGCGGCGTCGCTATGCTCAACGCCAGTTCTGAAACTCGTAGCGAGATGAATTAGTACATCCGGACGCGTTTCGCGTAGAACCGCCCTCACGGCAACTCGATCACAGAGGTCTAGCGAGGTGGAAGCGAGGCGAGCACCTGGCAGGGACAGGCTGCCACGAGTTTTCATCAGCTCAAGATCCGCTGGTATGACAACGCCACCAAGCTCAACCACGCCCTGCACGGCATCGGCGATGGCCTGAAGCAGTCCCACCAGATGTCAGGAGGCAGGCATGACAAGCGGCAGTGACCAGATCAAGGTGACGTTCAGCTCCATCGACACCGCGGCGTCGGACACCGACACGATCGCCGCCAACCTCAGACAGCAACTGGATGACCTCA
>JBOHFG010000288.1:0-43550 GCA_050699575.1 Pseudonocardiaceae bacterium
TCGGCCCGGTCAAGACCGCGGAGTCGGCGCGGGTGGTGCCCCTGGCGCGGGTGACACTCGACGCGGTAGCCGCGCACCTCGCGGCATTCCCCGCTACCGAGATCACGATCGAGGACCGGACCGACCCGCGCACGCCGGTCACCCGGGCCGCTCGGCTGCTGTTCACGATGCCCGACGGGCAGCCGGTGACCCGGCACCGGTGGTCGGCGGTATGGATGCCAGCGGCGAAGGCGGCGGGACTGGCGCCGCGGACCGGGTTGCACACGCTGCGACACCTCTACGCCTCGTTGTTGATCCGGCACTGCGAGTCCGTCAAGACCGTGCAAAAGCGGCTGGGGCACTCATCGGCCGCGATCACCCTGGACACCTACGCGCATCTGTGGCCGGACGCCGACGACCGGACCCGGGAAGCCATCGAGCAGGCGTTCACAGCGGCGAAGATCGACGGTGCCGCGGACACGGTGCGGACAAAGAGAAGATCCTCATGATGTCTATGCAGCTCAGAGTAGGTGCGCATGTACCCAACGGCGCTACATCAGCAAGCGCGGCCTGTACCACGCTGGCCAGTGAAGATCGTATTTATCATGACTTTCGTCCGACACCACTGAAGTTGAATACCTCGGCCGGAATGCCGAGCTCGCATGTCTCGGGTCGCCATAGTGAAGCCGAGACCACGCCGGGCTCCAGCAGTTCCAGACCGTCGAAGAAACGAATCAACTCCTGGCGGCTGCGGGCCTTAATCGGAGGTGTGGCGCTCTTGTTCCACTGTCGGACAGCCTCCCGCATCACCTCGGGCCGGACTTCGGTGGTGGGGTCGCACAGCACCAGGTAGCTGCCGGAGGGCAGCTCGTCCACCAGCTGGTTCACGATCGCATATGCTTCGTTGGTGTCCAGGATGTGTTCCATGATCCCCAGCAGCATGAGCGCGATCGGTCGAGTGAAATCCAGGGTTCGGGCGGCTTCGCGCAGGATCGTGTCGGGGTCGCGCAGGTCGGCGTAGACGTAGTCGGTGACGCCCTCAGGCACACTGGTGAGCAAGGCGCGGGCGTGCGCCATGATCAGAGGATCGTTGTCGACGTAGACGATGCGGCACTCCGGCGCGCTCGCTTGGGAGATTTCGTGGGTGTTGTTGACAGTGGGCAGCCCGGTGCCGATGTCAAGGAACTGGCGTACCTTCGCCTCAGTGACCAGGTATCTGACGGCGCGGATGAGGAACCCCCGCTGGGCGCGCGCGGCGTCAACGATGTCCGGCAGGACGGCGCGAACCTGCTCGCCGACCTCGCGATCGACCGGATAATTGTCCTTGCCGCCCAGCCAGTAGTTCCAGACCCGAGCTGTGTGTGCCGTGGTGGTGTCGATACACGGAAGCCGTTCCTGGCTGGATGAAGGTGGGCCGTGTGTCACGAGTGCGCCTCTTTTCCGCTCCGCGTCCTTGCCCGCGAGGAAACCGTAGCTCCTCTGACAGGCACTAACCAGATTCGGTGACACTCACCGAGACTTTAGCCCGGCGCGCTAGCGCCACCTGAGTCAGATCCTGCTCCTTGCGCAGCTCAGCGACCCGCGCACCACCAGTGGCAACAGTACCCATGGATCGGAGTGTGCCACGGGCAATTCTCCCGTACTCCCGCCACATATCCGCTGTTGTGGTGGACGCGGGACATCGCCCCCGACCGTGTCGATGAGCGCGGAGGCGTCCAGCACAATCATTGGCCGAACTCTGCACGAACCTCGGTGAGGAGGAGCGAGGTGTCGATCACGGTGTGACACCGCTGTGGCCTGGACCAGACTCTAGCGACCCAGTCCTGCCGGTCGGACTCCCGAAGCGCACTCTCGACGGCCTGCTGGGCCAGTGTGGACAGCGGCAGCTTGCGGGCTTGTGCCGCACGGTACAGCGCATCCGGAAGGTAGACGTAGGCTCACCTGTTGTTGGGCGGACAACCGGGGTGCGCACGGCGCCGTGGACAGTCGAACGCCGGCCGCTGGAGCCGGGGAGAAGGAGTGCAGTGTCAGCCTCTGAGCATGCGCGCCACCTGGCGCTGACCGCGGCGAACGCGGCGGCGGGCAAGAAAGCGCACAACATCACCTTGCTCGACGTGTCCGACCAGTTGGTGATCACGGACTGTTTCGTGATCGCGTCGGCGCCCAACGAGCGCCAGGTTCAGGCGATCGTGGACGCTGTCGAGGAGAAGATGGCGGTTGCCGGGAGCAAGCCGGTACGCCGGGAGGGCGCCCGCGAGGGCCGCTGGGTGTTGCTGGATTTCGTTGACGTCGTGGTGCACGTGCAGCATGCCGAGGAGCGTTCCTTCTACGGTCTTGAGCGGCTGTGGAAGGACTGCCCGACGATCCCGTTCGAAGCCGATGTCCCCGAGGTGGACGAACTGGGGTGACCCTGAACTGGCTCGTGCTCTGGCGGCACGGTCAGAGCGACTACAACGTGGCGCGGCGGATGCAGGGTCAACTTGACTCGCAGTTGACTGCCACCGGCTTCGGCCAGGCATGCCGGGCGGCCCGGTCACTCGCCGAGCTCATCCCGGACGTCCTGCTGACCTCTGACCTGTCCCGGGCCGGGGACACCGCGGCAGTGCTCGCCGCCGAGACCGGCATGCCACTGTGGGCCGACCAGCGGCTGCGGGAGATCCATCTCGGGACGTGGCAGGGCCTGACCCACGACGAGGTGGAGGCGCTCTGTCCGGGCGGCCTCCAGACCTGGCGGGGGAGCCAGGAATGGGCTCCGCCGGGTGGTGAGACCCGGCGGGAAGTGGCCGTGCGGGCCGCGCACGTGGTCGCTGAGCTCGACGCGGCCAGTCACGGTGGTGCGGTGCTGTGCACCCACGGCGGGTTGATCGCGGCTCTGACGCCGCTATTGCTCGGCCTGCCGATCACGGGCTGGTCGGTGTTCGGCGGGATCAGCAACTGCCATTGGACGGTGCTGCTACGCCGCGGTCCCGGCTGGCGGCTGTCGTCCTACAACACCGCTGCTCCCGTGTGAGACTTATCCCCACCCACCTCTGTTATCCACAGCTGGCGGTGACGGACGGTGACGTGCGCGGGGAACCGTTCTAGCGTCGCCCCGTGGCTCCACTTCCCGGCTTTCCGCCTCTCGACACCAGTGGACCGCGGCGGGTCCGCGCGCGGCTGGTGGCCCTGCGCGGTGATCCCAGTCCGATACCTCCCGGTCCGATACCGGAGCCCGGTGATCCAGGCACCGGGTCCGCTGTGGTCATCGACTCCCTGCAGACGCACGGAGATGAGGTGCGGGAACTGCCTGCCACCTCGCGGGGCGGCCGGTTGATCCAGCGGTGGGTGCCCGGACCGCTGCGGGACGCTCGGTGGGAACCGGGACGGCCGGGAGCCCTGATGCTGTCGTTGGTCGCGGCGCTGGCCGCGGTGTTTGCCGCGGTCGGGGTGTGGCGGGAGCGGCCAGTACCTGAACTAGCCCCGGCGTTACCGGTGGTCACTGCCGCTGCAGCAAGGGCACCGGCACCACCCGGGGAAGCCCATGAGGTGGTGGTCAGTGTGGTGGGCCGGGTGGCCCATCCCGGGCTGATCCGGCTACCCGAGGGCACCCGGGTCGCTGACGCGCTGGCCGCGGTTGGCGGCGCGCTGCCCGGCACCGACCTGATGGGCCTCAACATCGCCCGGCGGTTGTCCGACGGCGAGCAGCTGCCGGTCGGTGTGGCGCCACCGCCGGAGCAGCCGGCCGGTAGCGCGGCCTCCGGCGTGTCGCGGATAGTGGACCTCAACGCGGCGACGCTGGAGCAGCTCGACGGGCTCCCCGGGGTTGGCCTGGCTACCGCACAGCGGATTGTCGACTGGCGCATCGCGCACGGTCGTTTCACGTCGGTGGATCAGCTTCGCGAGGTGAGCGGCCTCGGACCGGCGCGGTTGGCCCAGCTCAAGAAGCTGGTGCGGGTGTGACTCCAGACACAATCGTCCCCGAGGTGGACCCAATTGTCCCGGCGGCGGCGCGGCATGACCTGCGCCTGGTGCCCGCTGCCCTGGCTGGCTGGCTCGTGGTGCTCGCTGGGCTGTACCTCGGGTCCGGGGTTGCTGCTGCGCTGGGTGTCGCGGGCTTGCTGGCCGCCGGAGCTGCCGTACTGCGCGGCCGTTGCGCGGTGGTGCTCGCGGTGGGCGGGGTGACCGCTGCGGTGGCCCTCGTGGTGGGCACGCAAGTGTGGCAGGTCGAGCACCATCCGGTGCGGGCGGCTGCGGAGCGCGGTTCGGTGGCAACCGTGGTGGTGCACCTCCGCGACGACCCGCGGGCGGTTGCCGCGCCAGGATACGGCGGCCGGCAACCGCAACCTCAGCAGGTGGTGGTCCACGCTGAGCTCGAGGCCGCGAAGGTGGCCGGGTATCAGTGGCGGACCGGCGGTCGGGTGATTCTCCTGGCACCGGCGCAGGGCTGGACTGGCCTGCTGCCCGGTCAGCGGGTGCGGGCCACCGGGCTGCTCGCCGTAGCAGACCGATCCGACCTGACCGTGGCCGTGCTGCGGGTGCGGGGTGGGCCGGAGGTGCTGACGCCGCCGACCGCAGTGCAACGGGTGGCCGAGCGGCTTCGATCCGGGCTGCGGCTGGCGGCCAGAATCCTCGATCCGGAGCCCGCCGGACTGCTCCCCGCGCTGGTGGTCGGTGACACCTCGGCGATGGTACCCACCGTCCAGGCGGAGTTCCGGGTCGCCGGACTCACCCATCTGACCGCGGTGTCCGGTGCCAATGTGGCGATTTTGTGTGGGGTCGTCCTCGGGCTGGCCCGGCTCGCCCGGATGGGACCCCGGACCGCGGTCGTGCTGGCTGGGCTGGTCCTGGTCGGGTTCGTGATCCTGTGCCGCCCCTCGCCGAGCGTGCTGCGCGCTGCCGTGATGGGTGCGGTCACCCTGCTGGCTCTGGTGCTGGGCCGCCGCCGCTCAGCTGTTCCTGCACTGTGCGCGGCGATCCTCACCTTGCTCCTCGTTGACCCGGCGCTCGGTGGTGACCCGGGGTTCACGCTCTCCGTGCTGGCCACCGGTGCGCTGGTGCTCCTCGCCCCGGGCTGGACGGCGGCACTGCGCCGCCACGGGGTGCCACCGGGAATCGCCGAGGCACTCGCGGTGCCCGCCGCCGCGCACGTGGTCACCGTGCCGGTGGTGGCGGGCCTGTCCGGTCAGCTGAGCCTGGTGGCGGTGCTGACCAACTTGCTGGTCACGCCGGCGGTGGCGCCGGCGACCGTGCTCGGCGTGCTCGCTGCGGTGCTGGGGGCGGTGCACCCCGGTGCCGCCGCCGTCGTAGTGCAGCTGGCCGGACCGGCAGTGAGCTGGTTGGTGGCTGTCGGTCACCAAGGGGCCGCGGTCCCCGACGGCGTGGTGCAGTGGCCCGGAGGGGCTTGTGGCGCGCTTCTCCTGGCGCTGGTCGTCGTGGCGGTGCTGCTCGCGATGCGGGCGCACCGGCTCCGGGTTCTCGCGGCTGCCGGATTGGTCGGTGCCCTGCTGGTGCTCGTGCCGACGAGGTTCGTCTCGCCAGGCTGGCCGGCGACCGGCTGGGTCATGGTGGCCTGCGACGTCGGCCAGGGCGACGCGGTGGTGCTGGCCACCGGCGAGCCCGGTCGGGCGGTGCTCATCGACACGGGACCCGACCCGGCACTGGTGGCTGCCTGCCTCGACCGCCTCGGGATCCGGCGCCTTGCCCTGGTCGTGATCAGCCACCTGCACGCTGACCACATCGGCGGTCTGGCCGGCGCACTACGGGGGCGGGCGGTCAGCGCTGTCGCGCTCGGCCCCGGGCGTAGCCCACCGTGGGCGTTCGCCCAGATCCTGCGGGCCACCGAGGTGGCCCATGTGCCGTTGGTCGCGGTGGCCGCCGGGCAGCGGCTGTCCTGGCCCGCGCTGGCACTCGACGTGCTGGCCCCGCTGCGGGATCCGCCGCCGGTCGCGGATCACCAAGCCGAGGTCGACGGCACCGCGGTGAACAACACCTCGGTGGTGCTCAAGGCGACCACCGCCGCCGGTCGGGTGCTGCTCACCGGGGACGTGGAACTCGATGCTCAGGCGGACCTCCTGGCCGCCAGGACAGACCTGCGGGCCGAGGTGCTCAAAGTCCCGCACCATGGCTCCCGCTTCAATGCCGAGGAGTTCCTGGCCACCGTGCGCCCGCGGGTGGCGATCGTCAGTGTTGGAGCGCACAACAGTTACGGCCATCCCAGCCAGCACGTGCTCGACGGGCTGACCGAGGCCGGCGCCTGGGTGCTGCGCACCGACCTCAACGGTGATGTCGCCGTGGTGGGTAACCCCCGGCTCCAGGTGGTGGCCCGCGGAACGGCGGTGTTATCTCCCTGAGCGGAATGCAGCCGGATCAGTTTCGGAGCGCTTCGCGAACGGCTTTGGTGTTCGGCGGTACCGTCGCTTGTGGCCCCAAGTGGTGCTCCACGGCGTCCAAGGTTTTGAGCCCGTCGCCGGTGATGAGCAGGACTGTTTCGGCGTCGGGGTCCAGCTGCCCGCACTCGACCAGCTTCTTCGCGCAGGCCACCGTCACCCCGCCGGCAGTCTCGGCGAAGATCCCTTCGGTGCGGGCCAGCAGCCGGATTCCCTCGACCACCTCCGGGTCGGTGACGTCCTCGATCGCGCCGTTGGTGCGGCGGACGGCATCCAACACGTAGGGGCCATCGGCGGGCGCGCCGATCGCCAGTGAGCGAGCGATGGTGTCCGGCCGGACCGGCACGATCACGTCGCGGCCGGCTTTGAAGGCCGCGGATACTGGTGCGCAGCCGGTGGCCTGGGCCCCGAACACCCGGTAGGGCACGGGTTGCACCAGGCCCAGTTCGGTGAACTCGCGGAACCCCTTGTCCACCTTGGTCAGCTGCGAGCCGGAGGCGATCGGCACCACGATCTGATCGGGCAACCGCCAGCCGAGTTGTTCGGCGACCTCGTAACCCAGTGTCTTGGAGCCCTCGGCGTAGTAGGGCCGGACGTTGACGTTGACGAAAGCCCAGTCCTCGTGCTCGGCGGCCAGCTCGGTGGCCAACCGGTTGACGTCGTCGTAGGTGCCGTCCACCGCGATCAGCGCGCCGTCGTAGACCGCGGTGGTGAGCACCTTGGCCCGTTCCAACGAGGAGGGGATGAGCACCACTGACTCCCAGCCGGCCCGGGCGGCGGCAGCGGCCACGGCGTTCGCGAGGTTGCCGGTCGATGGGCAGGCCAGCACCCGGAAACCGAGCTGCCGAGCGGCCGCCAGTGCGACCGCCACCACCCGGTCCTTGAACGAGTGCGTCGGGTTGCCGGTGTCGTCCTTGACCCACAGCCGGCGGATTCCCAGTGCCTCGCCGAGCCGGTCGGCGCGGATCAGCCGGGTCAGGCCGGGCTGGGTGTTGGGGTGTTCCTGGACGTCGTCCGGGACGGGCAGTAGCTTGCGGTAGCGCCAGATTGAGGGGGGCCCAGATTCGATGCTTGACCGGGTGATGCACCCGAAGTTGTAGCTGACTTCCAGTGGACCGAAGCACTCCATACAGGCGAATTCCGCAGCCAATGGTGTACAAAATCCACATTCTCGGCACACCAGCTGGTGTGCCGGCCCCAGGTCCAGGGTAGAGGTGGTCCTGATGTCAACCGTGCCGGTGTTGAGGGTGCCGGTCATCGCGAGGTCTCTCCTCATCTCTCCCGCACAGCGGGTCGGAATTGGCACCGTGATCGCACGTGACCACGCGGTATGAAGACCTGCGCGTCAGCGTGCATCGGTTGCCGGGGCTTCGTCGGGCCGATCCCTCTGCCCCTCTGGATGAGCTGTATTCAGTTGTACCCTTCACCGTACGTCAGCTGGTAGCGACCGCCCAGCCAGGTCCACTATGCGGGAGCTGGCGCGGTGCAAGGATGGGCGGCGTGAACTCCCCGATGGTCCCGCCCACACCCCTGCACCTGATCCTCGGTGAGGAGGAACTACTGGTGGAGCGGGCCGTCCAGGCCGTGACCGCCGCGGCGCGACGAGCTGACCCGCAGACCGAGGTGCGTCGACTGCGCACCACCGATCTGGTTCCCGGTGAGCTCAATGAGCTGGTCAGCCCTTCGCTGTTTGCCCAGGCCCGGGTGGTGGTATTGGGTGCTGCCCACGAAGCGGGCAAGGACATCGCCGAGGAGGTCCTGGATCACGCGCGCAACCCAGCCGAGGGCATCGTCCTTGTCGTCGTGCACGCGGGAGGCGCGCGGGGTAAGGCCCTGGCCGAGGGGGTACGCGCGGCCGGTGCCGCGATCAGCGACTGTCCCCGGATCACCCGCTTGGAGGAGCGGGCCGGCTTCGTGCGGGATGAGGTCCACCGGGCCGGTGGGCGGATCAGCGCCGGCGCCGTCACCGCTCTGCTGGACGCCATAGGCTCTGACCTGCGTGAGCTCGCCTCGACTGCGGCCCAGCTGACCGCCGACACCGGTGGCTCCGTGGACGAGGCCGCGGTGCGTCAGTACCACCGGGGCCGCGCCGAGGTCACCGGATTCTCGGTCGCGGAGAAGGCCATGCTCGGGGATCGCATCGGCGCGCTGGAGACGCTGCGCTGGGCGATGCAGCTGGGCGTGCCGCACGTCCTGGTCGCCGACGCGCTGGCGGACGCTGTGCGCACGGTTGCCCGGGTCAGCGCCTCGGGCGGCGGTGACCCGTACCGGCTGGCCAGCACGCTGGGTATGCCACCGTGGAAGGTGAAGAAGGCGATGGCGCAGTCCCGCGGTTGGGGACGTGAGGGGTTGGCCGAGGCCATCCAGCTGGTCGCGGCCGTCAACGCTGACGTCAAGGGAGTCGCCGCGGATGCCGATTACGCCCTGGAACGCGCCGTGCTCGCGTTGTGCGCTGCCCGCCGCCGTTAAGCGTTGCTGGGTAGCGGGAGCCCGGTCATCCGCTCTTGCCGTCCGAGTGCGGCCATAGCCGCGAGTGCGGCCATGGCGACACCGCCGACCGTGAATACGAGGCTGGGTCCACCGCGGTCACTTAACCAGCCGGCCAGCAGCCCGCTCAGCGGTGCGGCGCCGATCCAGCTGTATGCGTAGAGCGACAGCATTCGGGTGGAAATTGGCTCGGGCATGCGAAGCCGCGATGCCGCGCTGACATTCACAGTGAAGCAGGAAAAGGCGGCGCCGATGCATACCAGAATTACCGCGTAGCCGGCGACTGTCTCCTGAAGTGAAAGCAGTAGTTCGAGCGCTCCGAGAACGCCGCACGCACCAAGAAGTGCTGCCCAGCTCACCCGACCGAGAGTTGTCGCGTACAACGCGCCGACGAGCGCGCCCGCGCCGTAGCACGCGAAAAGCACTCCAAGGACCCCTGGATTCCCGTGCAACGTGTTGTGCGCGACGAGGGGAAGTGTCACGTTGAAGCTGAGACCGAGAGTTGCTACCACGAATACTAGGATCATGATTGACATCATCTGCCGTGTTCGCCAGGTCAGGCGCAGCCCTTCGATTGTGTTTCGCAGAATTGCCCCAGCCCGCATCTCGGCTCCGGCTCGGGGATCAGGTCGATGGAGCTCGTGTGGTCGCATCAGCAGCAGTCCGATCAGCATGGTCATGAAGCCCAGGGCGTTCGCCAGGGAGCCCACTTTCAGTCCCACGCCGGCGATGGCCACGGCGCCCAGTGCGGGACCGAGCGTATGGGCTATGTTGACCAGGTTGGCGTTGAGTGCGATCGCATGCGGTCGTTGTTCCCGGCCCACCGTTTGGATGACGAACGCCTGTCGAGCCGGTGTGTCCACGATCATGGTTACACCCTGGATCGCGGCGATGGTGTCAACCTCCCACACGGTGAGGGCACCGCTGAACGTGAGTGTTGTCAAGACCCCAGCGCCGAGCATCATGAGGGTCTGGGTGACGATGAGTGTTCTATGTTTGTCGAGACGATCGCATATCGCTCCACCGAAGAGTCCGAAGATCGCGTAGGGGGCGAATTGGCAGGCGATGAGAACCCCCAGAGCGCTACCAGAATGGCTGACACTGAGCACGAACCACATCTGGGCGACTCGTTGGATCCACGTAGCCGTCTGGGATATCAGTTGGCCGCCGAAGAAGAGGCGATAGTTCCGGTGTGATCGAGTATTTTCGAGTATGCTTCCGTAAGCGGCCCGCACGATGGTATCCATTCGTGCTGTCGTTCGTGGCACAATGTCAGCGTGGGTGTCTTCGGCGAGTGTATCCGGGCGTGCTGGTGGCGCCGTTTCGCCGGTATAGGTCTTGGTCGCCATGCTTGTCCTTCTTGCCGAATAAGATTTGGGGATGGACCCGAGGTGGTGGATGACGCGCGTCGTCGTCGGTGGTGGTCCACCGGATGTCCAGTGTGGGTGCGCATCAGGTCGGTGTCGTCGGGATGCCCCTGAAAATTGGTGACCGCCTGGGCGGTGTCAGCCCTAGCGTGGTCAGGGTTTCCCGGAAAAATCTCCACCGTGGAGTGGGTATTTATTCACCGGCTGAGCTGTGACGTCACGCCATTATGATTGTGGGGAACCAGAAGTGGCCGGCGAGGGCGGCGGGACTGTCGCCAAGGAGTGCGTCATCAGAATTCGGGCTCAGACCTCCTGAAGTAGCTTCTTGATCAAGTTCTGACCTGAGGTACTCGTGAGGTGTGCGCATCAAAATCTTGTGGATATCTATAGGCTTGCGAAGGATCGGGTGGTGCCTGTGGGGCGTGTGGTGCAGTAGGTGCTGGCCGGGATGCGGGAGCGACGCCCAGAGTTGGTGGTGCGCCAGGCGAGGCGCCGGGCAGCTGGTGGCTCGCTGCCAGCGAGCGCCGTATCGATCAGCGTTGACACAAGTTGGTGGTGCGCGGGCGGGGCGACGGGCAGAGGGTGGCTCGCCGCTAGCGAGCGCGGTATCGATCGACGTTCATGACCTACTTCAGGAGGTCTTGGGCTGTGCCAGCAGCGCGGCATCGGGGGCGGTCTGCAGCCCCGACGGCGCCGGACAGCGCGGCGTCGGGGCCCGACTGGTTCGCATTCGGCGAGCTGCCCACGTTCAGAACGCAGGCCACGGTGTTCTGAATGAGCTGCGGGGTGCCGCCGGTGACGAAGAAGTTTGTCGAGCCTGAACCCCACACAGAATGGGGAGGCGGGCTTCGGCCCGCCTCCCCGGAATCGCGGTTAGAGCTGATTGACCCGGATAGCCATCGCCGACTTGCGGTTCGCCGCCTGGTTGCGATGGATGACGCCCTTGCTTACGGCCTTGTCCAGCGCCCGGCTGGCAGTCTGCAGCTCGCTCAGCGCCCGGTCCTTCTCGCCGACGGCTGCCGCCTCGCGAAACCGGCGCACCGCAGTCTTCAGCGATGACTTGATGGACTTGTTGCGCAGGCGCGCTTTCTCGTTGGTGCGGATGCGCTTGAGCTGCGACTTGATGTTGGCCACGCGGTTACCTTCGATCTCGCCTTCGGGAGGGAGTGCCGCCGCGCGGCACGGTGGACGATCGTAACAGCCGCCTGCCTCCAGGGATGAAAGCCGGTAGGACAGGGGATGGAGGTGCACCCAAAGTAGGTGCAGTGTGGGTGCATAGCGAAGGTCATTCAGATCAGGGACGTGCCCGACGACGTCCACGCCGAGCTGACCCGACGAGCCGAGGCAGCTGGTCTGTCACTCAGCCGGTTCGTGCTGCGCGAACTGGAGCTGACCAGCCGCGTCGGCCGTAACGCCGCGATCTTCGCCCGGCTGCGGGACCTGCCTCCCACCGGGATCACCGACGAGGAGATCGTGTCGGATATCCGCGCTGAGCGGGACTGCGCCGGGTGATCGTTGAGGCGATTATCATCAAGGCTGACGTCGAGGTGCTGGCCAGCCAGCCTTGAGCTCAGAACACCCGGTAGGGCAGGAACTTCCCGTCCAGCACCAGCCGCACCCGGTCGCCGTCAGGGTCTTCGTGGCGTTCGACAGACAGCTCGAAGTCGATGGCGCTCATGATGCCGTCGCCGAACTCCTCGCGGATCAGCTCGGCCAGCGTGGCGCCATAGACCTGCACGACCTCTTGCAGCCGCGTTATCACCGGTTCGGTGGCATCGATCGCGTCCGCACCGCGCACCGGCGGCAGCTGCAGGGCATCGACGATCTCGTCGTCCAGGTGCAGCAGATTCCCCACGGCGCGGGCTTGCGCGGCGTCGAGTGGCTGCTGGCCCAGCACGGCCGAGGTGCTCCACACCAGCGAGCGGTCCAGGGTCTTCGCGATGGTCGCCCAGGACACTCGATGGTGGTGCTTAGCGGCCAGTGCGGCGGCCGCGGCTTCCCGACGGCCCAGCATGGGCAGTGCAACGATCGTCACAGTGGATCTCCTCCTGGTGGGGGTGCTCTTCCGATCATTCCCGGCCTGCCCGGTCGGTGTCACGCAGCTGAGAGCGAACAGCCCCCGGAAAACGGCCCCGAGCGCGGCCCCGAGAGTGGCTCGGAGTGCGCTGCGCGTGGCGTGCGACCATGACGCGATCCCCTGCTGCCATTGAGGACTGCTGAGTGACCAGTTTCGCCGACACGACGTTCACCCCTCCCGGGCTGATCCGCAACTTCTGCGTCATCGCGCACATCGACCATGGCAAGTCCACCCTGGCCGACCGGATGTTGCAGCTCACCGGCGTACTTGACGCGCGCAACTACCGCGCGCAATACCTCGACCGGATGGACATCGAGCGCGAGCGGGGCATCACGATCAAGGCGCAGAACGTCCGGTTGCCCTGGCAAGTCAACGGTGTCGATCACGTGTTGCACCTGATCGACACCCCCGGCCACGTCGACTTCACCTACGAGGTGTCCCGCGCGCTGGAAGCGTGTGAGGGTGCGGTGCTGCTGGTGGATGCTGCGCAGGGCATTGAGGCGCAGACCCTGGCGAACCTGTACCTGGCACTGGAGAAGGACCTGCGAGTTATCCCGGTGCTCAACAAGATCGATCTCCCGGCGGCTGAGCCCGATCGGTACGCCGCGGAGCTGGCGCACATCCTCGGCTGCCAGCCCGATGACGTGCTGCGGGTCAGCGCGAAGACCGGGCAGGGCGTGCGGGAGCTGCTCGACGTGGTGGTCGCCCAGGTCCCGGCCCCCGTCGGCGACGACCAGGCACCCGCCCGGGCGATGATCTTCGACTCGGTCTACGACTCCTACCGCGGCGTGGTCACCTACATCCGGGTGATGGACGGGCGGATCACCCCGCGGGACCGGATCCGGATGATGGCCACCAACACCACCCACGAGCTGCTCGAGGTCGGCATCATCTCGCCCGATCAGAAGCCGTGTGACGGCTTGGGCGTCGGCGAGGTCGGCTACCTCATGACCGGGGTGAAGGACGTCCGGCAGTCCCGGGTGGGGGACACCGTCACCAGCGAGCGCAAGGGTGCCACCGAGGCACTGCCCGGCTACCGCACCCCCAAGCCGATGGTGTTCGCCGGGCTGTACCCGATGGACGGTTCCGACTATCCGGAGCTGCGCGACGCGCTGGACAAGCTGCGGCTCAACGATGCCGCGCTGAGCTATGCGCCGGAGACCTCCGCCGCACTGGGCTTCGGCTTCCGCTGCGGGTTCCTCGGCCTGCTGCACCTGGAGATCACCCGGGACCGGCTGCAGCGCGAGTTCAACCTCGACCTCATCTCCACCGCGCCCAACGTGGTCTACCGGGTGGTCCGCGACGACGCCACCGAGCAGACCGTCACCAACCCCGCGGACTGGCCCGACGGCAGGGTCGCCGAGGTGTACGAGCCGGTGGTCCGTTGCACCGTGATCGCGCCCTCGGAGTTCATCGGCACGATCATGGAGCTCTGCCAGAGCCGCCGCGGCACGCTGTTGGGAATGGACTACCTGTCCGAGTCGCGGGTGGAGATGCGATACACGCTGCCGATGGCCGAAATCATGTTCGACTTCTTCGACGCTCTGAAATCTCGCACCCGCGGCTACGCCTCACTGGACTACGAGGAGGCCGGCGAGCAGCTCGCTGACCTGGTAAAGGTGGACATCCTGCTGCAGGGCGAGCCGGTGGACGCGTTCTCCGCGATCGTGCACCGCGAAGCCGCGTATGGCTATGGCACGTCGATGGCCACCAAGCTGCGTGAGCTCATCCCGCGCCAGCAGTTCGAGGTGCCGATCCAGGCCGCGATCGGCTCCCGGATCATCGCTCGGGAGACCATCCGCGCCATCCGCAAGGACGTGCTGGCCAAGTGCTACGGCGGGGACATCACCCGCAAGCGCAAGCTGCTGGAGAAGCAGAAGGAGGGCAAGAAGCGGATGAAGACCATCGGCCGCGTCGAGGTCCCCCAAGAAGCCTTCGTCGCCGCCCTGTCCACCACCGATCCGGCGAAGCCCAGCACGAAGAAGTAATGATCATGAGCTGCGAGTTTGTCGGTGGGTCCTGCCAGGCTTGGCGTGAGGGGGAGGGGAGGGGGACCATGACAGCTATGAGTGCTGACGCTGGTGTTGCCGCAGGTCGCCCGTTCACGGTGGATGACCTGGAGGCAATGCCTGATGATGGCCGTCGATACGAGCTCATTGACGGGGTGTTGTTCGTGACTCCGGCACCGGGCTGGAACCATCAACAGGCCAGCGGGGCCTTGTTCGTAGCGCTCTGGACTGCGTGCCCGCCGGAGTTCCGGGTGCTCTCAGCGCCGTTCGGTGTCCGCACTTCGGTGCGCAACGAGCTTCAGCCGGACATTCTGGTGGCCCGTTATGTTGATCTAAGGCCGAAGAACCTGCCGGTCGCGCCGGTGCTGGCGGTCGAGGTGCTCTCTGCGAGCACTGCGCTCAACGACTTGAACAACAAGAAGGCTGCCTATGAGCGGATGGGAGCTGCGTCGTACTGGGTGCTTGATCCGGAGTTGCCTGGCAGGCTGACCGTGTTCGGGCTTGACACGCGGGGTCGCTACGCGGAGGTCGCCAGCGTCAGCGGCGACGAGAAGCTCACCACTGATCGGCCGTTTCCGATCACGGTCGTGCCGGCCCGGCTGCTGGACGGCCTTCGGCCGTAGCGCTCAGCGGGTAAAGACGATCTTGCCGACGGTGTCGCCGTCGAGCATTGTCTTGAAGCCTCGCTCGGCCTCGCGCATCGGCAGTGTCATGCCGATGTGCGGGCGCACGCCGGTGATGTCCAGGAAGGACAGCAGGTCGCGGAGCTCGTCGCGGGTGCCCATGGTGGAGCCGACCATCCGTAACTGCAGGAAGAACAGTCGTTGCAGCTCGGCGCGGTCGGCATCGCCACTGGTGGCGCCCGAGCAGACGATGATCCCACCCGGTTTGAGGGACTTCGCCGAATGTGACCAGGTGGCTTTGCCGACGGTCTCGAACACCGCATCCACCCGCTCGGGCAGCCGAGCACCGGGCTCGAACGCCTGGTGCGCACCCAGCGAGCGGGCCAGCTCACGCTTGCCCTCGGTGCGCCCGGTCGCCCAGACCCGCATCCCAGCGACCCGGCCAAGCTGCACCAGCGCCGTGGACACTCCACCCGAGGCGCCCTGCACGAGCATGGTCTGGCCTGGTCGCAGCCCGGACTTCACGAACAACATCCGGTAGGCGGTGAGCCACGCGGTACCCATGCACGCCGCCTCCGGGAATGTCAGCGACGGCGGCTTGGGCACCACATTGCGCTCGGGGACCACGACGGTGTCGGCGAAGCTGCCCGGCAGCTTCTCGGTGAGCAGGGTGCGGCGCGGGTCCAGGGTCTCGTCGCCGGACCAGCCTGGGCTGGTCATCACCGGGTAGATCACTACCTCGGAGCCGTCGGGCAGCACGCCGGCCCCGTCACAGCCCAGGATCATCGGGAACTGTTCGGGTGTGATGCCGACGCCGCGCAGCGTCCACAGGTCGTGCATGTTTAGGCTCGCTGCGGTGACCGTAACCGCCACATGGCCGTCGGGCACTGCTGGGTCAGGGCGATCGCCGATCCGCAGCGCGGCCAGCGGGTCCTGGGGATTCGGCTCGGCGGCGTAGACAGCGAACATGGCACCCAACCATAGGCGAGCTACCGTGTGACTGTGCTGTGGGCGGGATGGGATGCGGTGGTCCAGTGGTGGGATGGGGTGGAGCTGTGGCTCACCCAGCTCGGGCTCGCCCTGCAAGTGGCTCTGCTCATGCTGGTGTTGCTGCCGGTTTGCTGGTGGGCCGCCCGGGGCCTCGACCGGGCCGTCGGTCTGATCTTCGATTGGTTCGGTCATCGCTACGCAGAGGATGCGCAGGAGCCACGGTGAGCTCCCGACGGCGGGTCAGCGCCGCGCTGATCGGCCTGCTCGTGCTGGTGGCCGGTGGCTGGTTCGGGCGTCACGCGCTGACTGCTACCGGCTCAGATGACCGGCCGGCGGCTGTTGCCTCGCTGACCGGCCTGCCGGTGCGGGGTCTGTCACAGCTACCGCCGCAGGCCGCGCAGGTGTGGCAGCTGATCCAACACGGTGGCCCGTTTCCCTACCGGCAGGACGGGATCGTGTTCGGTAACCGGGAGGGGCATCTGCCACTGCGGCAGTCCGGCTACTACCGGGAGTACACGGTCCGGACCCTGGGAGAGCATGATCGAGGCCCATGCCGGCTGATCACCGGCGGTGCCGCGGAGCTGTATTACACCGGTGACCACTATGTGTCTTTCGTCGTGGTCAATCCAAAGCGGTGAAGCTGCACCATGTGCCCGACGCCGCCCGCGCGCTTGACCAGGCCCGCGGACGAGGAGCGCTGGCGTATCTCGTGGGCCCGGTGACCAGCCGGGCCGAGGCGCTCGACGCGATCGGGGCTGCACTGAGCTTCCCGTCCTGGTACGGCCGCAACCTCGACGCCCTGTACGACTGCCTCACTGACCTGTCTTGGCAGCCCGACGGAGAGCACGTCCTGATCTGGGCTGGCCACGGCGACCTGGAGGCCGCCGACCCGGACGCCTACCGCGCCATCCTCGCAGTACTCACCACCGCCACCAACCCCCAACACCCCCTCTCCGTACTCCTCGCCGACATGTGACTCCTCTGCCCGACATGGAGACATATCGGGGCAAAAACGGGGGTCGTTGCCCCGATATGTCTCCATGTCGGGAGGGGCGGTTTAGGGATGGGAGGTCCAGGAGGGGGGGCGTTTGGTGGTGTAGGCGCGGATGCCTTCTTGGGCTTCTGGGGATGCGAAGCGGGTGGCGGACAGGTCTTGCATTGCTGCGAAGTCCGTTGTCGGGTTGCGCAGCAGGTGCTTGGTCAGGGCGAGTGCCTCGGGACCGCCCTGGACGAGCATGTCGGTGTAGCGCTGAACCTCGGCGTCGAGCTGGTGAGCCGGGACCGCGCTGCTGAGCAGGCCGATCGCGACCGCCCGGGTGGCGTCGAAGGTCTCCCCGGTGAGCAACAGCTCATGCGTCGCCCGGGCCAGCAGCCGGGCCCGCATGATCACCGAGATCACCGCGGGCACCAGGCCGAGACGCACCTCGGTGAAGGCGAAGGTGGCGTCCTGCGCGGCGACGGCGATGTCGGCAGCCGCGACGATGCCGATCCCTCCCGCGCGAGCCGGTCCGGCCAGTTTGGCAACGACCGGTTTCGGGTGCGTCCAGATCCGCTCCAAGATGCGGGGCAGTTCCTTGACCGCGTCCGGGGGCTCGGTGAGGTCCATCCCGGCGCAGAACACCGGGCCGGTGTGGTCGAGCACCACCACCCGCACCGAGTCGTCGCCGGCGCTGCGCTCCAGCGCGTCCAGCAACTGGGCGCGCAGCGGGGCGGACAGCGCGTTACGTTTGGCGGGGGAGTCCAGCACGATAGTGGCGATCCCAGCCTGCCCAACCAAGTGCACCAGCTCGTCGCCCATAGACCTGACGGTAGCCGGGTTGGCCGCCCTTCAAGTACCGCCAACCCCCTGCTGGGCTGCTCTTAACTGCTGCCAACCCCGCTGCCCAGGCTTCGACGTCGGTTGACGGATATTCCTGGACACGTCTGCCGTTATAGAACACATGTTCGATATACTGAATCCCGGGTAGGAGGCTGGTTATGATCATTATTGATACCTCTAGGCTGCGCCGGATGCCGCTGTGGGACGACCAAGAGCGGGCGACGCTGGTCGCCCTGATGCGGGAGCGGCCGCAGGCCGCGTCCTGGCCAGGAGTCGTCGCTGAGATCATCGAGACGGGCAGTGCGCGGTCGGTGTGGGACGCGCACCACGAGCGGTCGCTCTTCGACACCGAGACACCGGTTCCGATCGTCGAGGCTGCCCGGCGGATCGCCGGCTGGCGGGCAGCCGGGTTGGGCGTGCACACCTTTCGTGACGCCTCGTACCCGGCGCAGCTGCGCGAGATCCACCAGGTGCCGCCCGTGCTCTTCACCCGGGGCACGCTGCTCCCCGGTGAGCTGGCGGTGTCCGTGGTCGGGTCCCGGCGGGCCTCCGACCGTAGCCTGGACTGGGCATCCGAGATGTCGACAGCACTGGTGTCGGCCGGGATCACGGTCGTCTCCGGTCTGGCGGCAGGTATCGATACCGCCGCCCATACCGCGGCGCTGGACGCTGGAGGGAGGACGGTCGCCGTGCTCGGCACCGGAATCAACCGCGCCTACCCCGCCGCGAACTGGAACCTTCAGGAGCGCATCGCGGGCGAAGGCCTGGTGCTGTCCCAGTTCTGGCCCGATGCTCCGGCGACCAAGAAGTCATTTCCGCTACGCAACGCCACGATGAGCGGTTATGGTCGGGCCACGATCGTCGTCGAGGCGGGGGAGACCAGTGGTGCCCGAATCCAGGCGCGGGTGGGTGTCGAGCATGGCCGGCCCGTGATCCTGCACGAGGGCGTGGTGCGGGCGAACGAGTGGGCCGCAGCGTTGCATCACCGGCCAGGTGTGTACGTGGTGTCCGGCGTGGACGAGGCGCTGGACGTCGTCGCCGCGCTACGTCCCGATCTCGATGACGTCCTCGCTGGCGTACTTGCCGTCGACGGATGAGCCTCGGCGGTCGCCTGTCCGCCACTGGGCGCAGGACGATCTGTGAGCGCCTGGTCGCGGAAGTTGGCGGCTACCTGCGCAACGTGGTGCGCGAGCCGCACGTGACGTGCTCGGTGTGTGCGACGCCGATCAGACCCGCCTTCGAAATCTGCCTGCGCTGTCGGCGTGACCAGCAGGAGTTCGGCGACGACCTCGCGGACCTTGTCGTCCCCGTCTGCTACGGAATCCGGGGACGGCAGTCCGGGTACCTCATGCACAGCTACAAGGACCTCGAAGCGCCTGCCAGGCACAACCAGACTGTGCTCAGCGTGCTGCTGCTCGCGGCTCTCGAACTCCATGGCGAGTGCGTCGAGCTTGACCACAACGTCGATGCCTGGGCAATCGTGCCGTCCGTTCGAACCGACCGAGTCGGCGAGCATCCCTTGCGGGTGGTAGCGAAGCGAGCGGGACTGACGTTACCTGAGATCGAGCTCCTGACCGGTGCGGGCGCGGACCTGGAGCAGCGCGTGACCAGCGCCGATCGGTTCGCGCTCGCTGCGAACAGCCACGTGCCAGGTCATCACGTCCTGCTGATCGAGGACACCTGGACCAGCGGCAGCAACGCCCAGTCCGCGGCGCTGACGCTTCGTCGTGGGGGAGCGGTGAGCGTGACGATCGTGGCACTCGCTCGATGGCTGAAGCCCGAGGAGCCACCCACCGGTGAGTTCGTGACAAGTCGACTCACTGAGGACTACGACCCGCTCGTCTGCCCCGTGAACGATTCGGACTGTCCCCACCGCAGACAGATCTGCGGATGATCGCCGAGTTCAGCGTAGCAGCCGGTCGAGCTCCAGGTGGATCGGGCACGGTGCGGTGGTGGTGAAGGTACCCGTGATGCTGCCACCGTCGACATAGCTGAGTGGGCCGGCGAGGTGGCAGTCCAGCAAGGTCACCGGCTCATCGAGGTCCACGATCCAGTAGTGCCCGACGCGTGCGTCGGCGTACTCGTGTCGCTTGACGACGTGGTCGAGGCGTTGCGAACCAGGTGACACGATCTCCACGACAACGAGGACGTCGCTGGCCCGGAGCAGCCCGCCGTCGCGGTCCACCTGGTCGAGTGCCTTGTGGTCGACGACGAGATCGGGTCGGCGCACCACCTCGGCTTGATCGGCGAAGGCCAGTTCCAGATCGATGTCCACCCTCCTGCACCGCGCAGAGGTCGTCAGGCAGTTGGGATTGCACCTGCAGCAGCAACCGACCCGAGGCGATGAGCTCGGCGAGATGATCAGGTTACCTTCCTGCAGCTCGGTGTAGCCGGTGGTGGTCTCGCCGAGCTGTGCGTACTCCGCGACAGTCAGCAAGTGCGTAGGCGGCTGTGGCAGCGCGGTCACGGGCGCTTCCTCACGGCGGTCTTAGGGTCAGCGTTGCACCGCCCGGTTCAGCATTCCTGCGCCGAGCAAGATGCCCCGTTGGCGGAACGCCGCGGGGGACTCCATGAGGGCATGTGCCCACAGACCGGGGTAGCGCGGCCACCAGATGCGGGACAGAAAACGGCCGGGTTCGCCGGCCGAGGGTGGTGCGAGGACCTCGTGCATCGCGGCGAAGTGCTCGGCGAGGGCCGCGAGGTAGGCGTCGGTGCGCGGATCGACGTTGCCCGGCCGCTCGACGTCGTCGTCATCGTCGATGTGCGCGAAATCCGCTCGGACGGGTACTGACGACCTTCTCCTCGGGAACGGGCTCGCTCGAGGGGAAGGTCGTCCAGGTAGAGGCGGATCGCCTCCTCGGCGTTCTGGACGCACTCGACAGTGGTCTCACTCTCGGTGACGCACCCAGACAGGGCGGGTACCGACGACGGTGTAGCCGCCGTCGTCGGGGTCGAGCGGGATCGTGTAGGTCGCCATCCTGCTCATCACAACAGATCCTGAAGTTCATCGCCAGCGATCATCTCTGCGGACGAGGATTGCCGCCAGCGTCTTCGGTTTGAGAATCCACGAGTGGGGGTGCAATACTGGTAAGCCCCAAACCCACCATGTGTTGATCATGCGGGACTGCGTCACAATCTGGACGGGTAAGATCACCGCTTGTTCTCCGCTGAAGTGGTCGTGGTCGGCCAGTGGAAAATCCCCGACAACACCGAGGAGCAAGTCCAGATGATTTCCCTGCTCGACCAGGTCGCAGGTGGGTGGTGACCAGTGGTGAGTGCACTGGTGCATTGGAGTCGGCCGCGGTCAGCGGGTGAGGGTGGTGAGGAAGGCATGCCAGGCGGTGGTGGTGACGGCCAGCGCGGGGCCGGCGGCGTCCTTGGAGTCGCGCACCGAGACACCGTCCGGCGCGGGGGCGACCTCGACGCAGGCGCTGCCGCTACCGCTGTAGCTGCTCGTCCCCAGCCGACCTCGACGCAGTCGCGTCCGTGTCCGCTGTAGCTGCTGGTGTGCCGGCGAACAGCGCCACACCGGAATGCGCGATAGTCCCCGAAAGAATGTATCGCGTGCCACTGGGTCAATCCGTTAGCTTATCGTCGGTGGGATGTCGGCTCAATCATTGTGTTACTCGGCGAACCGGGACTGATGACTGGTGTTGTTGATTAACTCATGCATCTCCGAGACAAAGCGAGGATGCGGGTTGGCGATGATCACCTGTGAACCGTCTACCGACGTCTGAGCCTGGGTGATACGGAGGTAACTCGCCCTGGTAAAGGGGACCACCGAGGCCAACATCATGGCACACCCGCCCAACAAGGGGATTCCGAGCAGCGGGGCTGGTCCGGCCACAATGCGGGCCGTCACGGCACCGACGACGAGCGCGAGTCCGCCCCAGAACAGCACCCAGGTGGGCCATATCCAGGTGCGTCGCTGGGTGACGCACCTGCTGCACAGTGGCCATCCCCGCACGCGCGTGACCTTTACCCGCTGCCCCCACTCACCGAGTCGGCTACCCAGGCCGAGAACGTTGCCGCGCGTCGGAAGGTTGTTGGCCAGCTGCGGTCGGGACTGGAGGGCGAGGTCGACCCGTCGGGCGGCGGGCAGTCCGTGGCGGACGCAGTGTGCTGGCAATCTGGTGGTGACACACATCCAGTTCGCTGGCACCCCTAGGGAATCCGGGTGTGGCTCGCGGGTCATGCAACCGCCTCTCCGGCGAGGAAGCCGCCTCGGTGCTGGTCAGCGCTGCCGCACTCCCGATCGCACCTGGTAGTGCCGGCAGCTCTAGTCTTGCAGCCGCTCGTCGGCCCAGTCTGAGGAGGTAGCGTGGCATCGTTCAGGATTGATCACGAGAGCATCGCCGGGTTCGGTAGGGTGGTCGGTGGTTTGACGACCGACTCGGCATCGGCTGTTACTTACGTCGGCACCTGGTTGGGCATTGGATATGCTAAGGGTCGAATGTTCGCCTCGGTCGTCGAGAAGGCCACCGAAGTCAGAGAGGCACTGCTGGCCAACTACCGAAAGCTGGAGACCGTGGTGTCGTCCTCGTCCGACGAGATTGCCAAGACCGCGAAGCTGTACCGGGAAACCGACCGGACTGAGGCGGAGCGGCTCGACAGGTCCTACGGTTAGCCGACAAATCCTCCAGAGAAAGAGATGCTCACGTGCCTGCACCCGTTGACGAGCTGACCGAGCCGCAACCGAAGGACCCCATTCCCGACCTTGTCGAGAACATCCTCGGTGGTAGTCAGTACATCAGCATCTCCTACTGGCTGGGATGGGCTGCAGAGCAGGCGACCGGCACCAACCCATGGCAATGGATCGCCGAGCAATATGCGGGAGATTGGCAGGCTGTTCAGGATGCTGGTCAAGTGATAATAAACTTGGGCGAGTTCAATGCTGTCTTCGCCAATAATATTAATTCCGCCGCGGCGACGGTGTTCGCCGACTGGCAGGGCAACGCTGCGAACGGCGCGAATGATTACTTCTCCGGACTCACTGGGACCATCAAGGGTCAGGCTCCTGAACTGGAGTCCATCGGCCGCGAGTTTGAGACGATGACGGTCGGCATGTACGAGACTGCAAGTTCGATCAAGGGTTTGTGGGAGACGTTACTCGACCTGCTCATAGCGATCGGGCTGGAAGCGGCAGCTGCGGTGGCGTCCGGTTGGACTATCATCGGTCCTATCCTGGCGGGTGCCGCCGCCATCGCCACGATCACGAAGGCGATGGGCGTGTGGGGGAAGATCCTCGAGATGCACAACCACGTGTGGAACGCGGTGCAGGGCTTCGTGGGTCTGGTTGCCGGTTTCCTCGGCGGCCTGCATGGTATGGAAAAGCACGCCCTGCCGGCGAGCGGATATGACCACCCGGGAGTGCCGGCATGAGCCGACCAGATCAGGGACCGATGGTCGACGTGGCAGGTGGCGACCCTGCCCTGTCCCACCACCTGCGTAACTGCCTAAAGGTGCTGCGAGATCGCACCGACAACTCCGAATTCCGCGAGTTCGCCGATGACATCATGGCGGGACGGCGGAGCCTGCGGGAGGCTGTGACGTCGCCGGTCTTCGCCCAAGCGCTCAACCCGCAAGTTGCGCAGTTCGCGCAGCGTTACGAGCAACTCAGCGATGACGAACGTGAGCGGCTTGCGGCGGAGGGCGAACGACAGTTCGCCGAGCAGCGGGAGCAGATCGCTCGGGAGCGCCGAGCAGCGGCGGCACAGACCAGGCGCCGCAGTGACCCGGGCGATGATGAGGACTTCAGCCAGCGGTCCTGGCTGCGATGACGACCGACGTCTTCGTGAGCCACTCCTCGGCGGACCGGGTGCTGGCCGAGGCCATTGTTCACGTGCTGGAGATGGCTGGGATCGGCTGCTGGATCGCGCCGCGGAACATCGTGCCCGGGGTCAACTACGGCGAGGCGATCGTCGCTGCCATCCAAGAGGTCGAGGTGATGGTGGTCGTCGTCTCCGACGACGCCAACCGGTCCGGTCATGTGCCGCGGGAGGTCGAGCGGGCAGCGGCCCATAACAGCCACGCGAAGCCCCGCCGGGTCCCCGCACCGGTTGCCGTCTTCACCGGACGAGCTGCCGAGCGCGCGGAGATCCACCGGCAGCTGGCGGAGTTCCCCGTCGTGACGCTCGTCGGGCCGCCGGGAGCAGGCAAGACCGAGCTCGCGCGGGTCGTGCCCACCGAGCTGCCGCGAGCACCGTGGCCTACGTGGATCTCTCCGTGCTCAGCGTCCGGAGCTCGCTGGCCACGACGGTGGCGAGAGCCGTCGGGCTCGACCCGGTGGCCACGTGGGATGAGACGGTCCACGCGCTCGGTGCCACGGATGCGGTGCTCGTCCTGGACAACGCGGAGACGGCACTGGCTGTCGATGCGGACGATTTCCGACGATCCCTGCGTGATCTCGTCGACTGATGCCGGCACTGCCGCATCCTCGCCACGTCCAGTGAGTGCTTGGGGGTCAACGGTGCTGAGTCGATCGTCCGCGTCGGCCCGTTCCTGTCACCGGACGCGCAGGCCCTGCTGAGCACGCTGCTGCGCAGTCACGCCGCATCGCTGACCAGCAAGGATCGCGACGCGCTGGCGCAGGTACACGCGGTGGCAGACGGTCTTCCGCTTGCCTTGGTGGTCAGCGCGGCGTGGCTCAGCGAGGTCTCAGTCACCACTTTTCTCCAGGAATGGCACAGGAATGGCAACGGTCGCGTACCGCCCTGCTCAGCCTTCCGGGTTTCGACTCCCCGGACCGGGCTTCGAGCTTCGCGGTGTGGGTCTCGCTGTCGTTCGACACATTGAAAGCCGACTCGCGACGGGTCCTCCTTGCGCTCTCATTGCACCCGGCCGGTGCGACCACCGAGCTGCTCGGGGAGATCCTCCTGGACGATGTCGCCGTGGTCCCGAGTACTGCCGTGCTGGTGCGGAAGTCACTGGTGGAAAAGACCGGCACACCTGCGCGTGCTTGCGCCGATTCGTGAGCTCGTGCGGGAACGTGCGCCAGGTGAACCGCTCCTGCGCGCTACTCTCGAAAGGCACAGTCGCCATCTCCACGCTGGCGAACACGATGGAGCCGGCCGTCGAGCTCGTGGCCGCCGCGTGCCTCGTGTTCCGGGGGACGGGACGGATCGGTGAAGGACTCGAGTACCTGGACAAGGCGCTGGCTGTAGCGCGGACCGGAAGCATCCTCGAAGGTAACCTGATCGAGGAACGCGGCCACCTGCTGCGGGCAGGTGCCCGGCTGCCGTCCGCGCTGCGCGCCTACGAGGAGGCGCTGGGGATCTGGGTGAGGCAGCCCCGCCCAGATCGCGAAGCGGTCTGCCACCTGCGGATCGGGGACGTGCTCCGGCTCATGGGGACTACGACGAGGCAGCCGAGCACTACCAGCTCGGCTTCCGGCTCCACGAGGAGCTCGGCGAGAACCCGCTCGCCCGAGGTGACGCCCTCGAGTGCCTGGCGGACGTCGCCCGCGTCACCGGGGACTGGGATCGGGCCATCACCCTGTACACCGATGCGCAGCAGACGTTCCGATCGGTTCCGGATGGGTTGGTGGGCTTGACGAACACGGCGCACAGCCTGGGGGAGACCCGGCTGGCGCTGCCCGACGTCGACGGTGCCCGGATCGACTACGACCAGGCCCTGCGGATCAGCCAGCGGATCGGTGACCGGCAGGGGCAGGCCAATGCCCTCGTGACAGTGGGGGACCTCGCCGTCGCGCAGGGCCGGTTCGCCGACGCAGACACCGCCTACGCGGATGCGGAAATTGCCTTCACCGCACTGTCCTGCCCGCCCAACAGGGTCCTGGTGAGCCTCCGGCAACTGATCGCTCGCCAACTCGGCTGGGACAGCCCGCACGTGATGCGGGTTCGTGCGGAGCTCGAAGGGCTCACTCGAGGTGGCATCAGCGTCGAGGAGAGCCGGCGATGGCCGCCGGAGAGAAGGGCAGCGTCTTCCACGGCTCGCTTGAGATGAGCGGGGGGGTGTGATCATCTTGCCGATCGTCGCGGTCGTCACGCCCTTCGATGCCGCGGGAGCCGTGGACAAGGGTGCATTGCGGGGCTACCTGGCGCTGCTGTCCGCCGCGGGGGTCACGACCATCCTCGTCAACGGGACGTCAGGCGAGTTCTTCAACATGACAGCGCCCGAGCGCGGTGCCGTCCTGGAGCTCTGCCGCGAGCACTGGCCCGGACAAATCATTGCCCACGTCGGATCGGCCGCGCTCGGTGATGCGATCGACCTCCTGGACCATGCACGGTCCCACACCGACTCTGTAACGGCCATCTCTCCCTATTTCTTTGCCTCACCCCCGGAGGAAGGTGTCTGCGCTTTCTTTCGACAACTACTCCTCCGGTCGGATCTCCCGCTGTTCCTCTGCAACTTCCCCCGGCATGTCCAGGCTGACATCACGCCCTCGATCGTCTCGCAACTCGCCGCGGAGTTTCCCTTGTTACGGGGCGTGAAAGACTTGGGAAAGGACCGCGGCATCACGTGGCAGTTCAAGGCCGCGGAGCCAGACTTGAAGGTCTTCGTCGGTGATGACCGTGCTGGAGCACACCTGCCGGACCTCGGCGTCGACGGTCTGGTGACCGGCGGCGGGGGCCCGGTCGTCGAGCTTCCCCTGCGTATTGTGGACGCGGTCCAGCGCGACGATCTCACGCACGCTCACCAGCTACAGGCGGACTTCGACCAGTGGAGCGATGCCCGCCGTGCCTCGCCGTTGACCGAGATCGCGTTCGTGAAGGCCGCGCTGGCCGCCCGGCTCCCTGGCTTTCCCCGTACGTACGGCCGCCGCTGGTGACCGCCACCGACGCCCAGTACGAGCGGATCCGGAGTTTCCTTCGCCGAACGATGCTGCCTCTGATCCATCCGGGACCTGCCGTACCCACAACGCAGGGGTAACCGGGCCGTCGTGGGCGCGCCCCCTGAGGCTGGCATCGTACTGCGCTGTATCAATGCTTCGTAGTCGTTGAAAGTACCGGGGAGCAGGCGCAGGTGAACGATCGTGCCTGCCGGTTTGTCAACGAGGTCAATAACCTCAGCGACTGCTGGCGCTTCCGCATCACCCGCGACCACGATGGCACCGGGCACGACGATCGCAGGGTCGCGCGCCTCATCGAGGAACGTCCAGACGAGACCGGTGTCGTCCTCATCATTGAGATCAGCGGCGATGTCAACGATGATCACGATCTCCTCCTCTCTGACCTGGCGGTGCGAGCGTGCCGTCATGATTCTCCCGGGGCGGACCCAAGCAGGCAAGCAGCCGGCGTAGTTCGTCTTCGTCGTCCGAAGCGATCACGGCGGTGAAATGGGGTCGGTGACCTGTAGGCAGGAGGTGCACACCGATGCGCCGCAGCGCACTCACCGGACAGGAGTGGATGCAGCGCCCGCGCAGTTCCTCCCGCTCTTGATCCATGATGGGGATGCTCGCAGCACGGACTGACAGTTTCGGTGCACGAGACGTCGGTGCGCTAACATCACGTGCATACGCACGACGCTGAGTCGTATGACGATGTTCTGCTCGCGGTTCAGGAGCGGGCACGGCGCGAGAAGCGCACGGCCAGGGAAGTGCTGTCGGATCTCGCTCGTCAGGCGTTGACGGGACAGCATCGTCCGCCCGAGGACCGTGGGACGGAACGTCACGGCTTCTGTCCCTACCGCGTCGAGGTGCAGTTGTCTCCAACGCGCTGATCGACCGGCTCCGGGAGGACGAACCCGAGCGACGCGTGCGCTGCCGAGCTAGGTCATGAACGTCGATCGATCTGCCCGTCGCCTCCGCACAAAGTTCCACTTAGCGGTCCGCGAGCTTTCTGAGCAGGTTCCACTTGGCGGCATGCGTGTCCGGGGCCAAGCTCGGCAGAGAAAGTGGGCAGACCACAGTCCGCTCCGGCCCACGAGCGGCCACCTAGGGTAGCGATGTGCTCAACACTGAGCGAACATGATGTGTGCCCTGTTCTGGCACCACCCGGTCCGTCGAATGTCCATGATATCCACAAGATGTTCATGTGAATGACGCGCGGGCGTCGTATCAGAGCTTGATTAAGAAACTACTTCAGGAAGTCTGGGTCCACGTCAGGTGACGGACGCCTACCTGCTCGTCCTGGCGGCGTTGCACGACGGGCGCTTCGTCACTTTTGACCGCTGCTTGTCCCTCGCTTCGGTACCTGGCGCCACCGAAGACCATGTGACAGCCCTGTAGTCCCTCCCTTGCCTGTGTTGAATCTCGCGACGGCCGGACACGGAACGTCACCGGATAGTGGCAATCTGTCATACTTCGGGTCATGGGCAGGTGGACCCGGTACCGGCTGCGCATCGTTGTGGGCTTGGTGCTGATGGGTGGCATCGTGGGCCTGGTGTGCGTCTTCCGTTTCCTCCCCTCAACTGAGCGCAGCAATGGTCTCACCGCCCTGGGAATCGGCCTGACCCTGGTCACTATTGTGCTCTCGCTTGAACAGGAAAGCGGGCGTCGCTCCGCTGATTCCCGGCCGGTGGATGTCCTGGCTACGCTGTTGGCCCAGGCGGTATACGGGCAGTGGCGCAAGGCGGCTGGCGAGCGGCGGTTGGTGACGCCGGCGCCGATCCCGATCCGCTGGTCACTGAACGAGTTGGACGTGGCGGGTCCGGTGGCGGCTGCCGTCGGCGCACCGGATGTGTCACCGGCGTTCCCGCCGCTGCCCGGCCACGTCATGATCACCGAGGAGGATCTGCGAGCCGGTGGCGGGCGCCGGGAGCTGCATGAGCTGTTCGCCGGGCTGGCCTCCGGGCGGATTGTCGTGGTCGGTGAACCGGGTGCCGGTAAAAGCGGCGCGGCGGTCCTGCTTGTGCTCGACGTGTTGGCCCACCGCGATAGTCTCAATGACATCGAGCGGGCCCGGGTGCCGGTACCGGTGCTGTTCCCCGGGCACGGCTGGGACCCGAACACCACCTCGGTGCAGGACTGGTTGCGTGACCAGCTGGTGGCGACCTACCCGTCGTTCCAGCAACACCGCGGTGATGCCGACGCCGCGGCGCTGGTCGCCGCGCGGGACAAGGTCGCGCTCATCCTCGACGGGCTCGACGAGATGGACGAGGCACTGCGTCCAGTCGTGCTGCAAGCCCTGAGCGATGCCCCGTTCCGTGTCGTGGTGCTCACCCGCAGCAAGGAGATGGTGCAGGCAGCCTCCGAGGCGTGGCTGGTCGGAGCCGTTGCGGTGCACCTGCACGACGTCACCGGACCGCAAGCAGTGGACTACCTGCAGCGGGCCCGCGCCGGGCCGGCCCCGGCCGGCTGGTCGGGGCTACTCGCCCAGCTGCGCGAGCAGCCCGATGGTGTGCTGGCGCGCGGACTGTCCACCCCGTTGACCCTCACCCTCCTGCGCGACACCTACCAGGCCGGCGACGACGTCGGCGAACTGCTCGGTGCGACCCACAGCACCGAAGCCATCGAGCGGCATCTCATCGCCCGCGTCCTGCCTGCCGCCTACACTCCCCGGCCGGGCCGACCAGCACCCCGATACAGCGAGGAACAGGCCCGCCAAACGCTCACCTGCATCGCCCGAAAGATGGGCAAGGAGCGCGATCTCGCTTGGTGGCGCATCCCCGGCTGGGCTCCGGTCACCCCACGCATCCTCGCCACCGGACTCGTGTTCGGGCTCGTGTACGGGATCGGGATCGGACTCGTGGACGGGCTTATGGTCGGGCCTGCGTACGGGCTCGTGGTAGGGCTCACGTGTGGGCTCGGGGCCGGACTTGGGGTCGGACTCGCGTATGGGTTCGGAGCCGGATTCGTGAACGGGCTCGGGCTCGGCATCGTGGTTGGGCTCGTGTCTGGGCTCGGCATCGTGGTCAAGTGTGTGTCCGGGCCGGTGGCCGGGCTCGGGCTTGGGCTCGTGATCGGGCTCGTGATCGGGCTTGGGGTCGGGCTCATATACCGGCTCGGGGGCGGAGAGCCTCGACGGTTCAGGGTTGCCAACTGGCGTGTCGCCATCTCGCGTCAGGCTCTGCGGAAAGGGCTCGTGGTCGGGCTCGGGACCAGATTCGTGGTCGGGCTCGGACTGGGATACTGGCCTGCATCCGGGCTCATGTCTGGGCTTGTGTTCGGGATCGGGTTCGGGCTTGTGTTCGGGATCGGGTACGTACTCATAAAAATGTTCATCGAAGGCGGCGCTAGCGAGGGCAGTCCACTGGGTCCCTGCGAGATCTGGCGCAACGACCGAATGGCCGGGCTCGGGGCCGGGCTCATGAGTGGATTTGGAGCCGGGTTCGGGGTCGGGCTCGTGGTTGGGCGCGTGCTCGGGCACGGGGTCGGGCTCGCGGTCGGGTTCGGCCTTGGGGTCGGTCTTGGGGTCGGCCTTGGGGTCGCGCTTATTTATCCCGAGATCTGGCCGACTACCCTGGCCTGGCGTCAACTCCGGCGTTGCGGCCACGTGCCAGCCGTCAGTCTCCTGCCGTTCCTCGAAGACGCCAGGGAGCGAGGCGTGCTGCGCACCGTCGGAGGTGTCTACCAGTTCCGGCACGCGACGCTGCAGGACCAGCTGGCCGACCAGAGCACTCCGAGTTCCGCGGCCTGGCGGGTGTCGTAGAAAAGCCCGGACCGCAGCGTCAGCGGCTACTTATTGTCCGGCGGCTGGTGGATCTACGCATTGAGGAATCTCAGGTTGGATGTTGTCTCGAAGTGTCTGACGTTGTTTGTGGGCAGCTGTGCGTCGTAGCGGATCGCAGTCGCGCAAATTCAGGGGTCGTTCCCATATTCGTTCTGACCGAGCGGGTGTCCTTGACTGCGCGCTTGAGTCTTGAGCTTTCCCCACAGTTTTGCGATCTCTGGGTCCCAGGGAACCACGAGATATGGCCGGACAGCCGCTTCGAGTTGGCGCAAACGCTAGTTGCCCTAGTTGGCGCTGTACGCGCCAAAGTAGATCTCGGCTATAGATGTGAAAGACAGAACAGGAATGGTGTTCTCAGCGCCGCTTCGTATCGATCTGCTTGGTTTCGGCCCTGTCACAAGTAAGAGAAGACGTCCGTATTTACAACGACGTATGTCTGCAATTAGCTCACCGTGCCGACTGAATAATTCGCACGAATTCGTCGAAGTCTTCGATGTCTTCGCCACGTAGTTGTCCAATGCTATCCAAAGGCTGTACCCCTTGCTCCTCTGCGAGACTGTCGAGACTTCTGGACCGCGCAGTCTCAATACTTGAAATCTCAGCCAGATGCAGCACTCGAACCGTGAGTGCGTCTGGTTGGAGTTCGGCGACGTCGCCCGCCATCACCAACTCGTTCAAGAGATCGAAGACTGTTTCCTTGAGCTCGTCGTCAAGATCGCAGCAGATGCTACCGGCGTGCGTGTCAATTCGACACCGTAGGCTCATCGGATCAAAATCTCCCATATGAAGCCTACCGACAACGGTGATTTTTTATTGTGAAGACATCTTCTGGGTCCGCTTCAACGATGTGCGCATCCTAGAATCAAGTACGAAGCGGAGGTGGTCGCCAGAGAAAAACTCGATACGGTTTACATTTCTCCTGCTTATGCCCCCGCATAATGTAACCAGGCCGTTGACGATCGGTAGATCGAAGTACTGGGGAAGCGCTGTCGGGTCTTCGCTCAGCTCTTCAAGGCCCTTGGCTAACGCGGCGAACGAATCCGACAAGAGATCATCGGTAATGTCTTGGCTTGGGCGTTGTAGCTCCAATACCGCGGAACCCTCCCGAAACCCTACAAAATCCAGTCGCACCGCCTCTGCAATCTCACGCGGCAGACGTCCAACACGGCGGCGTCCACTAACGATGGAGAATCCGACACGTTCCAACGTTGCCTGCAGCCCGGAGGCTATACGAGCGCGCTCGCTCAGGAAGATACGTCCCGCGTATGTGGCAGGACCCACGGCACGGACGGTCAGCGTGTCGAGGGCGTCCTCAGCAGACTTGGCTATCATGAGAACCTCAGATCCGGGCTATAAGGTTACCGCAAGTAGCTCACACCTGCCCCAACTTACGCAGCAGCGCGAGAAGCACGTTCCCATGGCCGTTCCGTGTCGTGGACACCAGCGACGACGGCGTCACGCCCACCCCTAACACGGTTGCCACTTCGCCCCGGCAGTGAGTGCGCGCAGGTGCTCGCTCAGTTTCCGTACCGCGCGGGGATGTCATCGGCAGTGCCTTCCGGGAGCACCGTCGGGACGCGGGAGTGGCGGGGTCAGGGGGTGACGGTGGTGAGGAAGGCCCGCCAGGCCGTAGTGGTGACGGCCAGCGCGGGGCCGGCGACGTTCTTGGAGTCGCGCACCAGGACACCGGCCGGTGCGGGCGCGACCTCGACGCAGTCGCTGCCGTGTCCGCTGTAGCTGCTGGTCCGCCAGCCGACCTCGACGCAGGCGCTTCCGCTGTAGCTGCTGGTGTGCCAGACGATGCCGTCCGGCTCAGGCGCGCTCATCAGGGTCCTCTCGGTCGGCGTAGAGTTCGGTTGCCACGGTGGCAATCAGCTCCCTGGATTCTCTCTCGCCCAGCGTGGTCTCGGCCAGCGCCCGGAGGATGAGCCGGTAGGCGGCGACCTCCTCTTTCTTTTCCAGGAACAAGCACGAGGTCTCGCCCTCCAGGTACACCACCGGCCGAAACTCGGCGAATTCCAGGAGAATGAACGGTCCAGCCGACGCGGCGTGCGCGCCGAACGCGGCCGGGATCACCCGTAGGGTGATGTACGGGCGTACCGCCATCTGCAGCAAGTGGTGCAGATGCCCGGACATCACCGCCGGCCCACCGACCGGGGTGCGCAGCACGGACTCGTGCAGGTAGAAGGTGAACCGCGCCGGCTGCTCCCGGCTGAACAGGCTGCGCCGGGTCAGCCGGGCGGCCACCCGATCGTCGACCTCCTCCGCCGGTACATTGGCCACGCGGCTGATCACCGCCCGGGCGTAGTCACCGGTCTGCAGCAGGCCAGGCACCAGCATCGGCTGGATATCGCTGTAGACCACTGCCTGGTCCTCGTGGTTGATCAGCGTTATGAGCTGCGTGGGCAGCCGCGAGCCGTACTGTTGCAGCCAGCCCGGGGTGTTGCGCTCCTGGCAGAGCTCGAGCAACCGGTCGCACTCCTGGCCCGTCACCCAGCACATCCCGAGGATGGCCGCGACGTCCACCTCGCTGGCGTTGCGCTTGCCGGCCATCAGCCGCGACACCTTGCTCGGTGACCAGCCGAGCACGTGGGCGGCATGCCCGCCGTTCATCTCGGCCTGCTCGATGGCCCGGCAGCCCGTCGCCGAGCTCCCGGCTGCGTATCGTCGACTCAAGATCGCGCATGAAGACCTCCCCCTGGCGGATTCCAGCGGACCATACGGCCACGAACAACGCCGTCACATCGATATGCGTGAGAGTCCCCCGAAAGGATGTAGTGCGTGCACTGGGGCAAGCCGTTAACTCATTGTCGGTGTGGTGGCGGTCTCGCTGTGACGTCGACGGCCAGCAGGAAAGGACCGCCGCGATCGGGTCGGAATAACTCGTCCGTTCTTCGGTGAGCGGAAGCTGGCACCCGGGGCCCGGTTCTCCTCAGTGATCGCCAAAATTGAGGCATAGCCGTGCAGAACGGTACGGCCACACCTCATTTTCGACGATCAACGTCGTGGTATGAAGTGCGGCTGTAGGGCAAACGAGGTGCCCGCTTCGTATCCGCACCTGCTCAACTCTCCAGTTCGATGCGCCATTCCTCGACAGCGGCGTGAATGAGGGTTGCGCGATGCTCATCGATGCCAGCAGCGGCCCAACGCTGGGGTGAGATGCGACTGATCGACCCGAGCGATTCACGAAAGGCTGCAAGGGTGAACCCACGGTCCTTTTCTGCGGCGAGCTCAAGCAACCGGGCACCGCCGTAGCGCCCGCGAAGCATGACCACATCCAGAAAGTTGTGCGGCTCGGCACGCCCCCACAACGCCAGCATCTTGTCTGCTGCCTCGGTAAGGACGGTCCGGAGGGCCGCGCACAGTTCCAGCGTCTCGCCCACATCCCGTTCGGTGAACAGGTCCACGTCACGAGTACTGCGGTCCACCAGTCCGTGGACAATCACAGCACATCCGCCCGCGAGCGCCAGGGTCCGGGCCTGTGGCAGCGCGAGCGCAGTGCGGATGATCCGTTCCTGCAGCGGATCGAGCGGCATCAGGCGGCCGCTCGGGCGCTGTCGATCAGCGGCTGCCAGGCGTGGCGAACGTGTGGCGGTAAGTACAGTTTGTCCCACACACGCAGAAGAGTCACACCATCCACGAGTTCGCGGACGTCATCCACAGTGCCTTCCCGGAGCACGACCTCGTAGAGCCATTGGCAGTCAGCCGGCTTGTCGAGCCACCACTCGACCGCCCTGGGATCAAGTCCGCTCCAGTACAGCCGCAATGGCAGTCGGATCACGCCGCTGGTGGGGCCGCGCAGTTCGCCGAGTGAGCGCGGCAGCTCCACGTCCCGAATCCATCCGGGGCGCGCACCGGAACCTGCCGTACTCATGCCATCAGGATAGGTCGTTCTCCCGAGAGCCGGTGAGCCACGGCAGTGACGACGGCGGACGACGGTGCATGTTTCTGGCAGACGGACGGTGCCACAGCTGATCGAATGGGCCAGATGCGGTGCAGCGGGACTTGCTTGGCCCTGGCACATAGCGCCCGAAATCAATGTTCGGCCAGTTCGGCACCCCGAGCGGTGAGTACCCTCATGATCTCGTCTCGGCGCATTGCTACACCCGGTTCAGCATGCCTGCGCCGAGCAGGATGCCCCGCCGGCTAAACGACGTCGGCGACTCCACGATGGCACGTGCCCACAGACCGGGATAGCGCGGCCATTAGATGCGGGACAGAAAACGGCCGGGCTCGTCGGCCCAGGGTGGTGCGGGGGTCTCGCGTGCGGTGGCGAAGTGCTCGGCGAGTGCGGCGAGATAGGCGTCGGTGCGCGGATCGACGTTGCGCGGCCGCTCGGTGATCCGCCGCGCGAAGTCGTCCTCATCCCGCGCCCACCGGAGATCGTCGATGAAGTCGGCCACCGCTTCCCGGAGCGCGGTTCCGGCCGCGATCCGGTCTGCTGTCCGAGCCAGCGTCATCGGATGCCGAGCCTGAGCGGGCAGGAAGTGCCGCAGCTCGACCCCGTCATCAGCCTCACGGTGCGCGAAGATCCGCTCGGACGGAGTACTCACGTAGTTCAGTCTGCCCTGCCGTGGCGGAGATACGCTGCTGGTGTCACACAAGGTAATGGGGGACTCCGTGGCTGATGCGTTCCTGTCCTACGCGCGGGAGGATCTGCTCTTCGTTCAGCGGCTGACCGCGGCATTGCAGGACCGGAACCGGGAGGTCTGGGTTGATCTTGAGGACATCGCCCCCTCCGCGCGCTGGCGGGAGGAGATCCGCACCGGCATCACCGAAGCGGACGCGGTCGTGTTTGTGATCACCCCAGACTCGGTCGCCTCCACGATCTGCCGAACCGAGCTCGACTACGCGACCGAGCAGTCCAAGCGCCTCGTCCCGATCCTCGCCCGCCAGACCCCGCACGACGATGCCCCGCCGGCGCTGACCAAGCTGAACTGGCTTTCTTTCCTGGATGGCACCGACTTCAAGGCCGGTGTCGACCGGCTCGTCGAGGTCCTGGACACCGACCTCGCCCGGGTTCACCTGCACACCAGGCTGATCACCCAAGCCCGTAAATGGGAAACCCGTAGTCGCGACCGCAGCCTACTGCTGCGCGGTGCTGAGCTGAAACAAGCCGAGACCTGGTTGGCGGACCAGACCGGTCGCAAACCGGCCGCCACACCCGCTTAGGCTTAGCTGATCCTGGTCAGTCGCCGTGCCGCCACCCGCCGCCAGCGCGGCGTCGGGGTCACCGCAGTGGCGGTGGCAGTGCTGGCCGCCTTCGACCTCATCCAGCTACAGACCGCTATCCAGTGGCGCCACACCGCCACTACCTGGGATCTGGCGGTCAGCTCCGCCGCGCTGACCGCCAAAGATCCGGGGGGCGGATGCAACCAGTGGTTCCCACGCACGCCGTACGTGTGGCGGCAGGTACAGCTCATCCACATCCGGACGGGGGAAGCTTCCGTCAACCAGCGTCCGGACATCGTCGAGTGAGCCCTCGCGGAGCACGACCTCGTACAGTCGCGCCCTGCGTTGGTCGTCGGCCATGTTCCACTCGACGGATCTGGGGTCGAGTCCGCTCAGTACAGGCGCAGCGGCAACCGGACGACACCACTGGTGGGACCGCGCAATTCGTCCAACGAGCACGGCAGCTCGATGTCCCTGACCCATCCGGGACGCGCACCGGAACTTGCCGCACCCACAACGCAAGAATAGTCCGTCCGTGAGACCCGCTGCCCTAGACGCATTTGGTCCTGCGGGGGTTTGGTCGGTGTGCCAGACGGCGATAGTCACCGACGAGGCATCGATCCTCGCGGCGACCACTACCACAACCAGCGCGCAGGTCCGAACGCAACAAAGATCGCCTCACTTTCGGCGATCAAGCTCCTTCTGCGTCGTCGGAGACATGCAACCAGCACAGTGCCCACGTCTGGCTGGCCCGGGGACAGCCCACCCCCCGAACGACTAGGAGGGCGCTGCTGCTCACCCGTGAAGATCGAGCCAGTTCCACAGCAGAGGGGGCGATGACAGCCGCCCGCGCACTGCGGAACCTGCTCGTACACCTGGGACCGCAGGCTGTGGCCGCCGCGCTCATTGATGAGTTCCCCTGGTCAGACGTCCTGCCAGAGCAAGACCGAGCTCAGTTCGTGACTGATTTCATCCGGGCGTTTCACGCTTCAGCCGAGCTAGGGCAGTGGACGCTGGTATCCGAGACGGTCCGAGAGTGGAAGGCTACCGCCGCCATCCACGCGTCTCCGGACCTGGTCAAGCAACTCTCCGGCCCTCTGAACGATGACTTCGGCGTGGTTCCCGACCCCACCGAAGACTGACGATGGCTCCCCAATGTGGTGACCGGGATGACGACCGGATTGTGTCACGCGGCGTCTAGAGGTCCGACCAAGCCGGCAGCAAGGGTGTTGCCGTCGGCGGTGTCGATGACCAGGAAGCCGCCGGTGTGCCGATTCACCGCGTAGGAGTCCACCGCCAGCGGCTCGGCCAGCTGGATCCGGGCCCCGCCGATCTCGTTGAGTTCCAGCGCGGCGGGTGGCTCGGTGTGGCGCAGGGTGTGCAGGTCCAGCCGTCCGGTCAGCTCGGTGATGATCGCCCGGACGGTCCGGGTGCCGTATTTCACCAGCACCCGCGCGCCGACGTGCAAAGGACGGTCAGCCAGCCAGCACAGGTCCGCGGAAAGCTCCATGACCACCAACGGCGCCTGCCCAGGGTGGGCCAGCACCTCGCCGCGCCCGGCGTCGATCTCCTCGCGCAGCAGCACGGTGATCGAGTCCTCAGCGGTGGCCCGCCGCACCGGGCCGTCGGGGGTGTCGATGCCGGTGACGGTGGAGCGCCCGCCTGAGGGCAGCGCAATGACGTCATCGCCGACCGCGAGCACCCCGGAGGCGAGGCGGCCGGCCAGACCCCGGTAGTCCGGATGCGCAGCGGTGCGGGGGCGCAACACCAGCTGCACCGGGAAGCGCATCGGCTCGCTCACCGCCTCCCGCCCGGTGGGCACCGTCTCCAGGTGCTCCAGCAGCGTCGGGCCCTGATACCACGGGGTGTGCGCGCTGCGCACCGCGACATTGTCACCGTGCAGCGCCGACACCGGCACGGACACCACGTCGACCACACCTAACGAACCAGCCACCACCGCGAACTCCGACTCGATGCGGCGAAACGTCGGCTCGTCGAAGTCCACCAGGTCCATCTTGTTCACCGCAAGCACCACCTGCGGCACCCGCAGGAACGCGGCGACGGCAAGGTGGCGCCGGGTCTGTTCCAGCAGGCCGTGACGCGCGTCGACCAGCACCACGGCGAGCTCGGCGGTGGAGGCCCCGGTGACGGTGTTGCGGGTGTACTGCACATGCCCGGGGCAGTCGGCCAGCACGAACGTGCGGGTCGGGGTGGCGAAATACCGGTAGGCGACGTCGATGGTGATGCCCTGCTCCCGCTCGGCGCGGAGCCCATCGGTGAGCAGCGCGAGGTCCACCGAGGCACCGCCGCGAGCCTCAGTCGCGCGGGTTACGGCGGCCAGCTGGTCGGACAAGATTGACTGGGTGTCGTGCAGCAGCCGCCCGACCAGCGTGGATTTCCCGTCGTCCACCGAGCCCGCGGTGGTCAGCCGCAGCAAGCTCATCGGCATCGAGACCTGCTCGCGGGGTCGAGACACTTGCGAAGCCATCAGAAGTAGCCCTCGCGTTTGCGGTCCTCCATCGCGGCCTCGGAGAGCCGGTCGTCGGCCCGGGTGGCGCCGCGCTCGGTGATCCGGCTGGTGGCCACCTCGGCGATCACCTCGTCGGTGGTCGCGGCGGTGGACTCCACCGCGCCGGTGCAGGAGGCGTCCCCGACGGTGCGGTAGCGCACCGACTTGGTGAGCACCCGTTCCCCGCGCCGCGGGCCGCCCCACTCACCGGCGGTCAGCCACATCCCGTCCCGGGCGAACACCTCCCGCTCGTGCGCGTAGTAAATGCCGGGGATCGGCACCGCGCGCCGCGCGATGTAGTGCCAGATGTCCAGCTCGGTCCAGTTGGACAGCGGGAAGACCCGGACGTGCTCACCAGCGGTGTGCCGGCTGTTATAGAGATTCCACAGCTCCGGGCGTTGCCGGCGCGGATCCCAGCCGCCGAAGGCGTCGCGCAGGCTGACGATGCGCTCCTTGGCCCGGGCCCGGTCCTCGTCGCGCCGGGCGCCGCCGAAGACGGCGTCGAAGCGTTGCTCGGTGATCGTGTCCAGCAGCGGGACGGTCTGCAACGGGTTGCGGGTACCGTCCGGGCGCTCGGTCAGCCGCCCGTTGTCGATCCAGTCCTGCACGGCCGCCACGTGCAGCCGCAGGCCCAGCTGCGCGACCAGCTGGTCCCGATAGGCGATCACTTCGGGGAAGTTGTGCCCGGTGTCCACGTGCAGCAGCGGAAACGGCAGCGGCGCTGGGTGAAAGGCGCGCAATGCCAGATGCAACAACACCGCAGAGTCCTTCCCCCCAGAGAACAACAACACCGCCCGATCACACTCCCCAACCACCTCCCGCATAACATGCACCGCTTCAGACTCCAAGTTGGACATCCCGCATTCAGCGGGCTCAGCGGGGTTATTCGGGTGCTGTTTACCCCGCTGAATGCGGGTCAGGATTGCGGTCACGTTATGCCCCTTTGGGTGAGTAGGTTGAGGATGTGCTGCACCGCGGTGGGGATGTCGGTGTTGAGGCGGAGGTCTGGTTTTTCTGGGTTTTCGTAGGGGTCGTCTACGCCGGTCAATCCGGTGAGCTTGCCGGCTGCTGCTTGGGCGTAGAGGCCTTTGACGTCGCGGCGGGCGCACTCGGCCAGCGGGGTGGCCACGTGCACCTCCAGATAACCGGTGCCGCGCGCGTCGTGCCGGGCGCGCACCTCATCGCGGGTGGCCGCGTAGGGGGCAATGACCGGGACCAGCGCGACGACACCGTGTCGGGCGAGCAACTCGGCCACGAACCCGACCCGGCGGACGTGAGTATCGCGGTCTGCGCGGGAGAAACCCAGCCCGGCGGACAGGCTGCGGCGCAACTCGTCACCGTCGAGCACCTCGACCTCCCGGCCAGCAGCGCGCAACGCACCAGCGACGGCGTCGGCGATGGTGGTCTTGCCCGCCCCCGACAGCCCGGTCAGCCAGACGGTGGCCCCCCGGCTCAACGGTGGATCCCGCATTCGGCTTTGGCCGAACCAGCCCAGCGCCCAGCCCGGGGGTCCTCCCCAGCGGCGACCGTCCGGGTGCACGGGGCGCAACCGATCGACCGGTAACCGACGGTCAGCAGCGGGTTGACCAGGATGCCGTGCTCGGCGATGTAGTCCTCGACGTTCTGATCGCTCCAGGCCGCCAGCGGGGCCACCCTCACCTTGCCCCGCCTGGCGTCGTAGGACACCACCGGCGTGGCGGCCCTGGTCAGCGCCTCGGCCCGGCGCAGCCCGGTGGCCCAGGCGTCGTAGCGGGCCAGTGCGCGGTCCAGCGGCGCCACCTTGCGCAACTTGCAGCACCGGTCGGGGTTTCGGTCGTGCAATTGGGGTCCATGCGAGGCGTCCTGCTCGGCGACGGTCTGCTGGGGTACCACGGTGATCAGGTTCACCTCGTAGGACGCCGCCACTGCGTCCCGGGTACCCAGTGTCTCGGCGAAGTGGTAACCGGTGTCCAGGAACAGCACGTCGACACCCGGCGCGACCTGCGATGCCAGGTGCACCAGCACCGCGTCCTGCATGGAGGACGCCACCGCGAACCGGGCACCGAAGGTGTGCACCGCCCAGCGAAGGATCTTCTGTGCCGGGGCAGCCGCCAGCTCGCGCCCGGCTTGCTGGGCGAGCTGTGCCAAGCCGGCAGTCATCGTGCCACCTCCCGAACTGCGAGTCCCACCAGGCGCACCACGAACACTCGCTGACAGTCCGCGCACCGCCAGGCTGTGTCCGGCTCTTCCGCGGGCCGCAGGTCCTCCTCACCGCAGTACGGGCAGTAGAACGGAACCGCTCTGACCTCGGTCATCGCAGGGTCCCCTCGTCGGTGCGGGCCACCCACTGCGCGAACCGCTCGCCCGGCACCCGCTGCCGCGCGTAACCGCGGACCACCCGCTCCACGTAGCCGGCCAGCTCAGCGGAGGTCACCTTGTGCCCGCGCAGCTTGCGGCCGAACCCGCTGTCCAGCCCGAGTCCGCCGCCCAGGTGCACCTGGAAGCCCTCGACCTGGTTGCCCTCGGCGTCGATGACCAGCTGCCCCTTGAGCCCGATGTCGGCGACCTGGATTCGGGCGCAGGAGTTCGGGCAGCCGTTGAGGTGTATCGATACCGGGGTGTCCAGGGTGGACTGGACGTCGGCGAGGCGCGCCTCCAGCTCGTCGACCAGTGTTCCCGCCCGGTGCTTGGTCTCCACGATGGCAAGCTTGCAGAACTCGATGCCGGTGCAGGCCATTACTGAGCGCCGCCACGGGGTGGGGTCGGCGTGTAACCCGAGCCGGCCCAGCTCGGCGACCAGACCGTCCACTTCGGACTCGGCGACGTCGAGCACGACGAGCTTCTGGTACGGGGTCAGCCGAACCCGGGTAGACCCGGCTCGCTCGACGGCCTTGGTCACACCGACCAGCGTCGCGCCCGAGACCCGCCCGGCCACCGGGGCGACTCCGACGTAGTACTTGCCGTCGTGCTGGCGGTGCACGCCGATGTGGTCGATCGGCGCGGGCGGCGGCGGCGGGGCGGGGCCGTCGAGGAGTGTGCTGTGCAGGTACTGGGTTTCCAGCACCTCGCGGAATCGCTCAGCGCCCCAGTCGGCGATGAGGAATTTGATCCGGGCGCGGTGGCGCAGCCGCCGGTAGCCGTAGTCACGAAACAGTCCGGTCACCGCGGCCCAGACCTCGGGCACCTCATCACGCGGCACCCAGGCGCCCAGCCGCTGCGCGATCTTCGGGTTGGTGGACAGCCCGCCGCCGACCCACACATCGAAACCTGGCCCGTGTTCGGGGTGCACCACGCCGACGAAAGAGATGTCGTTGACCTCATGCGCAACGTCCTGCTGCCCGGAGATCGCGGTCTTGTACTTGCGGGGCAGGTTGGAGAACTCGGGGCTGCCGATGTAGCGGCGGGTGATCTCTTCGATCGCCGGGGTGCCGTCGATGATCTCGTCGACGGCGATGCCGGCGACCGGGGAGCCCAGCACGACTCGGGGGCAGTCCCCGCAGGCCTCGGTGGTGGACAGCCCGATGGCCTCCAGCTGCGCCCAGATCGCGGGCACGTCCTCGATCCGGATCCAGTGGTACTGGATGTTCTGCCGGTCGGTGATATCGGCGGTGTCGCGGGCGTAGAGCCGGGAAATCTCGCCGAGCACCCGCAGCTGCTCGGTGCTCAGCATGCCACCGTCGATGCGCACCCGCATCATGAAGTAGGAGTCGTCGAGCTCCTCGGGCTCCAGGGTGCCGGTGCGGCCGCCGTCGATGCCGGGCCGGCGCTGGGTGTAGAGCCCCCACCAGCGGAACCGGCCGCGCAGGTCGGCGGGGTCGATCGAGTCGAAGCCCCGCTGGGCGTAGATCGTCTCGATCCGGCGTCGGACGTTGAGCCCGTCGTCGTCCTTTTTGGTCCGCTCGTTGGGGTTGAGCGGCTCGAAATGGCCCAGGGCCCACTGGCCCTCCCCACGGCCTGTGGGTGTTCGGCGGGTTGGTGGGGACATCGGGGTGCCTCCGTTAAGGAGCACCGGCGTGCGGGAGGCTGTGACCAGGTCATCCTGTGGCCGGGTTCCCGGCGCCGGCTGGAACAGTGGGGCGTCAGCTCATCGGGCGGCACAGCGCGCTGGAAATCCGGACATAGTCGACATGGCGACGGGCCACCAGGAGGAGTCCGAGCGTGGCCATTCCCCCAGAGTGCCATCTGCGCCCCGTCTCGACCACCCACGTTCGGATATTGGGACAATGCTCACGTGGTTGCCCTCCCCCTCGGTGACCCGGCTCCGCCGGATGGCGCGTTGCCCGCTGCGGCGCTGCACGGCCTGGGTCAGGCACCGTTCGGGGTGTATGTGCATGTGCCGTTCTGCGCCACCCGCTGCGGCTACTGCGACTTCAACACCTACACCCCGGGGGAGCTGGCCACCTCGCCGTCCACCTGGCTGGATGCAGTGCGCCGGGAGCTGGACCTCGCGGTCGACGTGCTCGGCGGGGCGGTGCCGGCTGACACGGTGTTTGTCGGCGGCGGCACCCCGTCGCTGCTCGGCGTCAGCGGCCTGGCCGCGGTGCTCGACGCCATCCGCGCCTCGCTGGGCCTGGCCCCGGGTGCCGAGGTGACCACCGAGGCCAACCCCGAGTCCACCTCACCGGAGTTCTTCGCCGGGATCGTGACGGCCGGCTACACCCGGGTATCACTAGGGATGCAGAGCGCCGCGCCGCACGTGCTGGCCACGCTGGACCGGGTGCACACCCCGGGCCGCCCGGTTTCCGCGGCGACTGAGGCCCGCGCTGCCGGGCTCAAGCACGTCAGCCTGGATCTGATCTACGGCACACCGGGGGAGACCTGCGACGACCTGGCGGCCTCCCTGGACGCGGTGCTGATGGCCGGGGTTGACCACGTATCGGCCTACGCCCTGGTCGTCGAGCCGGGAACTGCGCTCGCTCGCCGGGTGGCCCGCGGGGAGCTATCCGCGCCGGATGACGACGTGCTCGCCGAGCGTTACGAGCAGATTGACGCCGCGCTGTCGGCCGCGGACCTGCACTGGTACGAGGTGTCTAACTGGGCCGCTGGTCCCGGGTCCCGGTGCCGGCACAACCTCGGTTACTGGGCCGGTGGGAACTGGTGGGGCGCCGGCCCGGGCGCACACTCTCATGTCGGTGGAGTGCGGTGGTGGAACGTCAAGCACCCAGCGCGCTACGCCGCCGCGCTGGAGGCCGGTCGCTCCTCAGCGGCTGGGCGTGAGGTGCTCAGTGAAGGGGAGCGGTACACCGAGCAGGTGATGCTCGGCTTGCGGCTGGCTGACGGGCTGCCCGTGGAGGTGCTTCATCGCCCCGGTCAGGCGGCCGCTGATCGCGCGGTCAGCGATGGTCTGCTCACCGGCACCCCGGCTGGCCGCCTGGTACTCACTCGCCGCGGTCGCCTCCTCGCCGACGCTGTGGTGCGCGACCTCATGATCACGGTTTAGGTGCCGAAAGTGACATGTGGTGTCGTTTTTGGCACCAGTGGTGACCAGCTCCGCCAAGTGCACCTGCTGCGGCGGGATCTGCGCCCAGTCCTTGGTCGACAATCCGTGCTCCGGGTAAGGGCGGCCCGCCCGGACTTCCTTGAAGATCAGAGCTCTGCCCCC
>JBOHFG010000289.1:0-8480 GCA_050699575.1 Pseudonocardiaceae bacterium
GGAACCGGGCGAGGAACGGTCAAGATCGTGTCGGGCAGATCCGATGGCCGCCAGCGTTCAGTTCCGCTGACCGTCACCGTTCAGGAACTTGGCCGTCTGCGTTCAGGATCTCGTGGCCGCCAACACAGGTCGCAGCCCGCTACCCGGGGGGTCTACCCGGGTAGCGGGCCCCCGCTACCCACCGGTGCGCAGGCGGGTGCGGGTAGAGGGCGGTGGTAGACCCCTCCCCCTCTACCCGTCACCATCCGTAACCGGATTGGGGATAGTGGGAAGAGTGGCCCCGGCGGGCACAGCGGCTTCGAGATCGGCCCGGCGGTACCCGGCCAGGTTGATCCCCTCGACTTTGACCTGCCGTCCGGATCGGGTGACTCCGGCGCGTTCGAGTTCCTCGGCCAGGCGCCCGGGCGTGTAGTCGCCGTAGCTGTCCTCGTCCATGTTGACCAGCCGGGCCAGCAAGGTGGAGGTGTGCATCCGCTCCACCCCGTGCATCGCGTAGAGCACATCAGCCAGCACGGTGGGAATCTGCACCCCGGCCGCTTCCGCGGCGGCCACCGTGTCGCTGGCGGCGTCCCCGGTCAGCGTCCCGGCTGCCACCCGCAGCGCCCGGCCGTGGGCGCAGACCTGGGCGAAGGTGGGGAGATCCATGTAGTCGCAGCGGACGATCTCGAACGACCCGGGTCCGGTGACCAGGACCCCTACCCCCTTGTGATCTTCCGAGAGGATGGAGGCGTCGGCGCCTTGGGCGGCTTTGCCTTTGCCCAGGACCATGTCGGAGGAGGTGCGGTCCACGACCTGGGTGCAGTACCGGTAAGTGATGATCTCCCGCAGCTTCGCGGGCACACTGTCGGCATCCGGGCGCTGGGACGCGGCGTTGAGGATGAACCCCGCCGCCGGGGCCCGCCGGGCCAGGCGGGCGAGTTTCTCCACAGTCTCCTCCTTAACCGGTGCGGGCATCGCGGAGAGGTATTCCTGCAGCTCGTCGATGGTGATGAAAATGACCGGCATCCCGTAGCGGCGGCTGATCTCCGGGGTCAGCTTGCCCTCCGGGCACACCGACGTCGGCAGCGTCCCGAGCACCGCGAACCGCCTCCCCATCTCCGTGATCAGCTCATCCAGCATCGCCAGGAACCCCTCGATGGCCTCGTCCTCAGCGCCGATGACCAGGCGGTGGGCCACCCCGCGCATCGGCCGCCAGTCCGCGCCACCCTTGCCATCAGCGACGTAGTGGCGCACGTAGGCATCGAGCACCCCCGCAGCGGAGGCAGGCGCTGGGCGAAGGTCTTGCCCCGGCGGGGCAGCCCGCCGAAGAACATGGACTGCCACATCAGCCCCAGCAGGATCCGCCGCCCCCGGGCATCCCGGCCGAAGGGGATCGGGTCCCACACCGAGAACTGCTCAGCCTTGCTCAGCGGGGACGGGTTCGGGACCCCCAGGTACGGGTCGTCATCAGCCACCCACACCATCACGCGCCCGGCATGGCCGCCAGCGGCGGCCCGGACCCGGGACATAATGACCTGGATCTCGTCCACCCCCAGTTCCGCTGCCACCGTGTCCCGTTTCGCGATCACATCGGCAGCGGTTTTCCCGCCGCCGCGGGGCAGGTCGAGGGTGACGGCCCACCCGTGGCCGTCGCGCAGGGGTGGGGTGACCAGTTGGGGTGTGGCGTCGGTTTTGACGAGCCCGGCGGCGCGCAGGGCGTCGGTGAGCATGTCCGCCGAAAGCTCCAGTGCCACCGGCAGTGCTGGGCCCACCGGCAGGACCGGGGCGGTGCGGGGGCGGCCGATCCACAGCGCACCCACCCCGGCTCCGGCCAGGGCACACCAGCCGAACACCGGCCCGGCCAGGACGAACCCGGCAGCCCCGGCCGATCCCCCGGACAGGGTCAGCCAGGCCGTGGTCTTCATCCGGACCCGGGCTAGCGCGCGGCGTTCGGTGATCAGGTCCCGGACCAGGTCCCAGCGTTTGACGTCCCGGGCGGCGGTGATCAGCGGCCGGTACTCGCCGCGCACGCTCACCCAGCCGAACCCGGCGGCGATGGCCCGGGCGGCGCCGCGCAGGGTCCACCAGGACAGCGCCAGCCCGTAGGCCGGGGTGCGCCAGGCGTGAAAGGCCACATGCCGCCCGCCATACTCTGCAGCCCAGCGCAGCGTGCCTAGCGCAGCGTGCCTAGCGCGGTGTCCCGGGAGCGCAGCCACAAGGGCAGCACTACCGGCATCGGCCGCCGGGCGTAGTCCTGCTCGCTGACCAGTTCCCCTTCCAGCACCGGCGCTGGCTCCACCCCGCCGCCCGTCGGGGTGGGGAACGGGATCACCGTCGCCTCCCCCCTGGGAGGTTTGTGCGGTATCAGGCGGTGGCTGGCCGGTGCCAAGCTGGGGCAGCGGGTGGTCGTGGCCGGGCTGGGCGTTGACGGGCTGGTCGGGCTGTTGGGGGTTCATCACGCAGCTCTCCCCTCAGGTTCGGTCCGGGTCGTGGTGCGATGGTGAGCAGCGGGCAGGCCGGGGTCCCGCGCCACGCGCTGCCCTGGGGTCAGCGGCACACACCGGGCATCCCCCGGCGCGCGATGTATGGCCGGGGTGGTCATCGGCGGGCCCCTGTGCTGCTGTGCACGATCTCGGTGACGGAGAACAGGCGGGCGATCACACTTCCGGCGAACAGCGCGGGCACCCCGAGTGCCACCGCCCAGGCGCGTGGGTCGGTCGTGAGGGCCACCACTGCCCACTGGATCCCGGTGATCACGGTGGCGGTGGCCAGTGCCCGGGTCAGGGTGCCGCCCATCCGGGTGACCTCCTGGGTCTGACGTGCGACCTTGTAGGCGCCTCGGGCGCCGCTGCGGAATGCGGCCAGGACACCCAGCCCGGCCAGCACCACCAGCCCGATCAGCACCAGGGCACCAGGTGAGTGGTCAGCCACGGGACTCACCCCCACCCCGGTGAGACTGTTGGATGACGGCATGGCGGGCCCGCCACAGCAGCGAGACCACCACCGCCACGGTGGGCAGTTCCTGTCCGGCCAGCCAGCGCAGGATGCGCTGGTCATAGGCACCCAGCGCCACCCCGTCCAGGGCCGCGAGCAGTGCCGCCCGGCGCTCCTGGGCGTACTCGTGGCGGTACCGGCTGCCGGGGGAGGTGATGAACGGGGCGTGCACGCTGACTGGCTCGGAGTCCAGCGGCGCCAGGGGCTCGCGCATCACGCCACCCCCCTGTCCGCGTCGATCCCGGCACCCACCAGCAGCCCGGGCAGCAGCGCGGCGGACTTACCCCACCCAGAACGGGCGCTGATCAGCGGTCTGGCTGGGCGGTCCTCGTGCTGGCAGCACCGGCGGCAGTGCCGGTACTCACTGCCCGCCCGCTGCCCATCCCGGGTGACCGGGCGGCGCCACCCACTGAACACATGCCCCTCGGCCGCGCACGTCAGTACTGGCGCGCACGCTGAGCACCACAACCGCCCACCCGGCCAACCCGCCAGCCCTGAGCGGCGGCCGCGTTCAGCACGGCGTCCTCAGGGGTCCAGTACTCCTCGTAGTCGATGCTGCCCGGGCTGTCCCCGCACAGGGCACAGCAGACACTCGCACAGCTATAGGCCTGCACCATTCCGCGGGGAATGCCCTGGGCTGGCGCTCTCACGGCGCCGTGTTCTATCCTTGTCACTGTTCACTCCAGACTCTCGGTGTGGACAGCGCAGAAGCGGACCAGGTTGGTAGCCAGGGAATCCGCTTCTGCGCGTACGTCTCTGCGGCGCTATATCAGGGCGTGCGGCATTACCGCACCACCACCAGCGCGTTGTTCTTTCCGGATTGTCGTTGTGTGGTGTCTGTTATTTCCTGCGGCAGCTCCCGCAGATCGGGGCGAATCCGGCCGGGAGCAACGAGCAGCGTCCGCACCGGCGGCAGGTCTGAAATGTCAGGCGAACCCGCCATCTCCGTGCCCGCCGCCGCGCGGCCCGCCACCTGGCCCAGTCCATCACCCTCACCTCCCTAATATCGGTGTCCGGTAGCGTCATCACGGTGGTCCGTGCGTCGTGATCTGCCTGCCTCCTTCGCTGGTCTACTGCGGTCGTGACGCGCCACCACTGCCCTGCGCATCGCTGAGCAGCCCGGCCAGTTCCTGCGTCTCCGGGTTGGTCATCACCACGGTGGTTTTGATCGCCCCGTTGAACGTCAACCACACCCGCGCGTCCAGGCCCTCACCCCGCCGCAAAACGATCACCGTCGCGAAATCGCCCTCCGGGGTGCGACCCCGCATCGTGGCGCGAAACGTTTCGGTGTACTCCAGCATCACGTCACCCCTTATCTTCACGATCTTCTAGCGTCCACCCTCTGGTACCCGTAACACCTGCACCCCCTGCGGCCCGCCATGTCACCCGTACCCGGCCTCTGCGCCGCAGCCCGGCCCGTGCCGGCCCACCACCCGCGTAACCCCCCATCACTATCACCTCCCCTCCCGTAATGTGTGGTGTGTCAGGCAGTGGCACGGCTCACTTCCGCGACCGCCACCCAGGTCATCCCAGCCATTCCCTCAGGACGGAGAGCAAAATCCTGGCACTCTCCTCATCAAGGGCAATCACGCAGGCACCCGTGACATGCGGATCGAGCACAAACGTCCCACCCTGCATACTCACCAGAAGATTGGAGAAACCCGCCGCACCCTCGCATACCCCACACGTCGCCGGTATCGCCTTACGACGGAGTTTATTCGGGCCGTTAGCACGATAGTTGTGCAAGTCCATCAAGACTGCCTTGCAGTCCATTGCGACTCCCCTCCTTGATTGTGTGACACACGAATTCCGGCCTTCCGCCACCACCTCGGCTTCCTCCGCCCTTCTGGTGTGGTCATGACTCACCGCTGGTGGTGATGGTCCAGCTGGGGTCCAGGTCGGCCGCGATGCGGGAGGCTTCGCGTGCCAGCTCACGGCAGAACCGGGCCAGCACCACCGCTCCCCCGCTGATCGACGGCACGTCGATCACGACCCGGCCCGGGTCCATGGACAGCACGAGCGAGACCCAGCCGGGTCCGATTTGGCGCACCCCCGCCGTCGCGTCCCGGCCGGGTGCGCAGGTCACCGTGAATGCCACGACCCCACCCGGCCCTTATGCCGCAGCGGATCGGACACCAGCGGAACCGGCGGCGCCGGGCCTCGCGTCGGTGCCCGTGCCGCTTGTCTCGTGGACAGCGCGCATGCCGGTCGCCCGGACTACCCAGGTGATCCACTTTGCCTGCCCCGATGCTTCCGCCCGTGGCTGTAAGGTCATCCCTTCCAGCACCGCCGGCCGCAACGGCAGGCCGTTGACGGCGCCCGGCGGTACCGGCTGCACCCGTGCGGCGATCTCCACGGTGACCGACTTGTCCCGGTCCTTCCCGGCCGAGGGATCAGCGATCGTGACCTTGAAGATCGGCAGCCCGCTGGCCTCATCGATCCGTGGGCGAACCGGCCGGTTCCGTGCCTTGTCCTCCGGGGACTGGTACTCCCGCACCGCGGTGACCTCTCCGACGACGTACGCGCCCTCGGGGAACAACTCGTCGAACTCCATCGGGAACCGCGTACCATAGGGAACAGCCATCCTCATCTCCTCATGTACAATCGTCGACAACTGGCTCACGCCAGTACTGGCTTGCGCCAGTTAATCACAGGCGGCCATCCCCGTCAAGCAACTGGCTCAAACCAGTTGTAGAGTCAGTGGCATGAACCTGAACCCAGCCGAAGACCAGCTACCGAGCCGCCGGATCGCCGACGCCGTCCGCGCCCTGATCACCGCAGGGGAGCTGGCACCCGGGGACAAGCTGCCCTCCGAACGCGAACTCGCCCGGCGCTTTGGCACCGCCCGCAACACCGCCCGCGAGGCCATCCGGCTGCTCACCGAAGAAGCCCTAGTCACCGCGCAGCACGGGCGCGGGGTGTTCGTCCGCGAGAAACAGCGCATGGTCCGCTGGGGCAACGAGCACTACTCACGGCGCACCTACCGCGACACCGGACTCACCCCGTTCCGGCTGGAAATGGCGCGCCAAGGCAAGACCCCCCGCGTCGAAGTGACCTCCATCGACCAGGTCACCCCACCCTTCGACGTGGCGGAGCGGTTGAACGCCTCACCCGAGGAACCCTCGGTACTGCGGCGGTGCAACACCTACTACGCCGACGACGAGCCCATCCAGCTCGTCACCACCTACATCCGCTGGGCTGACGCCGAGGGCACCCCGCTGATCCAACCCAAAACCGGGCCCGGCGGCATCTACGGCCGACTCGAAGAACGCGGCCACACCATGACCACCGGACAAGACGAAATCACCGCCCGGATGGCCACCCACACCGAAGCACAGACACTCGACCTACCCCCCGGCGTCCCCGTCCTCGACGTCCTGCACACCAGCCTCGACCAGGACGGCGAACCCTTCGAGGTCTCCCGGTTCGTCCACCGCGCCGATCGCGCTGGCCTCGTCTACACCTTCCCCGTCGAGGATTGATACCCCCGCACAAGCCCCCGCGCCAGGCTGATCCTGATCCTCGCGGTCATGACGCGACCCCCAACACGAAGGCGAAGCGATCCCGGAACTCCACCCGCTCGCCCGGATAACGGCGCCGGATCTCCGCCACCCCATCAGCCAGTTCCTCATCGTCAAACAGCGACAACAACGACAGATAACGGCCGCGCACCATGGCCACATACCGCTCAGCCGCAAACGCCAACGGGAAATCACCATAGGACAGCTCGACCGCCAGCCCCGCATCACCCATCACCGCAGCAATCACCTGGGGATCAGGCTGCAACTCACAGAACCGGTCGTGCGCAGCCTGGAACAGCGGATACTCGATGCTGGTCGGCAACATCACAATGAGGAAGCGGCCACCAGGAGCCAGCAGCTCCGCCAGCCCACCGATGACCGCGACACGGTCGGCGACATGATGGATCGCCTCCTTGACCACCATCGCCTCAAACCGGCCCCCCGCCAGCACCACCGACCCTGACGCCAGATCCTCCGCCGACGCCTGCACAACCACCAGCCGCGGATCGTCCGGAATCTGCTCCAGCATGCGCGCCGAGGGATCAACACACACCACAGACCCCGTGTGTTCCGCCAGCCGACGCGCGTACAATCCCGTGCCACACCCCACATCCACCACCCGATCACCGTGCTTCACCCGCAAGCGAGCGAGGATGCAACCACCCATCCACTCCAGGAACTCCGGGCTATAAGCCCAGTTCTGGTCATACACAGGCGCCAGATGATCATAATGTGCCCGCGTCTCCTCACCCACCGAACAACACCTCCACTCACTCCCCCCAGCCACGCCCGATACCCCACCGTATTACGAGACCGTCACGCCATACGGTCCACGACGCAGGCCACGTCAGGCCCTGGCGGCCGAAGTCCGCGGCTACTGCGCTGTTCAGTCCCGCTCGCCCGCCCCTGCGGTTAATCGGCGTTACGGAGCGTGTCACGGTGTGCACAGTTCGTGTGTTGCCGAATTTGGCTCTATGGGATCAAGACGCCGCCAGCGGCGGTGTGCAGGCCAGCCCGGCCGGACCACGACACTGCGCGCGGCCCTGGCGGGCCGTGCTCGGTCGCGGTCCGGCCGGACGGTCACCACCACCTGGGCGGGCGTCGTACACGTCCCGATCAGTCCGAGGAACCACACGCGGCACTTCGGTGCCCAGCCCCCGGGGGACAATCGTCAGCAGCCGCCACGCCTGATCATGCCGGGGTGGCTCCGTTTCCAGTGACGCACCGATCATCATCTGCCACCGCACGCCGACGAATGGCAGAGACGTCGCGCACGAGCGGAGGAGACACCCGGATAGGCGGGTCCTCTCCCACACCGGAACTTGATTCACTCTTCCCGCCGACAGGCCTGGTCGTCCTCACCCGGATTTGCCAGCGTGGCGAGACTGCGGGCCGCGCGCAGGGTGTGGGGATGGTCTTCGCCCAGGACCCGGCGCAAGCCGGTGAGGGTATCCTCACCGAGTTCGCGAGCCTGCGCATACTGCCCTGACTCCCGCAGGGTGGTGGTAAGGAGGTAGGCCGATTCCAGAGTGGTGGGGTGGTCCTCGCCTAGGATGCGGCGGCAGCGGGCCAGGGTGTCCTCACCGAGTTCGCGAGCCCGCTCGTACCGCCCCATCTCCCGCAGAGTGGCGGTGAGGATCAAGGCCGCGCGCAGGGTGTCGTGGTTGTCGTCGCCCAGGATCCGGCGCAAGCGGGCCAGGGCGTCCTCACCGAGTTCGCGAGCCCGCTCATACCGCCCCAACTCCCGCAGGGTGGCGGCGAGGAGGTAAGCCGCGCGCAAGGTGTGGAGATGGTCTTTGCCTAGGATGCGGCGGCAGCGGGCCAGGGCGTCCTCACCGAGTTCGCGAGCCCGCTCATACCGCCCCAACTCCCGCAGGGTGGCGGCGAGGAGGTAAGCCGCGCGCAGGGTGTCGGGGTAGTCTTCGCCCTGGACCCGGAGGCAGCGGGCCAGGGTGTCCTCACCGAGTTCGCGAGCCCGCTCATACC
>JBOHFG010000290.1:0-2892 GCA_050699575.1 Pseudonocardiaceae bacterium
ATGATCCGCGAATTCCTCGCTGAGGCAACTCCCGCGATCGGATTCCTGGGTGAAGAGCAAGGCGGGATGGATGCACAGACCCGCTGGGTGCTCGATCCCATCGACGGCACCGCGAACTTCACCCGCGCTCTGCCGCTCAATGGCATCTCCCTGGCCCTGGTGCACGACCAGCACGCCGTGCTCGGAGCCATCGCCCTGCCCTTTCTCAGCCAGCGCTACTGGGCGGCCGAGGGCCTCGGGGCCTGGCGCAACCACCAGCCGATCACAGCAGCGCACACCACGAACCTCTCCGAGGCGATCGTGGCCCTCGGGGACTACGGCACCGGCCCCGGCGCCCCCGCACGGAACCGAGTCGCGCTGGCTCTGCACGCTTACCTCGCACCGCGCGTCCAACGCGTGCGGATGCTCGGCTCCGCCGCCGTGGACCTGGCCTGGGTCGCCGATGGGACGCTCGACGCGTCGATCACCTTAGGCAATCGCGCCTGGGACATGGCTGCCGGAACCGTGATCGCCCGCCAAGCCCACGCCGCCCTCATCGACGCTGATGGCACGCCGCACACCACCGGCTCACGCTTCACCATCGCCGCAGCTCCCGGGCTGCGTGATCCTATCCTCGCCGCCGTTCACGCCGCGATCAGAACAGCCTCGACCCCAGCCGCATCCTCCGGAACCGTCCCAGGCCACGGTGCACCATGTTGATCAGCTTCGAAGGACTTCCCGGCGCGGGCAAGTCCACCCAAGCCGCCCTGCTCGCCCGGTGCCTCACCCAGCACGGGCAGCCGGCAGTGACCCTGCCGGACCTTGCGACCTTGCCCACCGATCCCGTGGCTGCCACGCTCGTCGACCTGTTCGCTTCCTCCGGCGACCCCTACCTGCGCCATGGCGACGCCATCACCGACACACTCCTTGCGGCGGCCATCCGCGCTGACATCGTCGCCACCCGCATCGACCCCGCGCTTGAGGGCAATCCGCACCCGGTGGTCATCGAAGACCGCGGGATCCACACCATGCAGTCCTACGCGGTAGCCAGCCTGCTGCGCGACCACCGTGCCAGCGCGGACCTCGCCATCACCTGGGTACAAACCCTGGCCGCTCTGACCGGCCAGCGACGTGCCCACGCATTCTGGCTGCGCCTGCCCGTCGAGGAGGCGCTGCGGCGGGTAGCCCACCGCGACCAGCGGGCACCCATCCCCGAACATCGTTCCTACCTGCACTGGGTCGACCAGGCCTACACCGAACTCGCCCAACGCGATCCCCAGCTCACAGTCCTGGACGTGGGAACCCTGAGGCGCGCCGAAGTACACCAAGCGGTGCACCAAGCCCTCAGCACACTCGGTGCCGGTCACGCCGGATCAGGCGCCACGACCCCCCAGTGCACTGGCCTCCCACACGGTGCCGGCGGTCCCTCCTAGGCTGCGTCCCGCACAGCCCGTGTCCACCGTGTCACCCACCGTCCAGGGGAGTCCTATGCAGCTGCCGTCCACCGACCGTCCCCCAGTCCCGACCGCACTGCTGACCGAACTGCGCCGCAGCCGCACCGCTAGTGGGGTGCCCCACCAGCAAACCCTCGACGCGTGGGGGCTGCACCCTCTGACCGGTGGACGTAACAACCACGTGTACTCCTGGACCGGGCCCGGTACCCCGATCTGCATCAAGATCTACAAGCTCGACGAGCGGCAGCGGGCCCAGCGTGAATGGCGTGCCCTGACCCTGCTCGCCCAGCACGGCGCCGGCTACGCACCAACCCCCCTGTGGATCGATGAGGCATCTGGCCAGCCCGCCATCGGCATGAGCCTGCTCCCTGGCCGCCCCCTGCTCGACGCCGAGGACATCACCGTGGTGCTTAAAGCGCTCGCCGAGACCACCCGTGCGGTGCAGGACATCCCCCTGAGTGAGCCGCTGGCTACCTGGGACCGGATCGACTCCGCCGGGCACTACCTCACCCGCCTGACTGACCTGTGGCCTCAACAGCTCGCCGAACATCCCGACGACCCGCACACTGATGACATGCTCACCCTGTTACGCCGATGGCGCGACAGCGGCGACGCGCACACCCTGGCCTGCCCAGCACCGCACGTCTTGTCCCGGGGAGACTCCAACCTGCTCAACTGGCTGGACGACCGCGGCACCGTGCGTTGTGTCGACTTCGAGTTCTCCGGCCGCAGCGACGTCGCCTTCGACGCCGCTGACCAGATCGAGCACATCAGCTCCCACGTCATCCCCGACGGCATCTGGCACGACCTGGAAGCCAACCTCGGTGTCGATCACCACAACAGGCACCGCTTCGAAGCCGCCCAGCGAACCTGCGCGCTGCGCTGGCTCGCCGTGCTCTGGAAACAACGTCACCGGCGTGAACAGGAATTCACCACACAACTTCACCGGGTACGCCAACTCCAGCGCTGAACACCTGCACCGTGCTCAAGGCCGATGATCTTCATGGCCCCTCCGTGAAGCACGGACACAGCCCGGCGTCCGGGCTATGACCACGTTCTAGCGGTGGCCCGCAGTGAACCCTTCACGCACCGGCGCGGCATCGCCCACCAGGTCCGGTGAACTGCTTTGGGCAAACAGCTGGACAGATGAGACCAGAGCAGAAAAAAGATCCACGCCAGTGAGCGTTTTCGCTGGGCAAAGGTGGTGGCCAGGGACGGGGTCGAACCGTCGACCTTCCGATTTTCAGGACTCCGGTGGTGTGTCCGTGTCTGGTCGGCACCGTCCATGACGTGCGCCGGAGCAGGCTCGCGACAGCTGGCGGACGCCCGCGAACGAAGGTGAATGAGACGGAAATGGAGACGACGCGGCTGTGTGCCCGGCCAGCTGGGCGGTAGCCAACCCCACCAGCAACGCCCTCACCGAATGCCCCCGGGCCCGCCGCGTGATTGAGCCCACCGC
>JBOHFG010000291.1:0-6421 GCA_050699575.1 Pseudonocardiaceae bacterium
ACCAAGGGTGCTTTGGCCTTGCGGTAGAGCCGCACCAGCGGCATGCAGGTACCGCACGTGCCACTGAGGGTGCAGCCGGTGCAGCCGCCTTGACGGAGCAGCAGACCGTCAGCGATGCCGCCCAGCCGTTTCAGGCCTTCGATTCCTTCGTCCATCAGGGAGATCTGGGGGTCGCGGCCAACTTTGCAGATACTGGCCTTGCCGTGCGGATCGACGTGGAAGAAGGTGTGACCGGCGTTGCAGCCAGTGAACACTTTACGCTTCCGGAGATGCTCCGCAGACTGAGACGGCAGGGTCTCGGCACCGCCGTAGATCGTCGGTACCATGTTGACATACTCATCAAACGGTAGTCCGAGGCGTTCCGCCATGGCCCGCATCTGGTCCACTTCATGAGCGTTATGTCTGGTGACGATCATGCTCAGGGCCAGCGATAGCCCGGCCTCATGCCCGGCGTACAGTCCTTTTTCGAACATCCTGAACGCGCCTTTGCGGCGGGTCAGCCCGTCGTAGCTTGACGCGCTCGCTCCGTACACGCTGAGCGTGATCCGGTGCGGGCGTCGGGAGGTGAGCAGATCGAGGATCTTGGGGTTCGATAACCGGGAGCCGTTGGACAGGATGGTCAGCATGATCCCCAGGTCGTAGGCAACAGTGTAGACCTGGGTGAATAGGGGATCAATCATCGGTTCGCCGCCGGTGAGCTGGAGCCAGAGCATCCCGGCGTCTCGCATGATATGCAGCAGCCTGTCCCGGTTCGGCCAGGACAGTCCCTCGAACTTCTTCAGCCCGAGATAGCAGTGCTCGCAGTCGTAGTTGCAGCCGAGATTGAGCTCGTAGGAAGCGCGGCCATAGCCGAACGGGGACTCCGGCCTGACCAGTACCGTTCCTGCGACGGGTCGCCCGGAGAGGTCGAGCTCCCAGGCGCGACGCGCGGCCCCGACCAACCATAGCGGGATCATGTCACCGGGGATGGCCTTCGTGAGTTCCTGGTATTTGGAGTAAGGGATCTTCACTCCGTTGCGACGGCCCGGCCGCACCACGATGTAGCTGCCCAGGAAGGGACTGACAACCAGCCTGTGCATCGGCCCTCCTCGTATGCCAACCGCCGCGACGTTTCTCTGCCACCGAGCGTCCCGCCCACGGCCGTGGTCCACCAGTCCAGGCGATGGCCGTGTTAGTGGTCACCGGACGGACAGCTGGACATATGCTGGACAGGTGGTGTCCAGTCCGTCACTGTCCGTCGAGCAGGTCAAAGACAGCCTGAAACGCCTGCGGCAGGGGCATGGCCTGGCCCGCCCGACCGCTGTGCTCACCACGCTCACCGAGCCTGTACGTGCCCACCTGGCTCACGGCGCCGAGACGGAACCAGGCTCGGCGCAGGAGGTCGCTCACCTCATCGCGATACTGTGCCGCGCTATCGAGAAGCTCAGCGACGACGAGCGTCGGTCCGTCGAAGTTGACTTCAACCTCGTTGCTGAGCATCGCTATGCCACGCTTACCGAACGACAAGAGTCGCTGGCTCGGCTGCAGAAATGTGCGGCGAAAACTGTGCGCCGCCGGGCCGACCGGGCCCTGGACACTCTCGCCTACCTGCTGTTGACCAACGACCGGTTACGGTCTGCGGGGTTGCGGAATCGGACAACTGCCGCCCCGGCTCCCGCGGAGCAGGCTGAGCCCGACCTCGGCCCGACGACGCTCTGGTGGGACGAACTGCGGGCGTTCTGGCGGCTGACTGGTAGAACGCGGGTGGACATCGTGTGTTCGGAGATCCCCGAGAACGAGCTCCCGTATTATGCGTCGCCAACAGACCGCAACTATCTGCGCTATGCCAAGTTCGCCGATCTCGACAGCCTGATCTACCTACGCACTCGGTTCGCGCAGCTGGCTCCCACGGTTACCCTTCGGGACTTCGCCCCGTCGGAGTACTACGACACGCAAGCCGATGTCCTGGTTGTGGTCGGAGGCCCCCCGTGGAACGCCAAGTATCGGGAATTCCTCCCCCAGTTGCCGTTCTACTTCGAACCGCACCCGCTGGGTGAGGATGACACCCTCGTCGTGCCGGAACTCGGCGGGCTGACCATCGGCCCACGCTGGACTGAGCGGCACGAGCTCCTCGAAGACCTCGTCGTGTTCACCCGCCTCACGCTCGCCCACGGTACTACCGTGTTCATGTTGGGTGGCTGCCTGACACTCGGCGTCCTGGGAGCGGCCCGCTGTCTGCTTGAAGGAGAGCGGGGTGCTCGCAGCGTCCGCTACGTCACCGAACAGGTCGGGCCGGACGACTTCGTCTTGGTCACCGAGGCCCGGCGGATCGGCGGCATCACCGACGTGGCCGACCTGACCATGGTCAACCCCCTGCTGTTGCTCTCCCGTGACAACAACGACCCCTTCACCGTGGTCGTAGACAACATCGACCGCTACACCCGTGGCCACGCTAGGACAAGGACGCCGAGTTGATCATACCCGCAGGCCTCCGCAGCTACGTGATCAACCTGCCTCGGCGACCAGACCGTCGCGCCTGGATGATGTCCACGCTCCCGCCTGCCTTGCCGGTGACGTTCACCTCGGACTGGGCTGGCCCTTTCGACGGCCACGACCTGTCCCGCACTGACCTCGACGCGGCCGGCTACCAGCTCTTTCCCTGGCAGACCGACTCCGACAACCCGTGGTGGAGCCGGCCGCTGAAGTACGGGGAGATCGGCTGCACCCTGGCGCACCTGGCCTGCTGGCGCCATGCCGCCCAGACCGGAAACGAGCCGTTCATCCTCATCCTCGAAGACGACACGATCCTGGCCCCCACGTTCCTGGACGAACTGGCAACCGGGCTACACCACATCACTCACCACGGCCCGTTCGACCTGCTCTACCTGGGCCGATATCCGCTGGAACCCGACCAGCCGGCGCTGTCCGGCTTCGTCTCACCCGGCTACAGCCACTGTAGCTTCGGCTACCTGCTCACCCGGCCCGCGGTCGACATCCTGCTCACCACCGGCCTGGAGCACGCCCTCGTGCCCATCGACGAATTCCTGCCCTCACTCTGCATCGATCACCCACGTGCCGACCTGCGGGCCCGCTTTCCGCGGCAGCTCACCGCACTGGCCTTCGACCCGCCCCTGGTCCACCAACGGCCCAAGAACGAGGCCGGCAGCGACACCGAGGACTCCGCCTTCATCGACTTCGTTCACGACGTCGGCTGAGCCTGCCCTTGCCAGTGACGGATCAGGCTCTGCAGCCGGCTGCCCCGCCACTCGCGGGCGGGGGTCTGGACATTCACACCGGTCAGCACATGTTCCGGAGGCACATCCTTGGTCACCACAGCGCCTGCGGCAATGTAGCTGCGGGGGCCGATCCGCACCCCGCCTACCACCCGTGCTCCGTAGCCAACCACGGAGTCGACTTCGATCACCGGCGGTTCCTCGTCGACCCCCCACCACCCCAGGTGCGGACGGGTGTACTCGTGCACCAAGTCACCCATCACCGTGCAGCGATCGCCAATGGTCGTGCCATCACAGACGAATCCCGCTACGCAGGCGTCCGCGCCGATCGTGACCCGATCACAGACATAGGCCCCGTACCCGACCCGGGTCCGCTCACCGACCATGCTGTGATAGCCGAGGCGCACCCGGTCCTCGATCACGCAGTCGTCACCGATCCGGACTCCCTCGTAGAGCACGACATGGTTGGCCAGCAGGCACCGTTCGCCCACCGTCACTGGCTCACCCCTCACCGCCGAGCCCTGCTGGTGCTGTTCGGCCCGCAGCCGCGCTTCCTTCGGGTAGCCCAAGGTGCAATGCTCGCCGACGACGCTGCTGGCCGCGATCGTCACCGGCGCGTACAAGGACGTGATGTTCACGCCGGCTCCCGGTGCTCGTTGACCAGCCAGTCGGCCGTGACCTCGATCGCCTCGTCTTCCCGCGCACGGGAGTCGAAACCGTGATCGGAGCCGGTCACCGTGTGAAACGCGCAGTTCCCTCGGGCCGACGCCGCGGCCCGAGCGATGCCGTACGAGACGTAGCTGTCCTGGTCCCCGTGCACCACCAACGCTGGCGCACTGCTCGCCACGAAGTAGTCCAACGGCCGATAGTGGCCGAACTCCTCGAACAACACCCGCCCCACCTCGAACTCGCCATCCATCACGAGAAAACCTTGGGAGGACAACAGCTTCTGCTGTTCAGCACTGAAATTTCCCCTGCCCCAGGGCAGTTCTGGTGTCACAAATGTCCTCTGCAAATCCAGCACCGGGTTCCACAACACCAGCCGATCAAGTCGATCGCCGAGCCACGGTAGAGACAACGACGTCGAGACCGCGCCGAAACTAGCCGCCACCACCGACACCGGCCCCGCAAACCTACCCGATACGTACTCAACAGCTGCTTGCAGATCCAGCATCTCCCCAGCAATAGTGACACCGCGTTGCGTTCCGCCAGAGTCTCCATGACCGCGGAAAGAGAACCGCAGGACACTGAACTCACCCTCAGCCAAACGATCAGCAAGCCGGACGAACATCCCGCCCTCATCCATGTCGGCGTTGATGCCGTGCGCCTGGATCACCACGCCACGGTGCCCCTGATCTCGCGCCGAATGCAAGACAGCCCTCAGCTGCACTCCGTCGATCGACGCCAACTCCACCTGCTGCATTCTCGCCGTCCCCTCGTCATGTCCCAGCCTCGTGCACTCACACCAGTCTGACCGACCACGATCGGCCCACCACCGGGCATTCGGGGCGGTCTACCGGATGCTGACCGGTGATGCGATCCATCCGCGCGGGTGCGAGCCGCTGTGCGAGCTGCAGCGTCGTGGTGCTCCGCCTGCAGCCGACGTCGCAGACCACCGCGCCCCGCAGCGACTCGCGTTCCCACGCCACCCGCTCGACCAGCTCCGGCTGGACCACAAGCGCCGGCTTTACGGTATGAGGGGGGCCTGAGCCGCTCTCGTGGCGGTGTCGGTGTGTCCGTTGGCGGGTGCGAGGATCGGCAGTCTGATCAGCTTCGTAGGGGCGGTGTCCAGTGCGTTGGCCAGTGCCACGATCTCGGAAAGGGTCACGTCACGTTGTCCGTGTTCGATGCTGTGCAGGGTGGATTTGCTCATCCCGGCCAGCCCGGCGATAACCCGTAACGATTTGCTCCGGGCATTGCGGATCCACCGGATGCGCTGGCCGATCGTGTGCGTGTCGTCAGCGTCCATCGCGGTAGCGTGAGTCACCGGTTTGAGCCTCCGTCGAGGCGTTTGGGAGCTACGTCGGAGTGGTGTATTTCCGTGGAGAGGTGAGCGCCTGGCTATCGGCTGGACTCCCGGTCCGTGGGGTGGTAATGGGGGATGGTCGTCGTCGAGGTACCCGGTGAGCTGCCGGCCGGCTCCGGCGGCCTCCCAGATCCCGGTGGAGAGCTGGGCCGCCCGGGAGACGTCGAGCCACCCGGTGATCCGGGAGTCTCCGCAGGTCAGGTCTAGGATCACGGTGCCGTCGCGGCGGGCGATCGCTCGTACGATGCCGTCGGGGTCGGTACGGGTCAGGCCGTGCACCGGCACGATCCAGTGCTCTCGGCTGACATCGCCGGTGTGAGCGGCGGCGCTCTCGGGTGGGGTTTCGCTTTCCACGGTTGATGACCTCCGGTTGTGGTCGTGGTGGTGGTGACCATGATGATCAATCGCTACCCGGTCGGGAGTCCGGCAGCGGTGGGCTTGGCAGGCCACTACCGTCCCGCTGCCTGGTGGGTCTGGGGAAGGGGAGTGTTCCCTGAAAACCCTGAACTTGCTCCGCTGGTGGTGATCTAGGGCCTACGCTCCGTGATGACGCGTTGTCCCCGACGGCGAGGACGTACCGATGGCGGCCGACACACCGAATGAGACGCTGAGCCAGCTCTTGGCCTGCTTGTCCTGGAGCGGTGAGCGTCTGGCTCGGGAGGTATGCCGGGTGCTTGGCCCTGGTGCGGTCCACCCGACCGCGCCGTATAAGTGGCTCAAGGGTCATCAACCGCGCCGGGACGAGGTGCGTCAGGCGATCGCGTTCGTGCTGTCCCAAGCCGGCACCCGGCCGGTCACGGTGGGCGAGTTATGGCCTGGATGTGCTCCACATGATCCACGTCTGATCCCTGCGGACGAGGGGATGGCGGTACCGTGGACGCTGGCGGGCACTCTGGCCATCATCCACGACTGGTTACTCGGAGGGTTGATGGATCGTCGCGTGTTCATGGCGGTGGGCGGCCCGGCGCTGACCCGGCTTGCGTGGACCGCGGTGAACACCGAACCGGCTCGACTGGCCGCAGCCCTGAACGGCGGGCAGGTGGGCGCTACCTTGATCGGGCAGGTGGAGGAGACAATCCCCCGGCTGCGCCAGCTGGATGACCAGCAAGGCGGGGGCGGAGCGAACCTCACCTACGTCAACGCCCAGTTCCAGGTGGTGGGCCAGCTTCTCCGGGCAGCTGAC
>JBOHFG010000292.1:0-10997 GCA_050699575.1 Pseudonocardiaceae bacterium
CTTCCAAGCTGGCCATGCCGGTTCGATCCCGGTCGCCCGCTCCACCCGCTAAAGTCCAGGTCAGCGGCATGATCGCACTGATCTGGGCCTTAGCGATGCTGAGGTGTTCACCCCTTACGTGCCAGATTCGTGCCAGATCACGCCACCGGTGCCAGCCCCGGTCCCGCGTCGCCGCCCGGGTCGCCGGGCTCCTCAGCAGTGTCTTTGGCTGCGGCGCGGGCCTCGGCGATCATCAAGTTCAGTGCCTCGGCAATCTCCTTGTCACGCTCGCTGGTGGCGTGCTGGTAGATCATCGCGGCTCGGGCACTGGACTGCCCGAGCCGCGCCATGATCTCTTTGAGCGTCGCCCCGGTCCGGGCGGCCATCGTGCCGCCCGTATGCCGCAAATCATGAAGATGCAGGGCGATGCTGATCTCGGCGCCGGTGAGGGCTTTCTTCCAGACCCGGTGGAAGTTGCCGCGCTTGGGTGTGGCTCCCTTGGGACCGATGAACAGCCGCCCGTCCTGCCCAGGCTCGGCGAAGACTGCCAGGTGGTGGCGCAGCTCGGGCAGGATTCCCGCGGGCAGCGCCACAGTCCGTGCCCCAGCCGCCGACTTCGGTCCCTTCGTCCGCTGCTCCCCGCTGTTGAGCTGGGACACGGTGCGTTCGACCTTGAGCAGGGGCATGCCATCATCGATCGGTGTGCCGAGATCGGCCCCTGCCGCAATTTCCTGAGCGTTCGGCTTCCGGGAGGGTGGCAGGGTGAGGTGACTCCGGCGCAGTCCTACCAGCTCCCCGAAGCGGAGTTGCCCGAACGCGGCGAGTAGCACGAGCGCGCGGTATCTCGGTTGAATGTGTGCCGCGATGGCGAACACTTCCGCGAGCGTGATCACGGGACGTTCGGGTGCCGTCTCTTGCCCGGCCCCCTTGATACGGCATGGGTTCCGGCGGATTATTTCGTCATCGACAGCGGTGTTCAGCACGGCACGCAGGAACCGGTATGCCTTCGCGACCGTGGTAGGCCCGGTCCCGTTGTTCACCAAGCCTGTTCGCCACATCCGGACACGGGCGGCGGTCAGGTCCACGAGCATCATGGTGCCGAGATGGGGATCGATATGGTTGCGGAGTAACCCCTCGTACAGTTCAGTGGTACGGTCTTCCAGGTCACGTTCAGCGATCCACCGCGCAGCGTATTCGCGAATGGTAATATTTCCGGCGTCAGGGTCGATCCAGTCCTGGCGCATCATGTCGGCTTCAGTTTCGACGAGATACTGCACCGCCTCAGTGTGTGTCCGGAAGGTGTCTGGAGCGGGGCGGAAAACCCCATCCGGTCCGGGGTACCGCGCCTGAAACCGGCCCGAAGGCAGCTTACGGATGGAACCGAACCGGCGCTTACGGCCCTTGGAGTTTCCACTCATTACGCAGCCCTCCGGCCCCGGCGCACCCGGGCAACCGGTGCGACTGTGTTGTTTTCGATGTACGCGTTCAGCACGCTTTCGCGGATACGGACATGGCCACCAATCTTCACGAACTCGATTCGTCTTTCCTCGATCAGCCGGCGAGGGAACCGCTCGGTGGTCCCCAGCAGCGCAGCGGTTGCCTCCACGTCCAGCAGCCGATCAGCCATGACGAGCGCCTCCCCCTGTTTCGTCCGCTACTGCCGCTACAGCCGCTACCTCGCTGGTCAGAGCACTATCAGCGGGGTGCCCCCTAGCCGCTACTGCCGCTACAGCCGCTACGTGCTCCGCAGGCTTGGTAGCGGCTGTAGCGGATAGGTCCGCTCCAGGGCCGGTACCCGCTACCTGGCTGACCTGGGCGGTAGCGGCTGTAGCGGTAGTAGCGGCCCCGGGGAGGTAGCGGCTCCAGACGTCGGCGAGCCCGTCCTCGCCATCGGTTCGGTACCCCTTGACGACTCCTCCGGCAGGCAGTCTGAGGTTCCTGGGTTTGATGCCGTAACGGGCAAGTTCCTTACCCAATCGGCGACTATCCAAGGGCTTACCGTGCAGGTCAGCCCAGGGTAATTCTTCGAGCTCACCCAGGGCAGCGAGTATGCCGGAAGTAGTCATCATGCCCGTACCAGCTCTGGCGAATAGCTCCCGGAGATCAGCGAGCAGCCGGATAGCGAGTGACGTCATGTGCGGTCCAGTGTCGAGGACGAAGTGTCGGCAGGCGTTGCGGGCGGTATCAGGCCAATGGCCTCCTGCGGTGTCGGCGATGGCCAGGAGTGGTTCCCAGATCTCGGCGGGGCGATCAGTGACTCCCTTGGGCATGCCGGGCTGGGCGTCGCCGAGCAACGAAGCGATGGAGCCGATCCACGCGGCAGTTGTTCCCGGAAGGGTTGGGCCTGGCGGGCAACTTGCCTTTCCCGGAACTGTTCAACAGGTTCGTCAGTGCGGCGGCGGCGCATATGGATAGTGATCGCGCGGGTAGTGATAGTGGTGGGCATCGCTCCAGCGATCCCCGGCGAGTGCGACAGGCGCGTAGACGGGGAAACGTTCTACTTTCATGTTTTTCGCGTCGCCGACGCAGCGGGCGATGGTGGCTGAGCGTTTGTACCCGGCGTTGAGCAGTCCCCGGAGGTCCTCGTTGTTCCCCCCGTTTTTCGGGTTAAAGATCGCGTCGACTTCATCGAACAGGATCGTGATCGGTCCCATGGAAACCAGCCGGAATAATGCGGCTGGGGTTGCAGAGATCGTCATCTTGGGTGCCCGGACCAGGTGTTGAGCGACTTCCAGGACGCGGGTTTTGCCGGAGCCGGGTTCGGCGGAGTCGAGGATCAGCCGGGGGGTGACGTAGAACTGCTCGCTGGCGTGTGTGTGGGCGTACCACAGCGCCAGGGTCGGGGCGCAGTGCTCGGAGGGAAACACCGAGAACCGCGCCACGAACGCAGTCACATCATCAAGCACCTCGTGACCGGCCCGCACCGCCGCCCCGGCTGGTGGCGGCCCCAGCCAGCCCAACGGCCGAACTGGTGCCGTCCCAGCGAGGGACCCGGTAGTCTCGGGCACGGACGGCGGCGTGCTGGCCTGGTGTTCGTGCCAGGTCTGCTGGCAGTCCTCCGAGCAGAAATCCGGCGACGGCGAGGAGCCCACGGGGTGGCTGCACTGTCGGCAGTCGCGGTCACCGAGGGCAGCCTCGATCGCGGTCAGCGCGGTAGCGATGCCGGGTCTCATGCCGCCCCCTGATGGCTGGTACGGGCAGTGGTGCGGCGGGGATTGCGGCCCCCGGCCGCCAGTCCGGCAGTGATGACCCGGGCGACCTCCCGGGGTGTGCAGTCGCAGTTGGCACGGATGAGGGCATCGGCGGCGGTGGTGAGTTCGGCCCGTGCAGTGGCGTCGGGCAGGAGTCCGGCGCCGACGAGCTGGCCCAGGGTGTAGGCGGCGCGGCAGAGCACGGCGTTGTGCTGGCCCGGCGGGGCCGTGCGTACCCGCTGGCACTCCCCCCGAACCGCAGCGGTCACGTAACCACCGGGGTTGGCAGCAGCGGCCACGGTGGGAGTTGAGGGCGTCGCAGGCGGCTTGAGCGTGAGGGCCTGGTGTAACCAGCCGGGCAGTTCGACGGGCTCCCGGTCGTCAACCAGCTCATAACCCCTCGGGGGTACCGGGCAGCCGGGTGCGACGACGTACCCGCCGTGCGCTCGCGTGTCAATCTTCCACCCGATCATGTCGTGGGTGTTGGCCAGCGGCGCCCCGGTGGGGGCCGTGTAGTAGAGGTGCCAGCCACCCTCGATTATCGCCGGTTTGATCTTTAGATTGGCTGGTTCTTGCTGTTCGTTGTGTTGTTGCGATCGATGCAACGTGGTCAGGTGGGTGGAGTGTTCGGCTGGGGTTGTCCTGCCCAGCCTCGACGTGTCAGTTCGCGCCTCAGGTCGAGGGTTTCGCCATGGGCCTGCTCGAGGGCGGCGCGCAGGGCCTGGACTTCTTGTCGGTGCTGCTTTTTCAGGTGCGTGATTTGGCCGGTCAAGGCCAGGACGAGCGTGCTGTCTGAGTCCCGTGATGGTGCGGTTTCGACGCGGGTGGGGCGGGCCTGCGCGCGCAGGTGTTCGATACGCCCGCGTAGTTCAGGGTGGGTGTAGAGGAAGGCGTGGGAGACGTTCGCCTCCCGTTGCACGGCCTGGAAGGTGATCGGCTCTCCGCGCTTGACCAGGGCGCGGATGGCCCGCTCGGCCGCGTCGGTCTTGGCCTGGGACTTGGCCTTCGCAGCGGCGGCCAGGACGGCGATGCGTTGGGTGCGGGTGTCGGTCATGGCTGGGTCTTTCGGGTGCGGGTGAGGTCGAGGGTGAGCGGGACCGGGCCCGGCGCTGGCGGCGCGGCGGCACCGCAGCCGGCTCCCTGCACCGCCCGGCCGGGGTTGTCGCGCATGCTGGCGAGCAGCCGGGTCAGGGCGGCCTGCTCGGCGTGGCGCTGGGCGAGCCAGACGTTGTCGGGGGGTATGGGCCGGTTGTGGCGGGTCTGGAAGGCGGCGGTGCTGCGGGTGATCAGCTCTTCGGTCTCGGCCAGCTGTCGTTCCAGAGCGAGTTGATGGGTCGCGTCAGTGACGAAGACCGAGCAGGTCAGGCAGGCGTTGCCTTTGTCGCAGGTCTGCAGCGGGGGCAGCAGGCACCAGCCGTGGGGCAGGAACCGGTCCGCGCGGTCGAACAGGTGCAGGCTGTCGTGGTCCTCACGGGAGAACACCACCCGGGTGCCGTCGGCCTTGAGTTTGGTTGTGGCCAGGAACGCCTGCTCGGCGTGCTCGTCGCGTTGTGCGATGTAGTGCATGGACATCGTTGGGGTGGCGTGGCCGGCGTAGCGCTGCAGGACCTTGATGGGCAGGCCGAGTTCGGCGAGCCGGGTGAGCCTGGTGTGCCGGAACCGGTGGGTATGGCTCAGTCCTACCGGCCTGCCCTTGCTGTCGGTGATCTTCACGATGGCACTGAACTCGCGCAGCCACCGGCTGTAGGGGCTCGACGGGTAGGGCTTGGTGCCGGCGAGGTTGCTGATGCGCTGGGTGAACAGGAACCGCGGCTCGGTGTGGGGGAACTGTTGGCGGACCCACTGCTGCTGGTCCTCGATGACTGCGGTGATCTCCCGGTCGACCAGGATGGTGTCCGGCGCGGTATCGATCTTGCTTTGGGCGTAGCGGAAGCGGACCACCTCGGTGCCCTCGGCGTCGGTTGGGCGGTCAGGCACCGGGGACAGGCAGTCGAAGGCGCAGGTGCGGATCTCGCTGACCCGGCGGCCGGTGAGGATCTGCAGCAGGATCATGCGCATCGCCTGCGGGTCACCGAAGCCATCGGCGAGCACTTGGGTTCCGTCGCCCCGGGTGATCGGCATCTGCTGGCCGCGGGGGAGCCCGAGCAGGGGCAGCGCGGCGAGGATCTGCGCCAGGGCGTGGTCATCGACGTAGTGCTGATCGTTCAGCGCGGGTTGCCGCGGGATGCGGGCGACCTGGCGGAACCAGCTGGCCGCGTGTGCCTCGGTGACCTGCGCCCAGGGTGAGGGTCCCAACACGGAGCGGGCGTCGAGGGGGTTGGCCGCCACGAACGCGAACAGCTCGGCGATCGCTCGCAAGTCGTCGTTGACCTGGCGGGGCTGGACCACGCCCTGGGGGCTGCGGCGGTCTTGGGGTCGGTCGGAGCGGTTGGTTGGGTCAGCGGCCCAGCGGCGGAATGCCGCGGCCTGCGCGCCCGCGCAGGCCGGGTCGCCCAGGACGTCACGGGGGTCGTCAAACGCGGCCGCCAGCCACCGGTCGAACCGCACCAGCAGCCGGGCCTGGTGGACGGTTGACCAGCGCAGGGTTCCGGCCTCCAGCCTGGTGCCCAGGTGCCACTTGACCGCGGCCCGTAACCAGGGCAGCGCGATCCGCCCGGGCGAGATCCCGGAAGTGCCACGCGGCTCCCGCGCCGACAGCGGAATCCGCGGATCACAGCGCGGATGCCAGTCGTCCAGTTCCCACCAGGACCCATCGTGACAGTGCGTGATCAGCGCCAGCCGCGCGATCCGGAACATGGACCGCAGCCGGAAACAGGTGTTCGCTGGCGGGAGGCGTCCCCAGCGGGTGGCGTAGAACCAGCCGAGCAGCCCCTGGGCCGTGTCGGCGTCCATGGCGCGGATCGAGGCCGGGAAGGGGTGGCCGAGCCGCATGGCCCTGCGCAGGATGAGGGCCAGCTGATTGATCGGCTGGACCGAGGCCCGGGCGCCGTCCACCATCTCCTGCCAGTGCGCCATCCAGGCCAGTTCGGCCCCGAACGGGTCCGGCAGTCCCGTCAGGTTGATCTTTCGTTCGTCCTCCCCGGGCGCGGTTTCCCAGCCTGGGATGTCTGGTCCGATGACCGGGCCGCGCCACTGCTCTGGCAGGTCCTGCCAGAGCCGCCAGATCGGATCGAGCCCCTGGACGGGGCGCAGCTGCCCCGGCCCGTCAGTCGCCATCGGGGACCTGCCAGCCGCTGGTGTAGCTCGTCCAGTTCGCCGCGGCGCGCAGCGCCTCGTCCTCGCGGACCCAGCCGTAGAGATCGAGAGTGGTCTGCACGTGGGCGTGGCCCAGTCGCCGGGACACCACCCACTCCGGGGTCCCGGCCAGCAGCAGCGCGGTGGCGTGGCTGTGCCGGAACCAGTGCGGGGTCCACCCCGGCGGGCCGATGCCCTTGCGGCGCAGCGCCGCGGTCTTGTCCCGGACCGTTCCCTCCCTCAACGCAGCCAGCAGCGGAGGCCGCACCAGATTCACCAGCAGCGGCGCGTCAGCGGTCAGCGCCAGCCCCAGCTCGCTGGCGCGGCAGGCCAGCTGGGTCAGGTAGTCGGCGAACAACCGCTCCACATCCGAGCCGACGTAGACCCGCCGCGGGCGCATCATCTTCACCCGCGCGCCGTTCGGGTTGTCCTCGCGCGGCACGATCTCGACATACGGGGTGCCGCCGCGCCCCATCACGAAGTCGCTGATCCGCAGGCCCAGCACCTCACCCAGGCGGCAGCCGGTCTCCGCCAGCAGCGCGAACAGCAGCCGGTCACGCAGATTCCCCACCCACTCCCCGCCCGCTGGCTCGTGGACGGCGCAGCCATCGAGGATCGCCTGGATCTCCCTGGGCAGCAGCAACGGTGGTCGCCCGTGCTGGCGATGACGGCGTACCCGCACCAGCGACGCCGCAGCCGGTGCGGAACGAGCATCGAGGTGAGCCAGAAGGCCCCGCGCGGGCGCGCGCCGCGGCGCACCGCGCAGCAGCCGCCCCGCGACCGGCACGCCGAACACGGCCTCTTGCCAGCGGTAGAACGAGATCAGCGCCGCCAGCCGGGCCTCCAAGGTCTCCGGCGACGGCGTGACCGCGGGCGTGACCAGGGCGTGCTCGACCGTGCGGCCGTTGCGTAGCCAGGACAGAAACCCCGTCACCGCCGGAACCCCGACCTCCCGCCACCGCTCGGTCTCGCCGCGCTGCTCCAGGAAGGTCCACCACTGGGCCAGCGAGGTCGCATAGCCGCGCACCGTGTTTGGGGACCACAGGTGCCGGTGAGCCTCCAACCACTCCTCGACCGGCCCCACCGTCCGGTAACCGTCGTCGATCACCGTCCAGGTGCGCGGTCCGGACGCGGGCTGGACCGCCAGAGCATGCGCCACGTCGTTGTTCCATCTCTTTGAAGAAGATCCATTGGTCGATGCATCAACGACGAAGATCCACACAAGGAACGCCAGCCAACGCTTGTGGACATTCATGGGCAGACGTCAGTCGAGGCTCTGCGAACCTGGCCAAACGCAGCGGCGGGCGCCGACTGACGACCCACCCGGCGCAGGCCGGGCAGGCTGTGGCCTACTGAGCTCGGTGACGATGTCTGTGGTTTGTCGGCTCGCCACCGCTGCGCTGGTGCTGAACGTGGGACTGATGATCACCGTCGCCGCGGCGCACCGGCGCTTCATGGACAACCGGCTGCTGGCCCTTCTGCTCACGCTCCGTGATCCCGACGAGCCCGACGACGATGACGACTCGGTTGGGCACCGGCTGGATGAACCACCAGGGATTCGCGGCACTGGCTGCGATCGGTGCCTGATCGGGGCCGTCCTTGTGTTGCGGTACGTCCTAGAAGACCAGGCTTTCTTGATCCAATAGGTCGACCCTGGGCGCGGTGCGGAATGATTACTGAATGTAGTCAAATGGAATAGCAGTGATCCGATCACGGCGTCACGCACGCCTGTTCTAGGTCCAGATACGCACACAAGTGAGTGGTATCCGGGAGTCGCTTCATGCCCAGCGTGACTAATCAGCTACCCTTCACGCCACCCAAATCGGTCATTGACATTGGTGGTGACGCTGTGGTCTTAGCGGGGAGCGGTGTGAAGAAGGTCCTTCAGCGGACTGTGTCGTTCTGGCATCTCGTCGGCGTCGCGGACGGGCAGCAACTGGAGCCGGTTGACTGGCCCCGCTTCATGGGCGAGCTGACCAAGAGGGGCACCAAGATCGGACACGACGTCGAGGGTGTCGAGCTGAGCGGCACCGTGCACATACGAAACGAGGTTGACCATCTGGTGCTGACCAGGGACCGTGACGACCTCCCGCGTGAGCAGCACGCGGTGACCGGGCAGGTCGCCGACATGCGCACTACCGGCGACGACTGGGTCGCGATCGAGTCGGCGTTCATTGCGCCCCTGAAGTTCGGCAACGTCTTTGGCTTCCTCCAGTCCGCGAACACCGCGCCGTCACCGCAGGCCGTCGCCAAGTGGATCAATAAGACGAAGCTGCTCAGCGTCGAGGTCCGTGCCGAACCGGTCGTCGACCCCGAGCGGTGGAACAGGCTCAAGCGCGCGGGCGGCGTGACGCGTCTCGAAGTGGCCGCGTCCACCAGCATCCTGAACCGCGACACCACCGAGGGGCCGCTGAAGGACCTGTTCAGCCTCGGGAAGATGGGCAATTTCAAGGTCGAGGTCAAGATCATCGCCAGTCGAGCACGTAAGTCCGGGGTATGACAAGGAGAGGCGCCAGCTGTACGGCATGACCGAGGCGGTGATCTCCGACATCGGCCTCGACCATGTCCACAAGGCGAAGGCGAAGATCTTCGACGAGGACAACGAGGGCATCCCCGCCGAGACGATCAACTTAATCAAGCAGCGGTTCACCATCCGGCGTGACGTAGCGGTACTCGGGGCGGGCCGCACGCGGTCAGTCTCGGAATCGTCAGCCTTCGATGCGATCCTGAGCGCCCTCGACCAGTTCGAGGACGACCTCCGTAAGGCGGTCAGGGCAGAGTAAGCCAAGGCAGGGGAGGCGGGGGTGTGAACGCGACACAGTCGGCAGACCGAGCGCAGCGAACACGCCGCCGCAGCTGGCTCGACCGCCCAGCACTGGACTGGCCGTGGTGGTCCTGATCGTCTTCGTCGTGCTCCGGTGGACACCGCTGGTCAGACTGTTCACCGGTACCAGCCAGGACGGCCAGCGGTCCGCCATGAGCAGCACCGCGTCCGTGCTGGGCACGATCGCAGGCTTCAACGTCGCCGCCCTGTTCTTCTACTCAGCACTCGACAACCCAGCGACCCGACACGTGCGCACCAAGTGGGGCGGTCATCTGGCGGGCGTGTTCTTGCGGGCTCTCGCGGTGATGTTCCTGGCCTCGGTGGTCTGCGGGTTCACCGCGGTCAGCGTGCCAAACCGGGCGGGCGCGATCGTCTTCCTCGTCGCGATGCTGGCCGGGTTCACCAAACTGGCCCGACTGATCTTGATCGTCGCGGCGCTGCTGCACGGACAGCGACACGATGCCCAGCAGAAGCCGGTCGCGACCGTTCGAACGACACGGTGACCGGTGGCTTGACGCGATCACCCGGTGCCCGACCCGGTGATCGGGCACGTACAGGACCACTACCCGGTCCAAACCGGAGCGACACACGGCCGCCGGTGTACCGCTCACGCAAGTCCGGGATGTGGTTGCAGACGAGCGATCCGCTGGTCAGCGACGTCCGCACCCCTCATCTCCGACACAACTGACATCACCAACCAAGGACGCCAGCACATCCCGACCTCACCGCTCGCGAGCGATACGCCGCGGCAGCTGTTTGCCATAGGCGATGCCGTCATTGAGTGTCCGCGCCACCTCGCCAGCGGTGCAGCCGTCCACCCCGATGTGCCCAGCCGCGGCGTCACGCAACACATCCCGGGCATCGTCCTGGGCCAGCTCGCCGCCACCGACCAGCCGGCCCAGGGTGCGGGCGGCCTTGAGCAGAGTGTGATGCCGAGTCCCGGTCCGGGCGGTCGCGACATCGTGTGCATCACCTTCCACGATCGCCCCGCACGTAGGCGCTCGCCCGCCAGCGGGACAGCCCCATCGGCGGCCCGGGCTCGGGCCGCAGCGAAGGGATGAGCGCACGGACCAGCTAATCGGGCAGCTCGGCGATCGGCCCACGGTGGGTGACCTGGTAATAGCCCTCGTCGCGCCTCAAGCCCGCGCCCAGGGTGCCGGCGGTGTTGCGCAGTGCCAGTCCGGCCGGGGCCCGGAAGTAGAGGTGGCAGCCGCCAGGGGTCGTCACGATATGGGTATCGGCCGGCAGCTCGGCGCCAGCCTCGGCGGCCAGCATCGCCAGCACATCCCACCCGTTCCGGGCACCGGAGAGCCGCTCCGGCGGGGTATCCCCACGACTCTGGTCCAAGTCGACAACAACCAGGCCCGACTTACCAGCCGCGACCCCAATGTTCTTCGTGACGTTGCCCTCCCACCAGCGATAGATCTGACGCCTATCACTCGTCGCACGTTCCTCCCAATCCCGGATGGCCGGGGTTTTCCCGGCTGTGACCAGGGGAAAGGCGCTCCAACCTCGGTCACAGACCTCCTGAAGTAGCACCCCTGCACTGGTGCCGACCTGCGGTTCCGGTAGATCACGATTGTGAAAATCTTGTAGATATTTGATGCAGTCGACAGCGGCCTGGTCCTTGTATTCCTGGCGAAACGTCGACGTGTCACCACGCGATCTCCTCCGCTGGCAATCAGCGGCAGTCTACGACCGGGTGTCTACAAGATCGGGTACGGTCCAGTCCGATGATCCAACCTCGACTCAAGGTCACCGCCTACCTC
>JBOHFG010000293.1:0-2211 GCA_050699575.1 Pseudonocardiaceae bacterium
GGGTCGGCGGTGGCGTGCAGGGCCCGGTATCGCTCGGCGAGCTGCTCGAAGTCGGTGACCGTGGCGGTGGCGGCGCGGGCGTGACCGGCGGGATCAGTGGCGGCCGGGTCGAGCAGCCCGAGCATGGTCCGGCGGCTGGTGACCGTGTCTTTCCACGCCGAGAGCATCTGCGGAGCTAGCGCGGTACCGGCGGCGCCGAGCTGGTCGAGCAGGCTCGCGGCGTCATCCAACATCGATACCAGCGACTCAGCATCACGTGATGGCCGACTGGGCGCCGACGTGACGGCGGGGGCGAATCCGAGTTGTTCGGCGGTCACGCCGAACAGTTGACACAGCAGCGCCCGGTAGCGGGGGCTGCTGCCTTTCACGCCGCGTTCCCACTTGGCCACCATGTCAGCGTTGATCGCAGCGCGTCCCTGGCCGTGAGTCCAGGCGAAGTAGTTCAGCTTGTCCGCGAGCTGCTGCTGGGTCCATCCCGACTCGGTGCGCAACTCCCGCAGTCGAGGGCACCCAGTCTTGACGGGCATGTCGTGGGCACCCCCTTCACCGTGGATCGCTTGTACCGGCTGGTGTGGACAGTCACGGTCTGGGCTGTCTTTGGTTACCGTGTGTCTGCGAAGCTAAGGCCGGAGTCGAGGGAGGACCCGGAAAAGAATTCCGGGGTTGGTCCTGCCGCTCTGGGAGGGTGGGTTGTATGCGAGGGCTGTCGGACACGCTGTCGGTGGGGGAGCGCATTGCTTGGTACCGGCAGCGGCGCGGCATGTCGCAGGAGGTGTTGGCTGGGCTGGTGGGCCGCACGGCGGACTGGCTGAGCAAGATTGAGAACAACCGGATCGATCTCGATCGGTTGTCTGTGTTGCAGTCGCTGGCTTCGGCGTTGGATGTGACGGTCGGAGATCTGATCGGCGAGCCGTTATTGCTGGACTGGTCGGCCGAGGGCGGCCGCTCGACCGTGCCCGCGCTGCGGACCGCGCTGATGGACTACCGGCAGATCACCCCCCTGCTGAGAGGCACGCCGACCGATGCGCCGCCGGAGCTGGATGCGCTCGCGCGCGAGATGGGCCAGGTCTGGGACGCCTATCAAGACTCTCGCTACGGCTATGTGACCAGTCGACTGCCTTCGCTGTTGGTCGAAGCGCAGTCCGCGGGCCGCGCCTACACCGGTGAAGATCGCCGACGCGCGAGGAGTTTGCTGGCGTTGACTCATCAGGCAGCAGCCATGATCCTGACCAAGCTCGGGGAGACCGACCTTGCCTGGATTGCCGCCGACCGTGGCCTGGTCGCGGCGCAAGACTCGGGAGACCCGGTCGTGATCGGCTCGCTGTTCCGCTCGGTGACGCACTCGCTGCTGTCCAATGGCCGCTACGCCGAGGCGGTGCAGCTCACCCAGGACGCAGCCAGCTACCTGCAGCCCGGGTTAGCGAACGCGACCCCGGATTACCTGTCGATCTACGGCACGCTGTTCCTCGCTGGGTCAATGGCGGCAGCACGCAACGAGGACCGAGCCACCACCCGCACATTTCTGGCCGAGGCCCAAGACAGTGCACGGCGGCTAGGTGCGGACGCCAACCACCTCTGGACCGCGTTCGGTCCTACCAACGTCGCCATTCACCGGGTGTCTACCGCCGTCGAGCTAGGGGACCTCCAGGTCGCGGTCGATCTCGGTCCGCGGGTGGATGTCTCGGCGCTACCGGTCGAGCGCCGGATCAGGCACCGGATCGAGATCGCCCGCGCCTACAGCGCATGGAACCGCCGTGACGAGGCACTGACGATCCTCCTCGACGCCGAACGCGACGCACCGGAACAGATCCGGCACCACTTTATCAGCCGCCAACTCGTCCTGAGCTGGATCCGCCAGCAACGCGGCAAGCCCAGCCACCACCTCGCCGGGCTGGCCAAGCGGCTGCACGTCGTCTAAGCGCCTGCCCGTAGGGTCTTCGCCGTGGCCGACGACCCCCTCGATCGCAGCCGTCCCTACATCGCCGCTGGCGTCCTGTTCTTTGACGACGCAGGCCGGATCCTGCTCGTCCAGCCCACCTACAAAGACCACTGGGACATCCCCGGCGGCTACGTGGAGACCGGAGAAACACCCGCTCAGACCGCTGCCCGCGAGGTCCAAGAGGAGCTGGGCATGGAGGCACCAGTCGGGCCCCTGCTCGTCGCGGACTGGGCACCGCACCCCGACGAAGGTGACAAACTACTGCTCATCTT
>JBOHFG010000294.1:0-7938 GCA_050699575.1 Pseudonocardiaceae bacterium
CCTGACCAGCACAAACACCCGCCTCCCCCAGGCCCGACCGGAGATACATCAGTGGAAAAGCTGGGCAAACCAGCGGTATTCGCACACCCGCACCAGACACCATGATCCACAACGCCGAAAACAATACCAAAACGATCACCCAACGCCAGGCGGTAGATCCAGGCTAAGAGAGTGGTTGGTTCGGCGATTCTCTTTGGGAGCTTTCTGCTCCTCCCGGCTTACGAGTTCGTACTCCACCAGTTTAACCTTGAAAAAACGTGGATCACTCAAGTCTTAATGGCGGTTGGATTCTGCGGGGTAATCCTCTTGGTGAAATTATTCGTCAACGCACCCGCCAAAAAGATGATCAATGATAGCAGGAGAAGTTGCGGTGAAAGAGAGTTGTCCGCGCGCGCTTCGCAAGCGGAAATCGATAGGCTCGTCTCTTCGTCCGTCCTGTATCTGCGGTCGTTCGGGGATGAGGCGTTCACCTCTCTCGCATTAGACGACAACCTATCCTGGCCGTTTAGTATCAAGACACACGAAGAGCGGCTAGTGAAATCATTGAGTATCGTGGGTCAGGTTGTGACGGTAGGCCGACCAAAAAAAACTTGCCGGAGCTCGGCGCAAAACGAGTTTATCTACTCGATCACGAATGGCGGTCCGTGGTAACCGAGTGGATCACATCTGCACGGTTGGTCGTGCTGAGGATTGGCGCGAGCGACGGAGTGTGGTGGGAGACGCAGACAAGCATCACCCGTGCGAGCCCTGAACGCCTGTTGCTGCTGGTGCCCCACTCGAAGCGTGGATACTCCACCTTCCGCAAACGGTTCAATTCGGAGTTTTCAGGCTTCTCGTCGTTGCCGGAGATAAGGGAAGAAATTGACTCACACCTGTACGATCTGGCTGGGTTCATCTATTTCGATCAGAATAGAGTTGGGCATTTCGAGCGGTTGCCGGAGTCCATCAGAGGAATGCGTAAGGCGTTCATCCGTTTTTCGCCAGGTTCAAGGGCTCCGCAAGTCCGGTCCGGTGCTAATCCCGGTCAACGACAGTTCCGGTAGCCTCGCCAGTCGCCTCCGCCGGGCGTGAAGATTGCTGCCACTCTGAAGGTTCGTCATGCCGGGTCGCCTCTCCGGTTACCGGGGATGTGCAGCAAGGTGGCGATGCGGTCTCGCTGCTCGGGGGTCAGCGGTGGGAATGAGTCGACGACGGTCTGGACGTGCTGGGCGAGGACTGTGGCGCGCTCCGGGATCGTGGGATCGCTGATGCTCGGCGGCGCTTGTGCGGTCCGGGCGGCTGCGTCCGGGGGTGTGGCAGCGGTCCGGGTGAGTTGCTTGCGTCGGTATCCGGTGCTGTTGCGGTTGATTGGGCGTTGTCAACTTGGTGAGGCCCGTCTGCGGCTGGGATGATCGAGGGGTTGATCTCGGTGGGGAGGGGCTGGGTTGATGGCCTCCGTTGTGCCGTCGTACAAGGGGTTCCGCTTCCCGGTAGAGATCATCAGTCACTGGTGCGTCCAGCGGAAAAGGAGGGTTGACCATGTAAGTGGTTGATCTTTCGTTTCGTAAGCTCGTCGTCGCTTGCCGGTGTGAGTCCGGTCCGGGTAGCAGCCAGGTGGCCCCGTAGCAGGCTGGCGGTTTCGTCTGGAAACGGGCGGGGTCGAAGCCCAGCGTCGAGCGCCCCAATCTTGGGGGTGTGCAACTGAGCGGTCCGTAACGTGAAGTGAAGCCTGCCGCGTCGTTAGATGACCCGTCCGGTGGGCGGGGACGAGGGAGTGCCGAGCCCGGCAGTGAAGGGGGAAGCCATGGAAGGCGCCCCCACCCCAGACGCACACAGCTGACACCGCACCAACGACACTGCGCCGAACGGGTGACGTCACTCACCGGAGCTCAGAACCATCCGCCCACCAAAGATCAACTGATGGCGGCTTTTGAGCTCACCTGGGCTGAACCCCGTCAGCAGTTACCGCGCTGAGCTGCGCAGATGCTGTCAATGGCACTTGGTGGCAGCTACCTTCACGACACGTCCCCCGTGAGTTCAGCGTGACTGAAGGTTCTTCGCTGGGAACCCACGGCGTTAACGCTGTTTGGCCCCAGCGTCTGCGTGGGTTCGGCGGAAGCGTAGTGAGGACGCGGGGGTCACTGCTCGGTGTTGGCTTGTTCGAGCTGGTCGTCGAGGAGGCTCTGGGGGTGATGATCGCGTATCTGTTCGCGGTCGTGTGGGACAGGTTGAAGACCAGGGCGAGGTGCAGTGGGTCTGCTCCGACGCTCAGGGCCTCATGCAGTACTCGGTCGCCGCGGATGTGTTCGAGGTAAACTCCGCGCCGCAGCAGGTGCCGCTTGAGGTAATCGGTGCTGACGGGCCCGAGCCCCAGAGCGGTTCGGGGGGTGATCAGAACGTGTCGGTTGGGGGTGTGCGGCCAGCTGGCGCGGCGTTGGGTGAGCCAGGTGAGCAACGCCAGGTGGGTCAGCTCACCGAGTCGTTGGGAGTGTCCGGCGAGGATGATGCGCCGGTTGGGCAGGTCGAGGTCGTCGAGTGTGAGGTGCCGGATGGCCGTGGCGCGGGCGGCGTGGACGGCGGCCAGGGCAACGACCAGCCGTTGCAGTGGTGTGACCGCGACCTGTTCCACGGCGCGGATCTCGGTGGTGGTCATCGGCAGCAGGCTGCGTTCGATGTCGGGGGCCTTGAGGCGTGTGGTGGGGTTCGCGAAGACCAGTCCGCGTTTCTTGGCGAAGCGGAACAGTGAGCGCAGCGCGGCGATCGCGGCGCGGCGCGGTCACCCGCGCAGCGGATCCAGTGCGGCGGTGACGTCGACTGTGGTGATCTCGCGGAGATGCGCGCGGGTCGGTGCCCAGTTCTCCAGCAGCGGCCTGACGGTTCCGAAGTAGACGTAGAGATTGGAGTGCGACCGAGGCCGGCTGCGGGCGTCGCCGTCGAGGAGCACGAGCAGTCAGGCTTGGACATCGCCGGCGAATCCGGCGGGCAGCTCACCGGTGCGGCGGTCGATCCAGGAACGGATCGCCAGTGTGGTGTCATCGTGCAGCAGTTCCAGGTCGCAGAGCACCTCGGCGACCCGAGCGCCGGAGGTGTGGCGTGCGGTTCGGGTGCGGATCTCCGTGAGCGTGACTCGTTGACCGGTCGGGCGGTGGCCCAGCACCAGGGTCAGGCCGTCCATCACGCACCTGATGGTGGAGGGCGACCAGCCGTGGGCCTTGCCGAGTTCGTCCGCGCGGTCGGCGGCCGCGCGCAGCGCCATGTTGTCCGCGCGCAGCGCTGGGTGCTGCCAGCGCGGAGGTGGCGAGGCGCCAACCTTGCGTCGCTCGATGGACGCCCGAGCCCGGCATTTGTTGTCGCAGTAGAGCCGGTCTCGCCGGCCGCCGTCAGACACAGGCTTGCCGCAGTGGGTGCAGGTCACCGGGGCGGCAAAGACCTGCTGGTGCGAGGCCGCGGCGTAACCGTGGGCGCCTGTCCGACCGCGGTGTCCTGCTCGTCGGTCGCTGGGCTGGGCACCGTCTGCGGCTCGGGCAGCAGCAGTTCCTCGACATTGCAGCCCAACACCGTGCAGATGACGTCCAGCTCATCGAGCCGGACGGTGTTCGGGTGCCCGGACCACAGGCCCGACATTTTCCCTGCGCTGATCACCATGCCGCGTTCGGCCAGCATTCGCTGCAACTCGCTGGCTTTCCAGATGCCGCGGTTGGCGGCGGCCAGCCGGAGGTTCCACTTCATCGGGCCAGTCCCTTCCATCGGTCGGTGGCGCGTTGCTGCCCGGAGACCCAGGCGTCCTCGACATGGGTGCCATGAACGTGGATGTACCGGGCCGTTGTGCCAGTCCAGGAATGACCGAGTAATGCCTGGATGGCGAACAGGTTCATGCCACCGAGGTAGAGCTGGGAGGCGCAGTAATGCCGCAGCACGTGCGGAGTGAGCTTCCCGGCCCAGCCCGGCAAATGCTGGGCGGTCGCCTCGGCCAGCGACCGACGGAACACATCGGCGATGGCCCGCGAACTGGAGCAGTCGGTGTTCTTGCGCTCCGAGGGGAACAGCGCGGCGCCGGGCCTGGTGTGGTCGAGATCGAACTGGCCCCACACATCCTCAATGAACCAGCGCAGGTTACGGTCCGCGCCGTTGATCAACGGCACCAGCCGCGGCTTGGGTCCCTTGCGGCGCGAACCTTTGCCGTGACGGACGTTGATCTTGCCGAACCGGCCCAACTCCCACCGCACGTCGTCCAGGTCGAGCATCCGGGCCTCGTTGATCCGCAGACCCACGTCGGACGCCAACCGGGCGACGGCGTAGTTGCGCGCGGCCGGCCCGAACTTGCGGCAGGTGGCCAGCTCCGTGCGCCACCCGGAGAACAGCGCCTCGATCTCGAGCTCGGTCGGTGGCACCCGCAGCTCAGGGTCGACCGAGGCTCGCGGCCGGTTCATCTCATCGAGCGGGCATTCGACAACGCGACCGGTGAGATTGTGCAGCTCGACGGTGTGGCGCAGCGCGAGGAACTCGAAGAACACCGCACGCGCGCCCGCCCGACCAGTCCGGGTCGCCGGCTTGGCGTCGCGAAGGATCTTGCCGAAGTAGGCATCGGCGTCGGTGGGCCGCATCTCCCACAACGGGCGGTCGAACCAGCCCCGGATCAGCTCCAGGTGGTTGGCGTCGTTGCGGATGGTGCTGTCGGCCAGCCCGGCCGAGGCTCGTGCCAGCACGAACCCGGCCAGCACATCGGTCTCGAAGTCCGCGAGCTCTTCGCCCGTCGTCGGCGTCCGCTGCTCGCGCAGATCGCGCACCACCGCCAGCACCAACCCACACCACCTGACTTCACTCAGAATGAAGAAAACCTCGTCCCCCCGGAGAACGACTCATCCCAGCCGAATTTCGGTCAGAACCGGTCACGACCACCCAAACGAGACCACAGGACCTGGTCCAGGCACAATGAGCCCGGCGGACAGCAGCTGACAAACTCGGGAACCCGGCGACTGTTGCTTACCCTGCCTCCCACGGTTTGCCTCGCTCGGGTAGATGATCTCCCCCGGATCTGAACGGTCTCCCGTCACACGAGTGGCAGGGGCCAGCGGTGCCAATTGTCGTCGTCACCGAACCAGATGAACTGGGTGGTGTCGTTGGCGACGACACCGAAGTTGTCCAGGGTCGGTTGTCTGAGGTCGTTGAACAGGCGGTGGGTGGCCTCGAGGGTGTCCCAGATCCGGCGGGGTCCGGACTGGATGACACGGTGTGAGCCGTCGGGCTCGGGCCGGGTGAAGGCGTGCGCGTTTGAGCCGTCGTGTGCGGTGACGATGACCGCGTCGCGTTCGCTGCGGGTGCTGGGGTCGAACGCCTGCCCGGTGTGCAGGGTGTGCGCTGCGTGCAGGTGAAGTTGCAGCAGGAACCGGAATCGCTCGTCGCTGGACGGGACGGCGGCGGGATCGAGCCGGGTGGTGGTGCGGGCCGATGTAGTGCGCCGGGGGGGCGGGGCGTGCTCGTGGGGCCGGTGCGGGTCGTGGACGTCGGGACGCAACCACATGAAGTGGCCGCCGATGGGCAGGAAGGGGCCGATCACCTCATCGTCGGTGTCGTGTTTGGTCAGCAGGCACAGGGTGGCGCCGGCGAGATCACCGCGGAGGTTGGCCAGGATCTTGCCGCCCGGCGTGAGCTGCTCAATCCAGGCCAGGGGGATCTCCGGTACTGCCGCGGTGGCGATGATCCGATCATAGGGGCCGTACTCAGCCGCCCCAGCCGCGCCATCGCCGGCGAGCAGGGCCGGGCGGTGCCCGAGCTCAGCGAGCCGCTGCCGGGCCTGCTCGAGCAGGCCGGGGTCGATGTCGATGGACACCACGTTGGCTGCGCCCAGGCGGTGGGCGAGCAAGGCGGCGTTGTAGCCGGTGCCGGTCCCGATCTCCAATACCCGCATCCCGTCGTGGACGTCGAGGGCTTCGAGCATGCGGGCCATGAGACTGGGCATGGTCGAGGAGCTGGTGGGCACCCGCAGCGGTTGCCCGCAGGGCAGCATGTGCCCTGCGGCGTGCGGCATGGCCTGGGTAACCAGGGAATCGTCGGAATAGACCACTGAGAGCCACTGATCCCGCGCGGCCGGATCGTGCCCGGACAGCCTCTGGTAGCCCTCGGCAGTGCTCAGGATCACCTGGGGAGTGAAACGGTGTCGGGGGGTGAGGCCAAACGCCTCGATCCAGGCCCTGGTATGCAGGTCTCCCGCGTCGACTAAGGTGGCGACGAGCGCAGCCAGCCTGGACTGCCAGCCTGTGCCGGTCTGGGTCATGTCGTGTCCCCAGCGAGCAGGGCGGCGATGGCCGCAGCGATGGGCAGACCGGTCTCCTGCTCGATCCAACCCCACTGGGCGTTGGGCCCGCATTCCAGAAACCACCACTGCCCGGTGTCGGCCGCAACCGAAAAGTCGAAGCAGCCAAACGACAACCCGAACCGCTCCAGATAGGCGGCTACCGCGGCGGCGATGGGTTCGGGTGTGGCGACCGGCTCATACGACAGGGACGGGTAATCGGCTCGCCAGTCCACATAGGAGTTCTCGGAGCCGGCGTGGATGACGGCGGCGAAGCACTCCCGGCCCACGGCCGTCAGGCGAACATCGTGGCTCTTGGCCACGAACGCCTGAAACTGGCAACAGCTTAAGGCGATCTCCTCCTCATCCAGCTCACCGGGCTCCACCAGGGTCGCGTAGACCAGCTTGGTGTGGCCGTTTTCGTACACAAAGGGCGCGGACAGCGGCTTGTACACCACCGGGCCGACCTGGCGAGCGAACGCGCGAGCCTCGGAACCAATCGAGGTGATCATCGTGGGCGGGACACGGAATCCAACCTCGACGGCGGTCTGCAACTGTGCCGGCTTGAGCTCGGCATCGGCGATGCGCGAGGGAGGATTGACAAAGGGAATCCGCAGACACGACAGCAGCCCACCCCAGCCCTGGCGGGCCTCGGCGACCGCGAACCGCCGATGCTGGGCAGACAGATGGGCCGGCAACCGGAAACTGGTGGGACGCCGGTAGTACACGGCCATGATCTCGGACACCCGCAGGTCGCGGTGCCCGTCGGATAACCGGCCGGTCCAGACAGGGTCCGGACCGCTCACCGCGAACGACAACGTCTCGGGAAAATCACCCAGGTCCATCCGCGCGTGATCACAGCCGCGGTCCTCCAGCGCCTGGCAGACTCGCGTGGCGGTGTCGTCGTCCGGCGCGGTGAGGACCAGGACCGTCACCGGGTCAGTCTTCCCTCTCGCGCTGCACGTCGTCCTGGATGGTCTCGACCCGCCCGTCGCGGCTGAGCTGGGTGGCCTCCTTCACAGTGACGGTGTAATAGGTCTTCTTGTGCTTGTCACACGGGACCACTGGAGCCACAGCGAACCGCATCCCGAATGGCACCGGCCCCTGCTGGGCAGCCGCAGTCGAGCCCAGGACGGGGTTCGGTGAGCTGACCAAGGGCAGTTTGTCCAGCACAGCCATAACCGGATCCTGGGCTGGCATCCTGGTCTCCTCCCGTTACTACCGGCTGGTTGCAGTCGATCAGCCTTCCGCATAGGCCCGAAGCCGCGCTAGTGGAGAGCGAAACTTTTTGGGGGAGGCTACGTGGTGAGCGCTGCGGTATCCGGAGTTCGTGTGAAGCTGGGGTACCAACGCCGGAAGTCGTCGGCAAGCTGGTCGTTGAGGACTCGGGTACGGATCTGAAGGAGCAGGTGGGCACCGTGTGGTGTCCACCGCATCTGCTGCTTTTTGACCATGCGCTTGCTGATCACCTGGTTGACCGCCGACTCGGTGAACGCGGTGGAGATGGCCTCCCCAGCGCGGCGTCGTTCACCGTAGTTGGGGAGGCGCCCGGTGGTGGCGTGCAGGTAGCTGTTGAACTCGCGCACCGCTTTGAGCAGTTTGGTTGGCTCACCGTCGGAGTTGAGTATCTCCAGGTCGGCGGTGATGTCCTCGACGGTGTGCAGGGC
>JBOHFG010000295.1:0-1020 GCA_050699575.1 Pseudonocardiaceae bacterium
GCCCGCTCGACGGCAGCCAGGCGCGGCACTTGAATCGTTCCTCGGCGCAACGCCAACTGCGGCTCACCCGTGACAGCCGCAGCCGCCGGCAGCAGCCCGAGCGAGTACCGGTCGACGTCGAGCAGAACGATCCGGCCCGGGTTCTCCTGCTGCGCCGACCGCACCAGACCCCACACACCAGCCGCGACCGGGTTCTCGACGTCATCGCCCGGATCCACCGCGACGGCGTTGCGGGTCACCACCAGCAGACGACCGGAAACCCCGCAGGCCAACCACTCCCGCACGACCTCCAGCACACCCTGCACGGAACCAACTGGATCCACAGTGGACTCGGCCGGCAGCACCGTCCAATTTCCGGTGGGAGCCTCGGTGGGCAGGGGGATCTCGTCCCAGCGCACCCGATACAACGCCGCATCGGACACACGAGCGGTGAGCAGTTGATCAGCGCGAACAGGGCGCAACACCAGCGACTCGACCGAGAGCACCGGGTTCCCGGCCATGTCCGTCACGTGCAACGACACGGCATCCGGACCGGCAGCCGAGATCCGAGCACGCACCTCACGCGCACCGGTCGCATGCAGCCGAACACCGGACCAGGCAAACGGCAATCGGACCACATCATCTGAGAACCAGTGGCCCACGACAACCGCGTGCAGGACGCCATCCAGCAACGCCGGGTGCAGGCTGTACCCGGCGTCGAGTGATAGGACATCGGGCAGCCCGACCTCGACCAGCACATCCGTACCCGCACGCCAGATACCCCGAACACCACGGAAAGCAGGGCCGTACTCGTAGCCGAGAGCCGCGGCACGGTCGTAGAACGACGCGACACCATCCGGCGCCGACACCAGAACTTCAGCTCCGGCAATCGACCAGGCGTCCGCTGCGACCTGCACCGATGCGATGCCGAGGACACCGGTGGCGTGCAACGTCCAGTCCTGCTCCGCACCACCATCAGGACGGGCGTGCACCGACAGCTCGCGCACGCCGCGTTCGTCCTCACCCGAAACGGCAACTTGG
>JBOHFG010000296.1:0-1082 GCA_050699575.1 Pseudonocardiaceae bacterium
ATACCGCCATCCCGACCGCGTTGCGCTACACCTTCTTCGCCGGGGAACCCCTCACCGGTGAGCTCGTGCGCGCCTGGCGCCAGACCTGCCCCGCCACCCAGGTCATCAACCTATACGGGACCACCGAAACCCCGCAGGCTAAATGCTGGTACGCGGTCCCCGCCGACTGCCCCGACGGAGTGCAACCAGTGGGCCGGCCCATCCCCGGCGCCCAGGCACTCGTACTCGGACCCCGCGGGCGGCTCTGCGGAATCGGTGAAATCGGCGAAATCACGGTGCGCACCCCCTACCGCAGCCTGGGCTATCTCCACCCCCCCACCGACAAGCCACCCCTCTTCGTTCCTAACCCGCACACCAGCGACCCCACTGACCTGCTGTATCCCACCGGCGACCAAGGCCGGTACCGGCCCGACGGCACGCTCGACATCCTCGGGCGCCTCGACCGGCAGATCAAAATCCGTGGCGTCCGGATCGAAACCGACGAAATCGCCGCAGTCCTCGCAGCCCATCCAAGCGTGTCCCAGGCCTGCGTGACCACCCAACCAGACACCCAAGGCCACCCCACCCTGGTCGCCTACCTCACCACACCACAGCCCACCCCGGCTACCCCGGCACAACTGCGCAGCTACCTGGTCCAACGGCTGCCGGCAGTCATGGTGCCGTCAGCATTCGTCTTCATCCACCACTTGCCACGCACCACCAACGGCAAAGTCGACTGGCAAGCCCTGCCACCAGCACAACACACCACCACAACCCACAAATACATCACCCCGTGTAATCCAACCGAAGAGCTGTTGTGCGCGATTTGGGCACAGGTGTTAGGCCTTGACCAGGTCGGGATCGATGATGACTTTTTCGACCTGGGTGGGCACTCGCTGCTGGCCACCCGGTTGATCTCCCAGGCGCGGCAGATCTTCGGGGCCAAGGTGGCATTAGCTGCGGTCTTTGGTGAAGCCTCCACCGTGGCGGGAATGGCCCGACTGATCGAGCAGACCCGACGGATAGAGCAGGGGCAGGGGTTGGCGGTTCCTCCGTTGCGGGCGGTGGGTCGGGGTGGGGAGTTGGTGTTGTCGTTTGCCCAG
>JBOHFG010000297.1:0-2548 GCA_050699575.1 Pseudonocardiaceae bacterium
GGCCCCTCCAGAAACGGATGCCGGGGGGGTACCACGCCTGCCAGTCTGCCGGGTCTTGCCGGGATTGGCATCGCCGCCATCTGGCAGATCTTCACTCCGCCGAGGGGGCCGCTGCGGGTACGTTGTACCAAAACTGGTGTCCGAGGGGGGACTTGCGCACTAACCACCCGCCTCGCGCTCGACGCCGCCACGTGATGTCCGACTCTTCGTGACTTGGAAGGAGTGCCGTGACGGTCGAACGGCTGACTCGCTCTGACCTGCTGGTTTGTCCTTGTTGTGTCCGGTTGCGTCCCGACATGGCTTGACGTCTGACGGCCTGGATACGGCCTGATCTTGATTCGGCTGCTCTCCTGCGGCTGCGCGATGATGTCTGGTGACGCTGTGGGGCGGGCCGCGTGAGCTGGCTGAGCAGCGACCACAGAGCTGAGGGGAAGATGACGATCGTGAGCTATGACGAGGCCGGGTGGAAGAGCCGAGGAAAATTGATCAAGCACATCCGCTGGGACGTCCGTCAAGCGCGGCTGGCCGCATGGACTCTGGAGAAGCCACTGCCTGCGGGGCTTGAAGTCTGTGCCAGGGTTGCGGCCAAGTTGGGGGACTGGATGGACCCCAGCCGTTCCGGCCCGCCGCCTGAGACACCGTGGCAGTACAAGATCCAGAAGTCGCTGCATCGGGACTCGGCTGACGCGCGAAAGACCGCGTTGGAGTGGCGGCGGAAGGCGACTGAGTTCCGGAAGAAGGCGGCGAACCATCACGAGCGTGCTACGGAGTTAGAGTCCGAGATCACCAAGTGGATGAGTGGCGAGGACTGGGGCTAGCTACTGGCTCACCCATCCGGCAATAAAAGCTTGTAGTGAGGTATCCTCGGTTGCGCTGCGGTCCCGGTGGACCGAGCTCCGAACCCGCTGATTCTCGGACCATGATAGTGGTTGTTTGTGGATAGTGCCGGTTACCTGCTCCTTTCGTGACTGCAAATGCTGGTCGTCTGTGGTCCGGCGGGTGCTGGGGGTCGAGCACACGGTGGTCGAGTTGGTGGACCTGGAAACCGACGGGCGGGGCGGGGAGATACTCGTCGCGCAGGTCCGGGTGAAGGCGGGGGTGGCGCGGCGCTGCTCACGGTGTCAGCGTCGTTGCCCGGGCTATAACTCCAGTGCTGAGCCCCGGCGCTGGCGGGGTCTGGATCTGGGGTCCACGCAGGTGTTCTTGCAGGCCAAGACTTCGTGGGTGTCGTGTCCCGAGCATGGGGTGGTGGTCGCTGCGGTGCCCTGGGCTCGTGCGGGGTCGCGGTTCACCATGGCGTTTGAGGACACCTGCGCATGGTTGGTCTGTCATGCCGCGCTGTCGGTGGTGGCGGTGCTGTTGCGGGTGGCGTGGCGCAGTGTGTCTGACATTGTGGCCCGGGTGGTCGCCACCCGGCGCGAGGCCACTGACCGGCTGGCGGGGTTGCGCCGGATCGGGATCGATGAGATCTCCTACCGCAAAGACCGCAAAGGACAGCGGTATCTGCTCGTGGTGACCGATCATGACACCGGCGGCTGGTGTGGGCGGGCAAGGACCGCAACCAGCAGACTCTGGGCCGGTTCTTCGACGACCTGGGTGCCCAGCGGGCCGCCCAGCTGACCCATGTCTCGGCTGATGGGGCGGAGTGGATCCACGCCGTGGTCACCGAGCGGGTACCCCAGGCCGTGCTGTGCCTGGATGTCTTCCATGTCGTGGCCTGGGCCACCGAGGCCCTGGATGCGGTCCGTCGCACCATGGTCAGCCAGCTGCGCGCCGACGGGCGGGCCGAGGAGGCCACCGCACTGAAGGGCAGCCGGTGGGCGCTGCTGAAAAACCCGCCGAGCCTCACCGGTGACCAACGCACCACCCTGGCCGGCATCGCCCAGGCCAACGGTGGTCTCTACCGGGCCTACCTGCTCAAAGAGCAACTCCGCGAGATCTTCGCCTGCCGCGACCTCGACACCGCCAAGGCCCTGCTCGGCGGGTGGATCTCCTGGGCCCAGCGATCCCGGCTGCCCGCCTTCGCCAAGCTCGCCAAGACCATCAAACGCTTCCGGTCCTTGATCCTCAACGCCGTCGAGCACGGCCTGTCCAACGCCCGATCCGAGGCCACCAACACCCACCTGCGGCTGCTCACCCGACGGGCCTACGGCTACCACAGCCCCGAATCGCTGATCGCCATGGCCGACCTCACCCGCGGCGGCCTCTGCCCACCACTCCCCGGACGATCATGAAAATCCACCCACGGAAACGTCAGTAGAGCCCCGAATTCACCCGGCAGGAGTAGACAACCTAGGGACTCATGTGTCCCGACTCGACCACTCAGCGTGCAACGGAGGCACCCGTGGCACCGAGTTCATGGACAAGTTCGTCCGGGCGGGGATGCTCGATCCGCGACTCCCTGGGTTGCCTCAACCCGGGACGATCACCGGCCCTCCCGCTGCCCACCTCACCTTCGCCGGACGGTCCTCATGGTTCGCGGAAAATCTCATGAGTACCGATCCGACGCCACCTGATGCCAGATGTGCCGTCAATCTCGACCCACTCG
>JBOHFG010000298.1:0-1635 GCA_050699575.1 Pseudonocardiaceae bacterium
ATTTTATGCCGTGTTCGGTGTTGTGGATCATGTTGTGTAGTTGCGGGCATACGGATACCGCTGGTCTGCCCAGCTTTTCCACTGTGATTGCTCCGGCCGGGCCTGGTGAGGCGGGTATTTGTCCTGGTCAGGCTGTGTGTGGTGGGGCGTGGGTGGTGGTGAATAGGCCGGTGAAGGCGTGCTGGTGTGGCCAGTGGAGCGGCAGCCGCAGGATGATGCGGCGGGATCGCCGGGCGATCCGGGCGGGCAGGGTGATCAGCTGGCTGCGCAGCGTGCCGGTCCGGGCTTGGGCGTGAAAGAGGCTGGCCAGGCAGCCCGCGGCGCGGGTGAGGTTGTGGGCGATGGCCGCCAGCGCCAGCCAGGCCGCGTTCGCGGCACACGATCCCGAGGGCATATGCGCCAGGGCCGAGTCTGTGAGATCAGCATGAACCTGCTCGATGATCGCGTGTCCCCGGTGTTGCTTCTCGGCTTCCACGAGTTGCAGGGCCGAGTCGGTGATGAACGCGTGGTACCGCCAGGCGGTGAACAACTCACCCTGATCGGCCACGACGTTCTTGTCTTTCACTCGCCGGACGATCAACCGGACTGTGATCTGCTCGGATTTCTGTCGCGACCGATAAGCGGTGTAGGTAGTTTCAGCGATCTCAGCGTCGGAGATCCACTGCTGGGTGGCCTCATCATAGATCGCGTGCGGGTAGGCGATCGGAACCCAGCCCTCGGGGTCGATGGCCTCGATCGCAGCCCGGACCGGGCGGGTCTGTTTCGTGGTGATCGAGAAGCGGACCCCGGCCCGGACACAGGTGGCCACCACGGCGTGGCTGTCAAACGCCGAGTCCATCCGGGCCAGCAGCACACCGGTGGCTCCCGCCGCTCGTGCGGTGGTGATCGCCTCGGCCACGAAACTGGCCGCGCCCCTGGCTGAGCCCGCCGAGCCCCGGCGCAGGCGGGTACCAGCGATCACCGGAACAGCGATCGGGGTCGACAACGTCGCCAGCAGCGGAGGCAACCCCCGGACCCGGGTGTATCCGTACTCCGCGCCCTCTGTGGCATACCCCTACACGCGGCTGATCGTGGAATCCACCTCCAGAAACGCAGACGAATCCGCGCCCGCCAGCAACGGTGCGTTGCAGGATAAACCGATAAGCGTCTCACGGGCCACAGCGTCGAGCTGACGCACATTCCCCCAGGTGAACCCGCGAAGAAACGTGCCCAACGTCGACGGTGCCCGGATACCCTCGAACAGCCCCGGCAACGCCCCGCGCCGGATCACTCCCAAACCATCGATCGAGTCGGCACCAGCCACCACGCCCGCCACCACCGAAGTGATCTTCGCTCCGGCGTTCGCCGCGGCACTACCCGCACTAGCCGAAAGCCGGACCCGCTGCTGGGCGGCCGCATGCAACCCAGCACGCCTGGCCAGCCGCAGCACCGGCACCAGACCAGCACACGACACCAGGTTCGGTTCATCAAATGTCACTGACACCACCACAGCGGTATGAGAAGCTCGCACCTCGTAGACGCCCTCCAGACTTGGCCTGATGGATCCTAGACAAGTCACATCATCCCAGCTCGGAGGGCATCTACCCCTCTCCGGCACCCCTCACACCACAATTTCACCGGTGGATCCAGGCTAAG
>JBOHFG010000299.1:0-1369 GCA_050699575.1 Pseudonocardiaceae bacterium
TGAGCGACACTGCTCCCGACGTCCACCGCCGCGCGCTTTCCGACTACAGAATCGCCCTCGGACTCGAACTGCGCACACGGCGAACGAACGCGGGATACTCGTTCGAAAAACTGGCATCGCTCAGCAATATCCCAGCGGAAACACTACGTTCCTACGAGAAGGGCACATCCCTTCCCCAGCTTGCCAGGCTCGTGGACATCGGAAACGTCTACGATGTCACCCTGTTCGACATCCTGGAGTCAACAGCGGAATACATCTACCGCGCGAGCGGTGAACCAGCACCCAACCACACCAATGCGCCAGCTGGCAACGTTACCCTCCGCGCGGTCGTCTTATACTGCGGCGTGACACCCGCACAGCTGCAGATGATGGAAACCCACCCGCGCCGCCGCGACCCTCTCCCAGGGAACCTCTCCGGACACGAGCCGTAAACAATCCCGTATACGTCCATCCCCCCGGACTGCCGGCTGGCTGCCCGGTTGAGCGAGCGGCCCCCGACGCCCAGCTCCCAGCAGCCAGCCGGTTCCCCACTAACCCGGCAAGGACGAAAAAAGTAACCCAAGCCCCTGAACCGGCTCCTGGCCCTCAGCCGGTTCGCCGTGGAAAAAATGCGAGAGCTACTACGTGATCTTCAACACTGACCTGGAGACCGCGACCCACCCACCACAAGACCCGAGCGGAGGAACAACGTGACCGACCAGGCCCCCTTCACAGATACCCTCGACGGCTCCCGCGAACCCGAGATCGTCATCGTCCGCATCTGCACCTGCAGCACAGTCTCGCTGCGTGACGGTGACATCGTCGGCGACGCCGTCAGCCTGACACCCACAGAAGCCACACCCCTCCTGGAAGCAATCAGCGCCGCATTCGTACCGGGGACCACAGAACCCCCACCCGACTGCCTCAGCTGCCTCGACTGTCTGGGATCCCTGGTGACCGGGCCCCGGCCCGCGCCATTCGGGGAGCTGACCTAAACCATGCCCACCGCCTACGACCCCTGGCGTGACGCGGGAGACGTTCACATTGACCTGGGTTGCCGGATCGAGCAGATCGCGGTGGCCAAAGAGCACGGCGCGCTAGCTTCCCGGGTGCACAAGCAAGGCCGGGTCACCGGCCGGGGTGGCAGCCGGTTGCGTATCCAGTTCGACGGCAAGGACACGGTGACCACCGTGCGACCCCACCTCGTGCGCGTGCTCACGGCACCCGACGGCCGGTGCGGGCCCACCGACTGACACCCCCAGACCCCCGGCCGGGCCGCCAGCGCGCTCTAACCCCACCGCGTCGGCCCCGGCGACCACCACCCCCCGCCCGGACCAAGCAGCTCCACCACGAACGACAGAGGAGGCCAACCATGCCTGACGGCACGACC
>JBOHFG010000300.1:0-1202 GCA_050699575.1 Pseudonocardiaceae bacterium
CGGCAGAGGTCATACCTGCAAAGGTAGCGAAGCACGCAAGCTCAAGCATGCACCTCTGGCGGTGCGCCGCGATGCCCCTGGTGACCAGGTACGCGGCGCGGACTGGTCGGGCTGCGTCCTGGCGCTCGTGGTGGATGTTCTGCGTCACCGTCCGGCGTCGGTAGATCCGTTGGCGGGTGCCGGGATCGGCAATGTGATCAGCGTCGAGGGGGTGATCTCCAGTGCCCTGGACAGGGCCATGATCTCGGAGAGGGTCAGCTCACGCTGTCCGTGCTCGATGCAGTGCAGGGTGGATTTACTCATCCCGGCCAGCTCGGTGATGACCTGCAGTAACTTGTCCGGGCTGTGCTGATCCGCCGGATGCATGTCAAGGGACACGCGGACCTGAAACCCCTGAACTTCCTCCGCTGTGAGTGATCTGAGTCCTACTCTCCGTGGTGACACGGTGTCCACGACGGCAAGGACGCAATCGTCGGGACAGCACGGTGGCGACTAGGCGCGGCACTGGCCAGCGCGGCTGGGCGTCCTCCAGCATCCGGCGCACCGTGCTGGCGCTGGTGCCTAGCTGCTGTCCCTCCAGAGCGGAGGCGCTGACCACCGCGCGGGCCAGCTCGGCGTTGCTCATCTCCGCTTCCTCCAGCAACGCCCCGTTACCCGCTGCCGTCCCACCCGCACCACTCATGCCCGTTGCCACCCCGTATCCGTTCGATCGCTGTCAGCGTCCATCGTGGACCGTCGCCGGGTGGTGTGGGAAGCCGTCACCGGCCGAGTGAGACCCCCGTCCCGCACGCGACCATGATCCGCGTGACGCAGTCCGGCTGGCCGAGTCCGCGCTGGTTGGTGCGAAAAACCTTACCCCGGCGAGGGAAGCCAGGATTCAGGCCAGCCTGGCTGGTCGTGCATGCCCGCATCACTTCCGGTGATCACGAGCTGCTCGCTGGCCTGAACCAGCTCAATCGCCTGGTCGGGGAGGGATTCCTCGTGCGAGGTGCTGGACGTCGAGGAAAGTAGGCTACCGCCACTTGTCGGGCCGGTGGTAGGCCTGTCCCTGTCGGCCGGGCACCGCGTCGGGCAACAACGATGCCGCGAGGTGGTCACGGCTGATCAGGAAGGACGTCACGTTCGGCGGCGTCCTTGACCATCGTCACGCCCAGTGCCACGTCGGTCAGCTTCTCCTCGTACGTCCGGTACTCGCGCACCGG
>JBOHFG010000301.1:0-3165 GCA_050699575.1 Pseudonocardiaceae bacterium
AGCTGGTAGCGCTCGGTGGGGGTAAGGATGTCAATCCGGCTGATCGGTTGGTCCGGATCAGTAACCACCGCTTCAAGCAAGCATATCAGCCGGGCGGCGAGTGCTTCGATGGTGGTGGGGTCGAACAGGTCGCTACGGTAGTCCAAGCGTAGGTGTAGGTGTGGTGTGGGGCAGGCGATGAGGGTCAGGGGATAATGGGTGGCGTCGCTGCCGGTGATGGAGGTGATCCGGATCCCGGTATCAGGCTCAGGGGAGGTGCTGCGGGTGGGAGGATCCCAGGGGTAGTTTTCGAACACCACCACGGTGTCGAACAATTCGCCTATCCCGGTCAGGTGCTGGATGTGGGCCAGTCCGAGGTGCTGGTGGGCGCTCAGCGCGGATTGTTCGTGTTGGAGCCGGGCCAGCATGGTGATCAGTGGTTCGGCCGGATTCACGCAGATCCGGACCGGCACCATGGTGATGAATAGCCCGATCATGGTCTCGACGTGGGGGATGTGGGGAGGCCGGCCGGAGACCACCGCACCGAAGACCACATCGTGGTTTCCTGTCAGCCGGCTTAACAGGACCCCCCAGGCGCCTTGGATGAGGGTGTTGAGGGTCAGGCCATGGCGGCGGGCTTGGTCGTGCAGTGCGGTGGTGAGCTGTGTGGGAACTTTCATGGTGATCTGCTCTGGGAGCTTCGGGGCCCGGCTGGGGTCAATTGGCGCGAGGTGAGTGGGCTCAGTCAGCCCGTTCATCGCGTGGCGCCAGGCCTGCTCGGCCGCTGGGTGGTCTTGATGGGCAAGCCAAGCCAGATAGTTCCGGTAGGGGGTGATCCGGGGCAAAACGCTCGGGTCAGCGCAGCTCGCGTAGAGGGTGACCAGCTCTCGCATCAGGACCGGCATGGACCAGCCATCCAGGAGGATGTGGTGGTTGGTCATGATTAGGCGGTGCCGGTGCGGGCCGAGATGGATCAGGGTAAAACGCAGCAACGGCGGGGCGGACAGGTCGAACCAGCGGACATGATCGTCAGCGGCCAGCCGCGCCGTCTGGGTGTCAGCGTCGGCTGCATCCAGCCCGGATAAGTCGACTTCGTGCCAGGGCAGCACGGCTTGACGGGGGATGAGTTGCACCGGCCGACCTGAGTCCAGCTGGGGAAAACTAGCGCGTAGGTTGAGATGACGCTCCAGCAGGGCGTGCACTGCTGCCCGCAGCACCTGGCCATCCAGCGCTCCATCGAGGTTGACAACGTGCTGCACCACATACACATCGGCGCTGTCCTGGTCATACAGGGTGTGAAAAAGTAACCCTTCTTGCATCGGGGACAGTGGGAGGATGTCGGTCAGGTCAGGGTAGGTGGTTTCGAGGTGGTCGATCTCGTGCTGGGTGAGGGTGATGAGGGGGAAGTCGGTGGGGGTGTGGCCACCGGCGCCAGGCCGGGTGGCGTGGTGGACTAGGGCCTGGATGGCCTGGAACCACCAGTGGGCTATCTCTTCGGCGCCGTGGTGAGTCCATAGGTGGGGGGTGAAGCTCCAGTGGGCTTCTAGTACGGGTCCATGGTGGTAGTCGCGTACTAGGGTGTTGAGTTCCAAGCCGTGAGCCATTGGCGTCTGCGGATCAAGGCCCCCGCCCAGTGCCTCGGTCTCAGGGGCTGGCCCCCATTCCCGATTGTCTTCTCTATCCTCTGTGGTGGGGAAGCGGCCGAGGTAGTTGAACCCGATCTGGGGACTGGGCAGGGCGGCGAGCATGGAGCTGGTGTGGGGGTTGAGATAGCGCAGTAGACCGAACCCGATGCCGTGGCCGGGCAGGGTCCGGAGTTGTTCTTTGACCCGTTTGATCGCCGCACCCACTGCTGGGCCCCCAGCGAGCAGGTCATCCCAGCTCAGTGCCCCGGGATCGACACAGACCGGGAACAAGCTGGTGAACCAGCCCACTGTACGCGAGAGATCCACTCCCTCGATGATCTCCTCACGGCCGTGGCCTTCCACCTCGATGAGGACTGTGGTGTGCTCACCGCGCCCGTGCTGGCGGCGCCACTGAGTGATAGCCAGTGCTAGCGCGGTCAATAACACATCGTTGATACCACCATGGAAGGCGGCCGGCACGGTGCTCACCAAGGTGCCGGTGATCTCGGGTGGCAGGGTTAGAGCCAGATGCCCGGCGGTGCCGGCCACGTCCCGGTCGGGGTCTAAGGATTGATCGGTCAATAAGGGGTCTGGCGTACTGAGTATTGATGTCCACAGGGGTATTTCTGCCATTCGTGTGGGGTCCGCTGCTGCGGTGTGCAGATGCTTCGACCAGCGGCGTAGCGAGGTTCCTACCGGCTCCAACCGCGGGCGGTGTCCTGCCATGATTGCTTGTGCTGCCGCTGCCAGGTCTGGTACCAGGATCCGCCAGGACACCCCATCCACCACCAGGTGATGAACCATGACCAGCAACCGGCCTGAACGGTGTGGCCCGGCATCACACCACACCAGTTGGACCATCACTCCCGACTCCGGTGCCAACCGAGCGGCTGCGGCCTGCCTCTGCTGGTCGAGTACCTCATACAGCTGGTCTTCGTCTAGATTGGCTACCTCAACCTGGTGCACCAGCTCCTGCGCGGACACCGTGCCCACCGGGGCGATCTCCAACACCGGCTGCCCACGATCCGCCGTACCCCCGGGGTACCTCAATCGTGCTCTCAACGCATCATGATGATCTAGAACTGCTTGCGCCGCGGTGAGCACACACTCAATGTCGACACCGGCGGGAACCCTCAGCAATACCGATTGATAAAACCGGTCCCCGTGGCCACCCCGTTCATCCCACCACCACATCACCGGTGTCGGGGTCACCACCCCGATCCCCGCTCCCGGCGTCTCGGTCACGACCTCATCCAGGCCACCAGCAACCCCGGCTAAACCCGCGACCGTGTGATGGGTGAACACATCCCGCACCGTGAACACCACACCCGCCGCACGAGCCCGGCTCACCAACTGAATCGAAACAATACTGTCCCCACCCAAAGCGAAGAAGTCATCATCAATATTTATCCGGGCCACTCCCAGTACGTGGGAAAACAATTCGCACAGGATTTGTTCTTGTGGTGTTCTGGGTGCTCGGCCACTCTCAGCACTGCGGAATTCTGGGGTGGGTAATGCGGTGCGATCCAGTTTCCCGTTGGGTGTCAGCGGTACACTGTCT
>JBOHFG010000302.1:0-4524 GCA_050699575.1 Pseudonocardiaceae bacterium
GCGCAGGTCAGAGGGGGTGTCCCGCGCGGGGCACCCCCTCTGGGTCTCATTGGGTCTCAATTGAACCATCTGACTAGGCGCGCGACGGGGTCGTCATCCTCGGGTGCCTTCCAGGGCAGTCCACCAAGCTGTGACGCGATCCACTGCCGCAGCTCGTCGGGCACATGCGTATACCGCTGGGCCGTATCGGTTTTTGATCAGCCCATGACGTCCACACAGCTCACCCAGTCGATGGCACCCTCACCAACCGCTTCACAAGCATGGAAGCGATCGATTAGGGGGCGGGGTTGGTGATCGCGCCCCTGGTGGTCTCCGCCGCCTCCCGCGTGGATGGCCTGAACTCCGCGGTGGCCTGATCGATCAGCGGCGTCAGGAAGGTGATGTACCGCGAGGTCGTGGACTGGTCCACCTCGAAGATCTCCGCCCACACCTCCTCGGTGATGTTCTGGCGCATGTACCCGCTGGTGACGACAAATGCCTCGCGCAAGATGAGCTCCCGTGGGCGGCCTTTGCTCTTATCCCATGGCTTCCCGAGTAGTTCGCCGGCCATCCGCTCCAGCTCGTCGAGTCGCTCAGCGTCCAGTCCTGACATGCGATCGAACTGCAACAGCTTCTCCATCGTGGAAGGTTTGGTTTGGTCGCCTCTTTTCTATCAGCTGGAGAAGCCGTTGCCCAAGGATTTCGCGGACAGAGCCACAAGTTGACAACACCCTTCTCGGGCTCACTCCGAGCCCGGGTCAGCCGACCGGGTCGGGGTCGTGCTCGGCGAGGTGAATGAGGAAATCGGCGAAGCCCTCGCTGACGCGTGCGTGATGGCGGGCGCTGGTGATGACCGGCGGGTCGGCGGCATGCAGGACCCGGTGCCCGGCGTGTTTCAGGGCGGTGACTAGGGCGATGTCTTCGTGGGCGGACAGTGCGGGGAAGCCGCCGACGGCGAGGTAGCTGCGGGCGGATAGCCCGAGGTTAGCCCCGTGCACGTGGTGGTGTCCGACGATGTGGTGGTGCAGCCGCTGGAAACGCTCGGCGGTGCTGGGTGGGTGCTCGCTCCAGTCGGCGACGCTGACCATGCCGGCCACGGCGTCGGCGCCGCGGTGCGCGTGGGCTAGCTGGTCGACCAACCACCTCGTCGGCACCTGGCTGTCGGCGTCGGTGCTCGCCAGCCAGACTTGGTCGGCACCGAGTTTATGGAGCAGGTGAGCGAAACCGGCGCGGCGGGTGGCCCCGACGTTGCGTTCCCACACCACGAGAACGTCGGTGTCGCCAGCGGCGTCGGCCGTGTAGTCGCTGCACGCGTCTAGGACTACCAGCAGGTGAACCGGGACATCGACCGCAGCTGCGGCGCGCCGCAGCGCCGCGAGACATCCCGGCAGAAGTTCCTCCTCGTTGTGCGCGGGCACCACGACGCCCACTCGGGTGAACTGGTGATCGGAACGGGTCACCGCAGGCCGGTCTGAGTGGCGACTGACTGCACGGGGGGAGGGGTGCGGAGGTGCACCTCCAGCTGGAAGTCCTCCTCGACGTGCTCGACGAGCCGACCCAGGCCCGGTTGCGCGGCCAGGGCGGCGTGCACGTCGTCCCCGGTCTGGGGGTAGTCGGCCACGGGGTGGCGCCAATGCACGGACAGCAGCGTGCCGCCTGGCTGCAGCGCGTGGGTGGCGGTGGCCCACAGCCGGCGCAGGTCGACGAGGTCAAGGTAGTAGCCGAGTTCACTGATCACGATGAGATCGAAGCTGCCCGGCGGCCAGTCCGCAGGCACCACTCGACGCTCGATCCGCACATGGGGCAACCGCGCCAGCCGGCCCCGGGCGGTGCGCAGTGGCGCTTCGGCTACGTCGGTGGCCAGCAGCTCGTCGCAGCGGGCCGCGAGGTGTTCGGTGAACACCCCGATCGAGCAGCCCGGCTCATAGCCGCGGCGGTACCGCGCCTGGGGCAGCGCCGCCAGCGCACAGGCGTACTTGCGGTGTTCGTACCAGCGGGTGGCGAACCCCCACGGGTCGGTGGCGGTGGCGTAGAGACCCTCGAAGTACCCGGCGGGCAAGCTGGGGCTCACAGCAGGATCACCTCGTAGTCGCGGGTGAGCCGGGCCAACACGGGCGGCCCGAGGATCGCCTCGTCGCCGGGCTGGGTCGACAGCGGCGTGAGCTGGCTGGCGAACGCGCGTACCGCGTGCCGTTTCGCGCGTGCGACCTCGGGGGGCAGCGGCACCCGGCGGGCGGTCCACCAGGGCACTCGCGAGTCCGCCGGTCGGGCCCAGTGCCAGGTCCACACCGGGAACGCCAGCAGGCGGGCCCCGGTGGCGCTCGCGGCCCTGGCGGCGGCGCGCCCGGCGGCTTCATGGTCGGGGTGCCCGTCGTGGGCCCAGGTAGCGAGGCACCAGGTGTGCACGTCGAGCAACCCGGTGAGGGTGTCGGCCAGGTCGGCTTCGTGGAGTTCCAGGTGCCCGTCGGGCAGGCCACAGCGATAGACCTGCGCCTGATCCAGGCCCAGGCGCGCCAAGGCAAGGTGCTGCTCAGCGCGCCGGATCTCGGCCAGCGCCGTCGGCGTGCGGGTCGGGCTATGAGGATGACTGGCCTCGCCGTCGGTCACAGCGGTGACCCGCACGCTCACCCCGGCGGTCGTGAGCAGCGCTAAGGTGCCGCCGACCCCGAGCACCTCGTCGTCGGGATGGGGGGCGACGACCACGGCCCTGGCCGGCGGCGGGTGCAGGTCGAGAATGTCGAGGGCGGCCAGCCCGTTCCAGGCCCGCCACGTCGACTCCGGAGTACCCAGGCCCTCGATCAGTCGCACCACGGCTGCCACTCCTGAGCGCCGGCGGCGAGGTCACCGAGCGCGGAGAGGTCCCGCTCGGCGTGGCTTTGCCGCAGGTAGACGGTCAGATCGGTGACTCGGCGGCTGTGCGCGGCGTCGGTGGCCAGCGGTCGTGGTCCCAGCGCGCGGCCAACCCGCTCGATGGTCTGAGTCGCGGCGGCCTCCACCACCGCCCGGACCCGCAGCGCCCCTCGCCGCGCCAGCAGAATGCTCGGGGCATCGCTCGTTGCCGGGTCAGGCCCGTGGTCCGCAGCCGCGGCCGCCTCGCGCAATAGGGAGCCGGCCGCAGCCAATGCGGAGTCCAGAGCGCCCAGATGTGCCCGGGCGTGCGGGTCGAGACCCCCACCGTCGAGAACCGCGCCTCGGCCCGCTTCCCACAGGGGCCGGCCGATCGCGACCGCTCCGCCGTACCAACAGGCCGCCACACCCATCGCGCCGTACCAGAAACCGACCCGGTCCAGGTACGCTCCCTCCGTGCCGACCGCTATCGCCGGCACCGCGTCGAACTCGACGTTCTCCGTGCCACTCCCCGCCATCCCTAGCCCTTCCCAACCACCTAAACCTGCCCGCACGCCGGTCTGGGAGAGATCCACCGCGAACAACCGGCCACCATCCTCGGCATGGGCGGTGACCAGCGCATGGGTGCAAGAGTGGGCGCCCGAGCACCACCGCTTGGTCCCCGTCAGGCGCCACTCGTCGTCCCGACCCGGCTCGGCGGTGACCCGGCCGTTCGGCGGCTCGGCCGCCCACACCGCCCACCGCTGACCCGGTAGCGGTAGCGGCCCGGGCAGCTCGTCCAGGATGGCCAGCGCATCGCAGTGCGCTTCGGCCAGGCGGGCGAGGTCGAGGTCTTCCGCCGCCAGGTCGGCCAACGTCCGCCACCGCCGCGCGGTACGACCCCGACCGGGCAGCGGCACCTCTAGCTGACCCCGGTTCACCAGGTCAGCGAAGAGGGCCGCGATCGCTGCGGCCCTCTTCGACCCCTCACTACTTGTCGAAGACATCCTTCACGGCGTCTTTGACTTTCTCGCCGGCCTGCTTGACATGGCCCTTGGCCTGATCGCCCTGACCCTCAGCTTCCAGCTCCGGGTCGTCAGTGGCGTGGCCCACGCCCTCCTTCGCCTTGCCCTTGAGAACATCGGCCTTATTTTCGATCTTGTCTCCGGTTCCCACAGCGAGTGCCTTCCTTTCGTTGGCCCATGGTGGAAAGACCCAACCTAGCCCCTTGGGAACGATGTCGCCCGGTGAAACACGTCGAACACCCCAGGCCGGAGTGAGGATCAGCTTCCTCGATGGAGGACCAGAGACCGGGGTTGGCGGCCAGGCTCGTGGTGCCCCGGAAGATCCGCAGTGCCCGTTGTCGATACCAGGGTTCCGCGAACCACTCCAACCCGGTTTGCAGCGCCGGCGCTAGGCAACAGTCCAGGGCATGACTGTTAGGAGATGAACGCGTCATATCCCAACGTCACACCCCCCACACCGTCCCGTTCGAATCCGTCGCCGGTCACCATGGCCACAGGAAACCACTCCGTGTCACCAGGCCTGCCACCGGTGCCATAACTTGCCCGACCAAGTCCCTGAACACTTCCCAGGGGCGTTCCAAGATCATATGAGTTTGAGGATCTTGAAGGATCGGTCCATGAGACGGGTTACCCATCTTGTGGTCTCGGTGATGTCGCGTCGTCCGATCAGGTGGATGGCGCCCACGGCGAGGTT
>JBOHFG010000303.1:0-34744 GCA_050699575.1 Pseudonocardiaceae bacterium
GCGCGCCCGGAGAGACTCGAACTCCCAACCTTCTGATCCGTAGTCAGATGCTCTATCCGTTGAGCTACGGGCGCCTGTTCAATTATCGGCCAGCATAAAAAACTGACCGCCTGCGGAGGCTCCGGGATTTGAACCCGGGAGGGGGCGTAACCCCCAACCGCATTAGCAGTGCGGCGCCATAGACCAGACTAGGCGAAGCCTCCCGGGGCCTTGAAGACCGCCGGATACACAGCCTACACAGCAGGCCCTTGATCGGGCAACGTGGGTAGCCGACCCGCCTGGCGCCGCCAACGCCGCTGGTCACGGGCTACACCGGCGGCTGGATCAAGGGCGCCGAACCCGGCGTGCACCGTAGCCTGCCCGTCTCGTCACCTGACCTTCATCGGCACACCCCCGCTATCCACAACGGCGAACCGGACGGCGGGTGCATCCTTGATGACATGACCGAGACCCCAGCACCCACCGTCTGGCCCACCCTGGCCTACACCGACGCGCCGGCCGCGATCCGCTTCCTCGTCGAGGCGTTCGGCTTCGTCGAAACACTCGTGGTACCCGGCGAAGGCGGCCGGGAGATCGCGCACGCCGAGTTGCGCTGGCCCGAAGGTGGTGGCGTCATGCTCGGCTCCACCTCCGACGACAGCGTGTTCGGGCAGCTCACCCGGACGTCGACCTACGTGGTTACCGACCAGCCCGATGCGCTGTTCGAGCGGGCCACCGCGGCCGGGGCCGAAGTTGTCCGCGGGCTCAAGGACGAGGACTACAACTCGCGTGAGTTCATTGTCCGCGACCCGGAAGGCAACCTCTGGAGCTTCGGCACCTACCGCGGAGCCTGACAAACCCTAACCTGGCGATCCGGTCTCCCAGGTCAGCACGGTGAGCGCATGACCATGGGCCCGGCGCTCCACGAGCGCCGCACCGGGCACGATCAGCGATGATGACTTGGCGAGTGGGACACGGCGAGACCGGAGGCTATCGGGGGTGCACCCCGGCCCCGCCGTGCCCTGGTCCGGCCGACCTACCCCGGGGCATCCGTGGGGAGGAGGCGGGACGGCCGGGGTTTGCGCGGGATCAGCGGAATCAAATGGACAGATCACCCGGGCCGGGGCCGACCCTGGGCCGCAGCATCGCGGCGAACTGGACGTCGGGTGCGTCATGGCGCTGTTTCCTTCCGCGCAGACCGGGAGTTGCACCTCGGCGAGGTGCCGCGGCAACGATGACAAGGAGACTCATGTCATCGGTATCGCGTCCCAGTCTTACCTCGAGTCACCTGATGCCGTGTCGTATCTTCTCTATCTCGCTGAAGTGGTAATCTTACTGACATGGACACCCGAGACAACCGGCGGCGGAGAGCCGACCCTCCTGAAGGCGCTGCTGCGCGCACGGCACTGGCAGAAGCACTCGACCTTTACTCGAGAGTGGGACAAGGTGGCGCGGACCATCGATCCACAGCTCACGGGAAGCTGGCCCCGGCACGCCCAATTCTACCGGTGGTTACGCGGTGAACTGCGGGAACTACCGTATCCGGATTCCTGCCGGGTGCTCGAGGCGATGTTTCCGCAGCACAGCGCCCGGGATCTGTTCCAGCCGTGCCCATCAACAACCCTGCAGCACAATGACAAGCCAGCGACCGGAAACGGGACGAACGAGCTGGGCACAACCGGGATCTCTCAAATGTGGCCAAGGACGGGCCCGGATGCGCTGGGCGCCTGGTGTCGCGGGTCAGCAACGCACATCAGGAGGTATCAATGTTTGGCCTGACCCGGAATATTTATGCCTCGGACGAGATACTTCCCCTGTTCGAGTCCAAGGCGCGTGAGATATCCGGTGGCCTTCTACGTCATGGACCCGCAGTGCGACTCTCGGCGAGATCGGTACCGCCTCGAGCCGGACGAAGCCGAGATGGAGGACCCCGCCCGCTACCAGCGTGAGGTCCTACGCCCCTCTTCGCGGCCTCCCAGCGGGTATCCCCCTCGACACCGAACGCCGGCTTGCGGATATTCACCTACAACTTTCCTTGCTCGTTTGCCATAGAGCAGATCGACCGCAGCTGCCGGGTGATGCTCTACGGTCACGGCAGACGTGGCACCGAGGGGCCGATATTCGTCTTCGGTGACAACACTCCCTACTGGGACTATTTCGCCGGCCAGATCCAATGGCTGAAACGACTCGCCGAAAGCCCCCGGGAGCCCTGGACCAGCAAAGGCCTCGTTGTCCGCCCCCTCCAAGAAGCAGACCTAGCCATCAGAGAGGCCAAAACTTCATAATCACGGTTTGGGTGCCAAAAACGACACGACACGTCACTTTTGGCACCCAAACCGTGATCACTGGCGTGTGCGGCCATCGCGCGGCTCACGGGGCACGCAGCGCTATGAACACGGCAAGCGAGTCCGGGTTACGCAATGCGCCAGGGCTGACCGCGCGCGCTGGATCGACGCCAGTGAGGATCCTTTTCACCGGTACCTCGCATTTCTTGCCGTTGAGGGTGCGGGGCACATCGTCGACCACGATGAACCGGTTGGGCACATGCCGTGGCGAGAGGTGCTCCCGCAGCGCCGCGCGCAGCCGTGGCTCGACGTCGGCCAGCGAGGTCCCGGCCGCGAGCACCAGGAAACAGAACAACTCGCCATCCTGCTCAACGCGGGAACCGGAGGTGTCGATGACCAGCGAGTCGAGCACCCCGTCCAGGCCCTCGACCACCGCGTAGAACTCGGCGGTGCCCATGCGCACACCACCGCGGTTGAGGGTGGCGTCCGATCGGCCGTAGATCACGCACGAGCCACGGTGGGTGATCTTGATCCAGTCGCCGTGGCGCCACCGGCCCGGGTACATCCCGAAGTAGGCCTCGCGCAGCCGCACCCCGTCCGGGTCGTTCCAGAGACACACCGGCATCGACGGCATCGGCTTGGTGAGCACCAGCTCGCCCACCTCGTCGGCCAGCTCCACCCCAGTCGCATCCAGAGCCACCACCGCGGCGCCCAGGGCGCGGCAGGAGATCTCGCCCTCCCAGACGGGCACGTCCGGCGCGGCGCAGACGAACGCCGCACACAGGTCCGTCCCCCCGGACACCGAGCAGATCTGCACCTGCGGGCCGATCTCCGAGGCGATCCAGCGGAACCCCTCCACGGGCAGCGGCGCCCCGGTCGACCCGATCGCCCGCAGTGCGGTGAGGTCGCAGTCCACGCCCGGACGCAGGCCGGCCTTGCGGCAGGCCTGGATGAATGGCGCGGACGTGCCGAAGTAGCCAACGCGCTCCGCAGCGGCCAGCCGCCACAGCGCGCCGAGGTCGGGATAGGTCGGGCTACCGTCGTAGAGTACGATTGTTGCACCTACTAGCAAGCCACTGACCAGGTAGTTCCACATCATCCAACCGGTGGTGGTGAACCAGAACACCCGCTCCGCTGGCCGGGCATCGGACTGCAGCAACAGCGCCTTGAGATGCTCCAGGACGATCCCACCGTGGCCCTGCACGATGCCCTTGGGCAGCCCGGTGGTGCCCGAGGAGTAGAGAACCCACAGCGGGTGGTCGAAGTCCACGGCCTCGAACACCAGCTCAGCACCCGAGTGCGCGGCGAGCAGGTGGTCCCACTGCGCCGGTGTCACCACGGCGCGCAGCGAGGGCAGCTGCCCGCGCAGCGCGCCGTGGTGACATCGGATGTCGACAAACTCGCCGCCGTAGAAATACCCGTCCACCACGATCAGCACGGTGGGCTCAAGCTGGGTGAACCGGTCGGCGACCGCCCGGGCCCCAAACTCCGGTGAGCAGGACGACCAGATAGCGCCCAGGGCGGCCGTGGCGAGGAAGGCCACCAGGGTGTCCGGCAAGTTCGGCGCCAATGCCACCACTCGGTCCCCCCGGCGCACACCCAGCGCCGCCAGCGCTGCCCGCGCCGCGGCTACCCGTTGCCGCACTAACCCGAAGCTCAGCTGGTCCCGAGCACCGTCCTCTCGACGGAAGATCACCGCCAGGTCGTTGTCCGCCTTGCCGGGCCCGGGCGCCAGGGCGTGCTCGGCGTAGTTCAGCGTCGCGCCTGGGAACCATCGTGTCCCGGGCATCGACTCGCCGGTGAGCACCCGCTGTGGCGCGGTGTGGAAGCGGACGCCGGCAAACTCGGCGAACGCCCCCCAGAACCCCGCCAGATCCGCCACCGACCAGCGCCACAACGAGTCGTAGTCAGCGACCACAACACCCCGGCGGGACGCCAACCATCCCCGGAAGGCCGCTATCCGGGAGCGGGCAACGGTAGCCGGGTCGGGCTGCCAGAGAATCCGGGGCTCGCTCATGATCCCGTTCCTAGCAGGGGTCGTGAGTGCGTAACAGTGTTCGAACACTGTTACGCACTCACGAGCGCGCTAGCGCAAATGGCTGCCGAACCAGTTCAGTGTGCGGGCCCAGGCCTCCGACGCGACGGACTGGTCGATGTCGAAGCAACAATGCACCAGGTCAGTGGCCACCACCGCGGAATGGGCGGCGTCACGCAACTTGTGCACCGCCTGCTCGGAGACCTTGTCATCCCGGCCATAGATACCCAGCCACGGGCAGCGCAGGTCAGGCGCCACATCGACCAGCGCAGGCAACCGCGCAGCCACCGGTTCCACGATTCCGATCCCGCCGATGGTCACCGCCGCACCAAGATCACGTTGAGTGGCGACAATGAGGGCCACGGCGCCGCCCAGCTCGACGCCCACCACGCCGATCCGGTCGGCAGTCACGCCACGCCGCGCCAGCCAGCCGAAAGCGGCGTCGGCGTCGGCGAGGACAGACTCCACGGTCAGCCGCTCGACGTGGCACCGCACGCTGTCCCCCAGCCCATCGGCCCCGTCTCGGGCGTCCAGCTGCGGGATCACCGCCAGCCAACCCTCCCCAGCCAGCCCCACGGCGAGCTGCCAGACGGCCTCCGTGACACCACGGGCCTCGGGCTCGACGACGATACCTCCGCGCACCGTGGACTCCGGGGCAGCGATGGTCAGCCGCACTCTACTACCGTCGACAAGCGGGACCTGCTCAAGGCTGCGCTGCATTATTGCCCACCCACTCATCGACGGTGAACATAAGGGGTGAGGAGGCATTATGCCGGATCTGCGGCACGTACCCCGAAAAACCACCCGTTCGACGGACGGGACGCAGCGGAAGGTTGATCGGCTCGCCGGCCCCCACTGTGGTTAGGGTGAAGGCCCGCCCGCACCGCAGAGGAGCCGCGATGACCGCCCGCACCAGGGCTGACCTCGACTCGCTGCCCGGTTACGTCCCCGGTCGCACCATTGCTGGGGCAGTGAAACTGGCCAGCAACGAGGTGTCCGCAGGCCCGTTGCCCAGCGTCATCGCAGCGATATGTGACGCCGCCACGGGGGTCAACCGCTACCCGGACAACGGGGCAACCGCACTGGTGGACCGGCTCGCAGCCCGGTTGGACGTGTCACCGACCCACCTTGCCACCGGCTGCGGATCGGTGACGCTGTGCCAGCAGCTGGTCCAGGCCACCTGCGGACCCGACGATGAGGTGCTCTTCGCCTGGCGCTCGTTCGAGGCCTACCCGCTCATCACCCAGGTCTTTGGGGTCCGGCAGCGCGCAGTGCCGTTGCGCGTGGACCATACCCACGACCTGGCCGCGATGCTCGACGCGATCACCCCGGCGACCCGGTTGGTGTTCGTCTGTAATCCCAACAACCCGACCGGCACCGCCGTGCGGCGCGACGAGCTGGCCGGCTTTCTCGACGCAGTACCCGACGGGGTCCTGGTCGCCCTGGATGAGGCCTACCACGAGTTCGTCACCGATCCGGCGGTGCCCGACGGTGTGGCGCTGCACCGGGGTCGGGACAACCTTGCGGTGCTACGGACCTTCTCCAAAGCCTACGGGCTGGCCGGCCTGCGGGTCGGCTACTGCGTGGCACCGGAGCCGGTCACCGCAGCGGTGCGCAAGGTGTTCGTGCCGTTCAGCGTCAGCTCGCTGGCTCAGGTCGCCGCGCTAGCTAGCCTCGACGTCGAGGATGAGTTGCTGGCCCGCTGCCGGGGAGTGGTCGCCGAACGTAACCGGGTACGTGCTGAGCTGCTCGCGATGGGCTATCCAGTGCCGGAGTCACAGGCCAACTTCGTCTGGCTCCCCTTAGGTGCGCAGACCACCCCCTTCACCGAGCACTGCCTGGAACACCACATCGTGATCCGCCCCTTCTCCCCCGACGGCGCCCGCATCACCATCAGCACCCGAAGCGAGAACGAGGTCTTCCTCACCGCCGCACAGTCCTGGCCGGCGCGACATGGAGACATATCGGGGTTACCAAGCCCCCGGTAACCCCGATATGTCTCCATGTCGGGGGAGAGAGAGTCAGCCGCCGATGTAGCTCATTTCTACTTTGGCGAGGCCTGGGGTGGCGGTGGTGCGGTGGGCTGAGTAGCGGTCGGTTCGGGTTTTCCAGATAGCGGTGATCTGCTGTTTGATCTCGGTGTCGCTGGCACCGGCTCGCAGGGGGGCGCGGAGGTCGTGGCCTAGACCGGAGAACAGGCAAGTGTACAACTCACCCTTGGCGGACAACCGTGCCCGGGTGCAGGTACCGCAGAACGGCTGAGTGATCGAGGTGATCATGCCGACCTCGCCGGCGCCGTCGAGGTAGCGGTACCGAGCGGCCACCTCACCGACGTAGCAGGGATCCACCGGCTCGAGCGGCCAGACGGCGTCGATCGCCTCGACGATCTCCGCTGCCGGGACGACCTCGTCCAGCCGCCAGTCGTTGGTGGCACCGACATCCATGAACTCGATGAAGCGCACGACGTAGCCGTGCTCTCGCCCGAAGGCGGCAAGATCAAGAATGCCCTGGCCACTGTTCACTCCGCGCTTGACCACCGTGTTGACCTTCACCGGGGTCAGTCCGGCAGCGGCGGCAGCAGCGATCCCCTCCACCACCCGGGTGACCGGGACTCGCACGTCGCTCATGGCCCGAAACGTGTCCGCATCAAGGGAGTCCAGGCTGATTGTGACCCGGTTGAGCCCGGCGTCGCGCAGCAGCCGAGCCTTCTTCGCCAGCAGCGACCCGTTGGTCGTCATGGCGACGTCATCCACGCCGTCGATGCCGGCCAGCTGCTCAACAAGCCGCTCAATGCCGTGCCGGAGCAGCGGCTCCCCACCGGTGAGCCGCAGCTTCCGCACACCCAGGCCGGCAAATACCGTCGCCACCCGCACGATCTCCTCGAACGAGAGCAGCTCCGAGGAATCCATGAACGGAAAGTCCGTGCCGAAGACATCACGCGGCATGCAGTAACAACAGCGGAAGTTGCACCGATCAGTGACCGAGATCCGCAAGTCCCGCAGGCCGCGCCCGAACTGATCGCTCACAGTGTCCATGCCATCCATTCGATCAGAGTATTCCCATTCACCTTAATGGTGTTGTTCGTCGATGCAGCCCTGCCGGTTCGGCGACCCCATCATCACGTCTGTTATGTCCGAATAGCGAACTAAGGTCATATTACCCATGGTAGCCAAATCACTCTTTTGGATGGTAACAAATCCGTGTCGCGGAGCGAGAACAGGATGACCGGCACGTGCGGTAACCGGCAACTGTTCCACAGACTTCTTGGGAGGCGTGGCGTGTTCGCATCAGTGCCGTCGTACGGCCCCTCCGGGCCACCACCGAGCCCGTTGCGCAACGGCGTAGGCACCGTCACTTTCTCGCTTGGCCTGATCGTCGTGTTCGGGCTGGTGGTGTATGCCGCCTGGTCGGTCGTCGACGGTCTGACCGCCGTCGGGGGAACCATCATGCCCGCAACGCACGGTGCAGCCAAGAACGTCGCCACCGCCCCACCGGTGGCCGCCCGGCTCGGCCCGGCCACCCCGAGGGGCACCACCATGGCCTTCGACCAATTGTGGACCGCCAGCGACGGCAACACGATCGTCGCCGGGACGCCCACAATGAGCACCTCCACCCACGCCGGCGAGTCGGTGATCCGGATCCCGGTGACCCTCACCAACAACGGCGCGCAGGACTGGAACCCCATGTCCACCACCTTCGTCGGGACGCTCAACCACGCACCGGTGCCGGAGTCCACCGAGGGCGACTGGAGCTACTCGATTCCCATCGTCCCGCGTACCTCGGTGACCCTGACCAAAGTCTTCGTCACCGGCCCCGGCCAGTTCACCTTGACCATGAGCACCTCGCACGGCGTCGCGTTGTTCAGCGGCCACGTGTGACGCCGCTGGGCACTCGGATGGAGATCGTGGTACCGGTACCCGGGACGAGGTCCGCGACCAAGCCGTAGCGCTCGCCGAACCTGTCGTGCAACTGCTCATCGATCGCATCGAGGGCCGCCAGCAAGTCAGGATCCTCTTTGCCCGGTCCGTCGTCCGCAACGGTGATCAGGCAGTCGGAACCGGTCAGGCGAGCGGACAGCGTGACGGTGCCACCGTGCTGTTTGCGCTCGATGCCGTTGCGAACCGCGTTCTCCACCAGCTGCTGCAGCGCTAGGAACGGCAGGACGACCGGCAGCGCGCCCGGCACCACGTGCACCTGCACCTGCAGCCGTTCACCGAAGCGAGCCCGTTGCAACATCAGGTAACGGTCAATGTTCTCCAGCTCATCGTCGAGCGTGGTCTCGGTGGCAGCCCGCAGCGAATACCGGGCGAACTCGGCAAACACGATCAGCAGGTCACGAGCTCGGGTGGGGTTGGTCGTGACCAGGGCGACGATGGTGCTGATCGTATTGTGCAGGAAATGCGGGGAGATCTGGTCACGCAGCGTCCGCAGCTCGGCGCGAACCTGCGCGACGGCGCGGTCCAACTCGGCGAGCAACCGCTCGTTCTCGCCATCGCGCTCGCCGTCGCGGGCCCGCAGCACGACCGGCGCCTGGACGGCCGCCACATGCTTGGCGGGTCGCAAACCGCGCCAGGTGGGATGCCCGAGGCGGCCATGGGCAGTCCAGTGCCGGTAGGAGACCTCACCCAACAGTCGCGGAGCCACCCACTGCACCAGCCGATCGGACTCCGACAGCACGTCATCGGTGAAGGGGCTGGCCGGCTGGCTCAGCTCGGTCAACCGGTCACGCAGCTCCCGGCGGGTCGCCTCGGTGAAACCGGTACCGACCTGGCCGACGTAACGCAAACCTACTTCGGAAGGCACCCCGACGAGCAGCGCACCGATGGTCCGGTCATGACTTCGGGGAGAAACCCACCCCCCGATGATCACTTCTTGGGTCTCCCGCAGCGTCGTCTGGACCCAGCTGCGGGAACGGCCGGGACGGTAGGGCGAGTCGACGCGCTTGCCGATCACACCAGGCAGGCCGTGCTGAGCGGCGGTGTCCAGCACGGCCTGGCCGTCGGTATCCAGGAAGCACGGCGGCAGCACGACCGGCCCACCGGTGAGCTCCAACTCCCCGAGCAGCTCCCGGCGACGCTGGTAGGGCAGCTCGATGGTGGACCGGCCCTCCAGACTCAACAGATCGAACACGTAGTAGGTCACCGGCGCCCGACGCAGCACCACCGACGTGGGGTGGTGTACGTTCATCCGCCGCTGGAGCTGCGTGAAGCTGGGTCGGCCGCAGGAGTCCAGGGCCACAATCTTGCCATCAAGCAACATCCGGCGGCGCCCAGCCAGCGCCGTGAGCTCAGGGTAGACGTCGGTGACCCTGCGGTGGGTGGCACTGAATAGATCCATCCGCCCAGGCGCAGCGCCGGCCAGGCACCGAACCCCATCCCAGCTGAATTCGAAGGCCCAACCCGGCCCAGCCGGCAGCGGCCCCGCAACCGGCAACATCGGCCACACCAAGTCCGGCATCGTCGTTCCCCTCCCGCCAGGGACAGCTCAGTGTCGACGGCTGGGTTTCTCCCGAGTGGGCTTATCTGACTTCTCACGCTGACTCGGCACACTCACCTGCCGAGCAGCGTTGGCCGCCTCGACCGAGGCAGTCAACGCAGTGATCAGATCCACCGGCGGAGCCGGCTCCGCCTCTGACGGCGCGGCGACGACGTCCCGGCCGGCGGCCTTGGCCTCAATGACGGACAGCAGCGCTTCGCGATACCCGTCGTGGTACGCCTCGGGCGTGACACTGGACATAGCCTCAATCAGAATGTCGGCCATGGCCAACTCCGCGTCGCTCACAGACACCTCCCGGTCGAGCACGTCGAACTGGGCTGTGCGCACCTCATCCGGCCAGACCATGGTCTGCAACGCAAGGACATTCCCTCTCGGCCGCAACACGGCCGGCGACTCCTTGCTTCGCACCGCTATCTTGGCCAGGCCCACTCGCTTGGTCCGGTCCAGCGCGGCCCGCAGCAGCTCGTAGGGCTTGCGGCCAGCCGGCTCAGGCTCCAGGTAGTACCCACGAGCCAGCGCGAGCGGATCGACTTGGTCAGCCGGCACAAAGGCGACCAAATCAACGATCCTGGCGGTGGGCAGCGGCAGGTTGGCGAAGTCCTCGTCGGTCAGCATCACTGTCTCGCCCGAAGGCAGCTCGAACCCCTTGGCGAGCTCGGCGTAGGCAACCTCCTTGTCGCACACCGTGCACACCCGGCGGTTGCGCACCCGGCCAGCGTCCTCGTGGTGCACCTGGTGAAAGGACACCGCGCGGTCCTCGGTAGCCGAGTACAACCGAACCGGGATGCTGACCATCCCGAAGGCCAGTACACCCTTCCATATCGCCTGCATCCCACCACACTGCGACACTTCGGGCCACGTGTCCACCCCAGGACCCGCGCAACATCCCCACGGCCCAGCAGCCGCGCCAGCGGGAGACCCATCGTGACTACGACCGGCACATGACGACTCGGTCCTCGTCCGGCCCATAGTAATGATGCTCAACTTCCACCACAGTAAATCCTAACGCTTTGTATAAAAATATTGCAGCCTCATTACTAGGTGCTACCGTGAGAAATATTTTTTTGATCGAGCAGATTTCTGCTTTGTCCAACAATTTCTTGATAAGCGTGGTGCCGATACCTTTTCGCCGGTACGGCAGGCTTACGGCCACCGAGAGCAGCCAGCCACTATCCTGGTTCACCGACCGCGCAACGATGCCATATGCGATCACATTTCCGCCGTCATCCCTGCACACTTGAAACAACTCGCCAGACATATCTAAGAATTGGCGCAACACCACGTACGGGTAGGCATCGTCTCCATACGTTTCAACCTCAAGTTGTTGCACTTCTCCCAGATCAGACTTGAGCGCCTCGTCGAATGTGTACACAAGATCTTTTTCTGCGGCCGTCGATTTTCCCACCCCTACACACTGATCCCCAGTCAACTCCATCGATCTACCTTCATTCATATTCCAGCAGCGTTGGCATATTCCAGCCGCACTGGGCGACCTCCAGAGTGCCGTGAGGCCGCACAGTATAAAGCCTACCCAGCCAGCCTGGGCGACCGGCGGTACCATGCACTCGACAGTACGGCCGAACTAGCCGTTCGTGCCACGGCGCCACACCGACAGCGACCGCGCCGGACCCCAGGACCCGCACCGAACGTGTCTGGGCAAAACACCCATAAAGCTGATGATGGACATCAACGACAAAAAGACCATAGGGATACCTCGCAACCCCGAGAAGTGCGATGCTGGCAACATGCTGACGGTCGGGGAGATACACACCGGGCTCTTGCAGAACTGGACATCACTTCCATGGCTCCTCACTACACAGGTGCTCACACTCATGCCAGGCGTACCAGTACGCCGTTTCGAGCGCCCCATTGCGCACGCCGTGTCACCGGACGTGCTCACTGGGGTAGATTGCCGATTAGCGACGTCATCGGGCGCGCGGGTGCGCGGAATCGGTACCGCGGTGTCGCGCGCGACGATTACCGGCGGTCGCGTACTGCAAGGATCCGCATACGCTCACGTCATCAAGAGCGACGCCGACCGGCGCCTACCGTGGTCTCACTACCTGGCTCAGCCGGGCGTCATCGAGACACTCGGCAGGACAGATTTCACCGACCTCGCCGGTGGTTTTCTCACCGCTAAAGCAGCGCCGGTGAGCCTCGACCTCGGCGCGGTCAGCGGTCGCGTGATGGACCTGGTGCAGCAGGCGCCAGAATTCGACCGCAAGCCACCATTCAGGATGGCGCGCACACGAATGCGCTGCGTAGTCACATCGCCCGAGGCTGGCGAGGACAGTAGGGCGCAGTTCACCATCGACAGCGACACCAGACGAACGGTGCGGCTGACGGTCAACGCGAAAGATCTACCCGCCGCAGTCGAGCTGTGTGAGGACCTAGCGCTGCACGACTGGCTCCTCACCGCACTGCTGCAGCAGATCGAGCAGAGCCGCCATCACCGCAGCGGGCACTCACAGCTGATCAACAAATTGCATCCGATCATCGACCACCTGCTTCACCTGTGGATGCCCGCCGCACGACTCGACAAGTCCATGTTGCCGTTGTGGGACAGCCTCGAACAGCAACCGGGTTTCACCAATCAGTGGACGACGCAGGTCAGCTGGGTCCGCGACCAGGTGTCGTTGAGCACCATCAGACTACTGGGATCTCTGGAGAATGGAGGAAAATTTGATGACGGAAAAAAGGAAGAATAGCCACAGGCGATACGGAAATGTGATTCGCAAGACTCTTATTACCCTGCTGTCCGGTGGTCTGACGTACATCATCACTAATCTGTCAGCCCAGCCGCTGCTCTGGATATTGACGGTCACCGTCCTCATCAGTGGGGTGACCTTGGTCATACAGTTCATGAACGACTTCGACCACCAACTGCAGGATTTCGGAAAACAGCTCGAGAACCTCGCGGAGAGGCACCCGGTCTACACCACGGAGATCCAGTCACTGATCGAAGAGGGATTTGCCAAAGCGGACAAGGCGGCAGGGCTGTTCCGAGCAGTGGAGAACTCACCACTGCAGACAAAGGTGATCACTCAGCTGGTGCAGCACTCCACGCAGATCGGACCCGATTGTCCGCCATTGGTCCAGGAGTTCGCACAGTCGCAGATCAACCGAACGTCCCAAGTGTTGAAGGAGCTCAGCGAGGGCGGGGTGGTCCCACACGATGGCGAGGAGAACGAATGGCTCCTGGAGCTCACCAAAAAATCACAACGCATTATCGACGCCATCAGCTTGAGCACCGTGGATGCCGGCGCCACCGGTTTCCGCCAAGGACTGTGGACAAGCGATTTCGGACAGCAGTATCTTGAGCTCCAACGGCGCGCCATCCAACGCGGAGTCCGCATTAGACGGGTCTTTGTTCTCGATGGTTCAGTACAGATCGAAGACTCAGACTTCCAGCTCGTCCACCGGCGGCAGCGGATGCTGGGAATCGACATCAGGGTGTTGGAAAGATATATGATCCCGCACACCCTCAAGTACGTCATGTACGATTTTGTGGTGTTCGACGACGCCGTCAGCTACGAGGTTACACCTGCCTCACATATCGAGGAGGACATGGGGCCAACAATCGTGAAAACCCACCTCACACTGCAGACTCAACGCATACAAGAGCGAATTCAACGATTCGAGGAGCTTTGGGACTGTGCCCGGGAACTCGATGAGGTCCCGAGTCCCCGGCAACCCGATCCTAGTTCGGCTGCGCAGCGCTACTGCCAGCAATAAGGTACCCGATCCGATCGACAAGCTCCAGTGGAAGGTCGACACCTTCCGCCTGGCTGCGCGCCGTCACCTGGCTGAGCACGTCACGGTCCACGGCCACTTGGCTGAGAATCGTGCGCACGGCAAGCTCGATGGGCAGAAACCGTGTCGAGAGGATAGAAAATGTCCGATACGCACTGAACGGCGCGGCAGTCGAGTTGAGCTGGATCACCGCCGGAATGTCGTCCCAATCGTCAGGGAGTGCTCTCTTCCAGAGTTGCGGCAACGCCACACCGTCACCGTTGTGCCGGAGCATCCCGAGCCGAAGTAACTGCCAGACCGCCGCCAGAAAGTGGCACGACCACTTTCTGTGACCATTCTTCTCATCCCACAGCTCCAGATCGACAAAAATCGAGTGCCGACGGGCCGAGTTCTGGGTTGGCGGCACCCACGTCCCCACCGTCTCCATTGCCTCACGAACAGCATCATCGGCCGGTGACCGCTCACCGTTGGAGAGCCATCCCACCTCGGTGGGATGGGGCCGGGAGCCATTGGCGGAGAGTGGCGGGTCAGGCACCACGCGACCCATGACCAAGCTCGCCAGGTCCACGTCCTCCGCGTGCGCGCATCCAGACTCACGAGCCAGGTAGTCAATCTCCAGACCGGCCGCGCGCGCGCCACTCACCAGCGCGGGTATAATTTCGGCAGGTGAGCTGAACCGGGTGAAGTAATCATCGATCAAAAAGCACGTGCTGATCCGGGGCCGCGGCTCTCGAGTGTGCTGGCCAGGTTTGCCCTTTCGGCTCTGTAGGCTTTCTGCGCAATCCTGGCGTGCCGCGCGCACCCACGGAGCAACCTGCGCGAAATATCGCTCAAGGTCAATGCCAGCCACAAAATCATCCATATACAGGTGGCCGAGCTCGATCGAGAAATGAGCGAGCGGAAGTGACGCCACCCGCCGTTCCGCAGCCACCTCACGAAACACCGAGTCCGCTGGGGTCACAAGCCCTCCCATGCGGAATCGTCCACCAGCCTTTGGGCGAGCAACTCGAACGCCTCAACAGTCCCCCGGTTGGCGATCTGGCTTGCATTGGTGTCGTCATCAGAGATCAGTTGCTCACGCCACTGCAGCACTGGGTCGAGCGGCACCGAACCCAGCATCGTCGTGCGGCCAAGCCTATACCTGCCGGCCAGCTCTTGGAGATCTCGGTGGGCCTCCCGCAGCCATGCCACCTGCGCCGGCCGCAGCCCGGCCAGCTCAGGTGAGTTGGGGTCGACGACCGCCGTCCGGACAAAACGGATCGAATCGTTCAGCGTGCCCCGATCATGCCCTCGGTCTACGCCGATGTCCAGAATCCCTCGATCGCCGTAGACAAGACCGGATGCAGCAATAATATGCTGCCGAGTCCACCGGTGGAACACCAGCCACCGGGTGGTTATCGGCCGCAACTCCGGCTCAGCTGTGGCGGCAAGCACCATCTCGATGGCGGACGAACGTCCCGCACTGAGATCAACCAGGCACAGTTCGAACTCCTCTTCCAATCGAAGGAAAAGACGTACACACCGCTGCACCACTTCCCGATTCGACGATAAATCTCCCCCGCCGGTATCCCCCGGAAACAATACCAGCCGACCAGCCCCCAGCGGCCGATCACGCAGACCTGCCCGATCTGACTCCGACCAGACATCCAGCTGTTCCGGCTCGTTGCGCCTGCCTCGCAAATACGAGTGCAGTCCACCTTCGGAGGTGCCACTGATCGCTTTAGCGACATCGAAAACTGCGCCCACAGTGGGGGAGCCGAAGTCAAAGTCGAGATAACACACATTGCTGCCCTGCACTGCCCGTCGATAGACGACGTTGCTGCTCGTCACTGAGCGCCCGGTGCCGCCCTTGTCGGAAGTCGCAAAAACCAGCACGGTTAAGTCCCTTCGGCCACGTCCTGGCGAGCCGAGGCCAGCCGTTCGAGATCGCGTAACACTTCATTGGCGAGAACCATGGCGCTACCCGGTCGGTCACCCAGAATATCCCAAGCACGGCGCAGATTTCCGCGTATTCCCTGCAAGACGGCCCGCATCGACGGCCCAGCCTCGCCCGACCCGCTCAGCAGCTCGCGGTCGAAGAGGTGGTCTGCCTCATGGAGCAACTCCCTGCTCAGCTCAGCCAGCATCGGGCTGTGCGCCGGCGCCCGACCGGCCACCCCGGCCGCCGTGACCAGACACTCAACCACCCGCTCCGTGTAATACCATGACGGTAGGTCGTAACGAGTATCCAGCTGAGGGTAGGCGCCACTTGGCTGATCCCACAGGTCTCGTCCAATGCCATCGGTGATCCGGCGCAATAGCAGGTGGTCCCACACATTGTCCGCGAGAGTGAGGAGGCGACCGCGCACGTCGGTGTCACCCACCAGCCCGGCGATCGCGAGGATGCGTTTCAACAGAAGTGGTGAGAAGCTGGTGACCAGCCAACCAACAGGATGATCACCTACCGTCTCCATGCCAAGCAACCGTAACCGTACACCGGGAGCGTGTACTTCGAGGGCAGAGTCGTCCTGCAACGGCCGCCGATTGATCCGCTCCCGCTCGGCCAGCTCTTCCAAAACACGCCCCACCCGATCAAGTTCCGCGTCGGACGCTCGTTTGCGCACCAGGTCCTGCACCACCACCGCCGAGACCAGCAGACTGAAATGGTCTGACTCCTGCCCATCCGAGGTGCACCAGGGGAGGTCTTCCAGCGGCCAACGGCCGACGCCAAAGGTCGCGATGGTCGACCAGTACCGCTGGGTGAGATCCGATCGATTTTGGAGTGATTGCGCAAGCTCACGCTGCTCATCATTGAGGAGACGCGAGATTCGGACGCGCTCGGAGAATAAAACTTCGAGGCAGGCCAGCGTGGTGACTGTGAAGTATAGCCACGGCTTGTTCATCGCGACACCGTCCGGCTGCGCGATTTCTTCTTGGGTCACGACGAGCTGGGCACCCTTGACGATTCCCCATGACCACCCACACTCGAAAAGCCGACCAGGACTGTCGAGGTCAGCGTCCTGCCCGGAACCAATGGTCAGGTAACGGAGACCAACCCTGACCTCCTCCAGCGCAACCTGTAAATCCCTGATGACCTGACGCTCGGGTAAGTTTCCTTTGTTGGATCGACGGATCAATATACGCCCGGCCGGCTCCCGTATGTCGAAGACATTGATACTGAAGCTGCGAAGCAGCCCGACCATCGCCGCCGTGAGCCGGGTAGCCGCTAGTCCGTCGAGCTTGTCCAGCTCCTCAAGGAACTCTTGCCGGCGAACCGACCGGCGAAAGATTCGGGTAAAACTCAGGACGGCCAACGTCAGTTGGATCGACGTCGCGAAGGAGTCAACGATGTCCAGCTCTAACTGGCGGGCGCTCGGCACCGCTCCTGGCTCGTGCGGGTCGAAGTAACCTTCGGCAGAGAAAGTCGGCAACCCGGCGGAATCCCTGTTCTGCTCCATGTACTCGACCAAGACCCGGATAAGCTGCAGAGGAATCTCAGTAGCACCCCCTAGATCTTGGAGCGCATCAAGGATGTCATCAGCCGTCTCGTTGGGGTTGTCCAGCCGGAAGGAAGGCAGCTCCATGGCGGGATACAAGAGGCAGAGCAACTGCTCCGCGTCACTTATCGAGTTACTTTGGTCACGACCACCGCAAACCCACTTGCCGTCTTGAAAAGATGCGCGCACCGTGGCCCGCCAAATCTCCAGGAGCTGCTGTCGCGGTTGGATCTTCATCGGTAGCCGTCCATGTGCGTCATCATGTTCCTATGCTGCTCGTAGTACCGGTTCGAGTCGAAGGAATCCCACGAGAAGCCTCTGGCAAGTTCGGCGGACACGTTCTGAGCTCGGGGCAGCCAGCTGAGCACCGTCGCCAGGCACCAGCGGCGGGGTGGGACCACGCAACCTCAGCGCCACAGCAGCCCCCTCTCGACTGCGCGTGGTCATCGTGACCAGCCCACCCCAACCCCTCGGGGTGACGCGCCGACCATCATGGTACTGCCCAGTCACCGCGGGAGCCAGACCGCCGCGACGCCGTAACCCATCCGGATCATCCCTGGGCTCGGCACCCGAGTTTGCCCACCCACGCCACCGCGTCCCAGCCCGGTCCGATCAGGACCTCCGCACTCCGAAGCACTCCGATCCACCTGGTCGCGCCAGCCGCATATCACATAAAATGAATGGTCGAGGCCAGGAAGAACCACTATGCTCATCGCACTACTGCCAACCGGTCGAGAACCTTGAGGTCCACTGTGGATTCAGCAACCCTCGCCACCGCGCGAGACCTCGACGAAATCCGACAACTCGACCAATTGTGCTTCCCGCCGGGCGACTTGCACCGGGAGCCAGGAGAGCTGGAGAGGAGCATCGGTGCGCGACGCGTGAGTATCGTCCGAAGAAACGGCAAAATTGTCGGTTTCTTGCAGTATGAGAAACCCCTGGAGGACCACATTTACCTCAGCGCACTCGGTGTACATCCAGCTGCCAGAGGGCAGCAGGTGGGCCGGGCGCTGCTCAAGAATTTGCTCTCACGAATCTCCGAGTCCGGCGAGTTCCCGGCCGTGTCAACGGTGACCGGTCCGGAAAACTACGCGATGCTGCGCCTGCTCCTGTCCCAAGGTTTTCTCGTCCGGACGATAATGCCAGATCATGCCAACCCTGGCTGTGACCGTTTCTACTGCCAATACGAGGTCCGGACCAGGTATCTGGATCCTGATGATCGATACCTTCTGCCGGCGCACGCGACAGATCAAATAATAAGGCTGCTGACCACGAAAGAGTATGTGATCACTTCCGTGGTAACGTTGGCAACGGGCCCAGCTTTCGAGATACGTAAACTTGAGCGCGATGACTTTGCCGCCCTTCAGTCCGATGAGTGCTCAGCAAGTATCACGTTTTCCGGTGGCGCGCTCGCGGCAATCACTTTCATTCTCGGGTTCTCGATCACCTCTTCCATTTACCCCGATGATGTTCGCGTACTGTTGATCGGAGCCGCCGTCATCACCACGTTCTCTCTCATCATCTATGCAAACGCATCCGGCGAGCTGTCACGACTGCGGTCAAACGTTTTCAGTCATCACATGAAATGGGGTAACGTACTGTCCGAGTACGGCGGAGTTCTTCCATTCTTGATTACATTGCCCGTTGCACTCGCTGGCGCGACCAAAAATTTCACGGTCGTGCTCACCACGGCGACCATGGTTTCACTGGCCTTGTACATGTACGAACGATCCCATTTTTCGATAGCCTCGCGCTTCCACAGGACAATTTTTATTTCCAGCCTTGAGATCGTGACGTGCAGCGCCCCGATCACAGGCGTTCTTGCCATACTGTATTTTCAATTTAGCTGGCCCTGGACAGTAGGGATCAGCGTGGTGTTGCTGCTGAGAGTCATGATCTACCTCATCCGTCGCCCCGCAGAGTCCGGACAAAGCCCCCGGACTGCGCGCTGGGCAGTACCAGAGTGAGGCCAGCGGACGAGCCCGCTGCCTAAAAGCCAGCACGGCGTAGCGCATCGGCAAGCGAGCCACCAGCCGGTTTCGGTTTCGGAGGAGCCTTGGCACCCTTTCGAGGCCCGCCGGCGGACGGCATGGCCTCAGCGGGGTCGTCGAGCCGCAAGGTGAGCCCGATACGGTTGCGCGGCACGTCCACATCGAGCACCTTCACCCGCACGACATCGCCCGGCTTCACCACGTCGCGCGGGTCCTTGACGAAGGTCTTGGACATCGCCGAGACGTGCACCAAGCCGTCCTGATGCACACCGACATCAACGAACGCGCCGAACGCGGCGACGTTAGTGACCATACCTTCGAGCACCATGCCCGGCATGAGGTCGGAGACCTTGTCAACGCCCTCGGCAAAGGTTGCGGTGGCGAAAGCCGGTCGCGGATCGCGGCCCGGCTTTTCCAACTCAGCGAGGATGTCGGTGACCGTGGGCACGCCCACCGTGGCGTCGACGAAGTCGGCCGGGCACAGTGCCCGCAGCACCGCGGTGTTGCCGATCAACCCAGTAATATCGGTGCTGGTCGCGGCGAGGATGCGGCGCACCACGGGGTAGGACTCGGGGTGCACGCTGGAGCGGTCCAGCGGATCGTCCCCGGCCGGAATTATCAGGAAGCCGGCGCACAGCTCGAACGCTTTGGGGCCCAACCGCGGGACACCGGCCAGGGCCGTGCGAGTGCGGAACGGGCCGTGCGTATCGCGGTGCGCCACAATGTTCTCGGCAAGCCCGACGGTGATGCCCGACACTCGCCGCAGCAGCGGCGCGGACGCCGTGTTGACGTCGACGCCGACCGCGTTCACACAGTCCTCCACCACCGCGTCCAGCGAGCGGGACAGCGCGGCATCAGGCAGATCGTGCTGGTACTGGCCGACGCCGATCGACTTGGGCTCGATCTTGACAAGCTCCGCGAGCGGATCCTGCAATCGGCGGGCGATCGACACCGCGCCGCGCAGGGACACATCCAGTTCGGGCAGCTCCTGGGAGGCGTAGGCCGAGGCGGAGTACACCGAGGCACCCGCCTCCGACACCACGGCCTTGGTCACCCCCAGCCGGGTGACCAGCTCGGCGGCGAGCTTGTCGGTCTCCCGGGAAGCGGTGCCGTTGCCGATCGCGACCAGCTCGACGCGGTGCGCTTGGGCGAGCCGGATGAGCATGTCCAGCGCCTCGTCCCAGCGGCGCTGGGCCATATTCTTGGCGGAAACATGCGGGTAGATGGTCTCGGTTGCCACTACCTTGCCGGTCGCGTCGATAACCGCGACCTTGACGCCGGTGCGGTAGCCGGGGTCCAGGCCCATGGTCGGCCGGGCACCGGCGGGCGCGGCGAGCAGCAGGTCACGCAGGTTGGCGGCGAAGACCCGCACCGCCTCGTGCTCGGCCGCCTGCCGCAGCCGCAGGCGCAGATCGATGCCCAGGTGCAGCAGGATCCGGGTGCGCCAGGCCCACCGCACCGTGTCGAGCAGCCAGCGGTCGGCCGGTCGACCCCGGTCCTCGACGCCGAAACAGGCCGCAATGGCCTGCTCGTAGCGGCTCGGCCCGGCAGGAGCATCCGGGTCGGTCTCTGGTTCCGGGGTGAGGTCTAGGACGCCTTCCTTCTCGCCCCGGAACAGCGCCAGAATGCGATGCGAGGGCAGCTTCGTGAAGGGCTCGGCGAACTCGAAGTAGTCCGCAAACTTCGCGCCGGCCTCCTGCTGGCCCTCGCGCACCCGGGAGACCACCCGGCCCCGCGACCACATCTGCTCCCGCAGGGACCCGATGAGGTCGGCGTCCTCAGCGAAACGCTCGACCAGGATGGCGCGGGCGCCCTCCAACGCGGCGGCGACGTCGGGCACGCCCGCGTCGGGATCGACATAGCGCGCGGCAGCGGCGGCGGGATCCTGGGTGGGATCGGTGAGCAGCCCCTCGGCCAGCGGCCCCAGTCCGGCCTCCCGGGCGATCTGCGCCTTGGTCCGGCGCTTGGGCTTGTAGGGCAGGTAGAGATCCTCCAGCCGGGCTTTCGAGTCGACCGCCATGATCCGAGCCTCGAGCGCCTCGTCGAGCTTGCCCTGCTCCCGGATCGAGTTGAGGATCGCCGTCCGGCGCTCCTCCAGCTCACGCAGGTAGTGGAGCCGCTCCTCCAGGGTGCGCAACTGCGCGTCATCGAGCCCGCCGGTGGCCTCCTTGCGATAGCGGGCGACGAAAGGCACGGTGGCCCCGCCATCGAGCAGCGCGACGGCGGCATCCACTTGCCGCTCGGCCACGCCCAGTTCGTCAGCGATCCGCTGGTTCAGCACACTGCATTATGTCCTTAAGCCCCTGCACGGGGCCACAGCGCAGCCCCGTGCAGGGTGGAGGGCCGGCGCAGCGACCGTGAGGAGGTCCCAATCGCCGAGCCGACCCAGCTCCTGCGGCGGCTCCGCACCGCAGACTGCTCGTGCTGCGTTACTGTGCGTAGTTGGTGAGCCGCAAGCTGAAGACAACCCTGAGGTAGTGGTCGACGACCAGAGCACGACAGCCGCATCCGTGCGGCGTTGGTGCGGCACAAGGGTCGCTCAACTGCGGAAACGCTCTCAGCGGAGAGGTGACGACATGGCGCAGAAACGGCAGGGTCTAGCCCAGCGCCGCAAAGCTGTCGGGTTGACTCAAGAGGCCCTCGCGCACCAGCTGGGCGTGGAACGATCCACCGTCGTCCGATGGGAGGCCGGCGACACCGAGCCACTCCCCTCAATTCGACCGGACGTGGCCCGCGCTCTTCGGGTATCGCTGGATCAGCTCGCCGAGTTGCTCAGCGAGTCCGAGAATGCCGAGGTGCTGCTGCCTGAGGTTGCGTCGCCAGAGCGGCCGGACCGGGACGAGCTCGAGAACCTGATTCGCTCACAGGTGGCCGAGACCGTCGAGGTGTTACGTCGGACGCTGCGATCGGCTGGTGTTGCTCCGGCGGACATCGATGCGTTGCTGTTGGCCGGTAAACCCTCGCAGGTGCCGCTGATCGACGTCCAGCAGCGCCGGGCCAGGTCGCGGCGGTTCGCCGTAGCGGGCGTCTTCACCCTCGTCCTCACCGGGGGCGCGTTGTCCGTGCCATTCATCACTGCCCACAGCGACCCCATCCCCCCAGCCGCTGTGGCGCCGGCAATCCCGTTACCCGACCCCGGTAGCAGCAAGGACAACGACCCCACCGTAACCAGCCATCCGGCGCCCGCCACCGCACCGAGCACACCCGTCTCTCCAGTAGCCGCCCCAGTAGCCGTCACAGTGCCCGCACCGCACACCAAGCGGACCACCAGCCCGGCCGCTGTGCGGACACCTGCTCCGCCGGGCACCCCAGCAATCCCGGCTGAGGTCTATGCCTGGTCCCAGGCCGCTGGGCTCAGCGCACGTGATCTGCGGAGCACACCACTTCGTCCATAATCTCCACCTGGCGTCCTCGATCAGGACGTTGCCCAGACCGCGCTGGACAGCCAGCAGCCATCCGTCGTTCACACCCGTGGGACACACCTGTCACGTCGGGCAACTACTCATTCGAGTGATGCCAACGTGCAATTTATTCATTCTTGCCGAGGTCCTGAACCGCTGGAGGACCTGTGGAACGCTTCGCTGAGGTGGTGCTCCGGCACCGCGGTGCGGTGGCCCTGCTCTGGCTCGTGTTGCTGGTGGGCGGGCTCGTTGCCGCGGGTAGGCTGAGCGATCGGCTCAGCTTTGACTTCTCCTTACCCGGCCAGCCCGGTTACGAGACCGAACAGCAGCTGATCGCCAGCTATGGGGCCAGCTCGGACGACACCTTCGTCCCTGTGCTCACCGTGCCCGAGGGTCAGACGGTGGCCGGTCGTCGAGCCGACATAGCCGCGGTGTTCGACACTGTCCGCCAGCAGCTGCCGCAGCTGCGAGTGGTGGACCTGACCAGCACCGGCAACGCCACGTTCGTCTTCGACGGCGGCCGGAAGACATTCGCGCTGGTGCAGGCCCCGCTGCCGACCGCCCCCGGGCCTGGCGCTTCGGCGGCCCTGGCCCAAGTGCTGAAACAAGCCGCAACCGCACGGGGACTGCAGGTCGGGCTGACTTCCTACGCCCTGCTGGCCGCCGGCGGTGACAGTTCTGGACCCAGCGTGCTGGTGGAGACGCTGCTCGGCGCGCTGGGCGGGTTGCTCGTGCTCGTCTTCGTCTTCGCGTCCTTGTTGGCGTTGGTGCCGCTGGTCATCGCAGCGGTCTCCATCCTTACCACGTTCTTGCTGGTTCTGGGGCTGACAGAGCTGACACCGGTGAGCTTCGTCGTGCAGTTCCTCATCTCGCTCGTCGGGCTCGGCGTGGCCATCGACTACTCCCTGTTGCTGGTCTCGCGCTGGCGCGAGGAACGAGCCCACGGCCATGACAATCACACCGCGGTCGTGATCGCGATGCGCACCGCTGGGCACGCGGTGCTGGCCTCCGGGGTAACGGTCGCAATCAGCTTGCTGGCCCTGCTCGTGGTACCGGTGCCGTTCCTGCGCAGCATGGGCCTCGGCGGCCTGCTCATCCCGCTGGTCAGCGTCGCGGCAGTACTCACCTTGCTGCCCGCGCTGCTGTCCAGCATCGGCCCGCGCCTGGACTGGCCGCGGATCCGGCGCGAGGGAATCCCGTCGCGCGGCTGGTCGGCGTGGGCACGAGCCATCGTGCGCAGGCGCTGGCTCGCGGCCGGTGTGGCCCTGGTGGCGTTGGGCCTGCTCATTGCCCCGGTGCTTGACCTACGCATCGGAGTGTCCGGTATCGACTCCCTGGCCACCAGCGGGCCCGCCTTCACCACCATCACCCAACTACGCCAAGGTGGGGTGGGCTCCGGCGTGCTCACTCCCATCGAGGTGTTGGTGCCCGCAGACCGCGCCGACGCCGCAGTGACCGCGGCCCAAGGCGTGGCCGGCGTGCGCAGCGCCGTGGTGGGCGGAACCCGGGGCGCCAGGGCGGTGGTGGACGTGCTGCCCAACACGGAGACCGTGGACAGCGACGGCACGGCCGTGGTCGAGGCGGTGCGCGCCGCGGTGCGCGCCGCTACCGGCGCCAACGTCGGCATCACCGGCTCGGGCGCCACTGTGGAGGACTACGGCACCGCCGTCTACAACAACTTCCCCTACGTGCTGCTTATCATCGCCGTCATCACGTTCCTGCTGCTGGCGCGCACATTTCGCTCGGTGCTGCTGCCGGTGAAGGCCGTGCTGCTGAACCTGGTGTCGCTGGCTGCAGTGTTCGGCGGGGTGGTGTTCTTCTGGCAGCAGGACCACGGCTCGCACGCATTGTTCGGCGTCACACCCACCGGCGCCATCACGTTCTGGTTACCTGTGATCATCTTTGCGTTCCTGTTCGGGCTGTCCATGGACTACGAGGTGTTCATCCTGGCCAGGATGCGCGAGGAGTACGACGCCACGGGCTCGACCGCGACCGCGGTGGTCAACGGCCTGGGCCGGACCGGGCGCCTGGTCACCTCGGCCGCGCTCATCCTGTTCTTCTCCTTCGCCGCGTTGGCTTCGGCCCCCGGCACCGACGTCAAGGTGCTCGGCACCGCGCTGGGGGCGGGCATCCTGATCGACGCGACCGTGATCCGGGCCCTGCTGGTACCCGCACTGGTGAGCCTGTTCGGCCGGTGGAACTGGTGGCTACCCCCCACGCTCGCCACACTGCTCCGCGCCGAACCCTCGCCGCTGGCCCCACCTGACCAGGTCCCCGGAAGGCACCGAGCTGGGGCGCCGCAACGACCGAAGCCCGTCAGCGTTGATCCACGGCCCGGGCCGGCAGATCGCACCGGCTCGCTGAGCGGACACGTGCGCCAGGCCGATGGCCAGCCACTGGCCGGAGTGACGCTGACCCTCATCGATATGGCCGGACACCAAGCCGGGCTGACCCGCACCGGTGCGGATGGCTCCTACCAACTGGTCGCCCCGACCGAAGGCGCCTACCTACTGGTCACCACAACCAGCTCCCACCCACCCACCGCATCCATGATCAATTTTCAGAATCACTCAACCGAACGCGAGATCATCCTCCTCGGCAACGACAGCGTCCTCAACGATCATCCTCAGCACCAAGCCCCCGTCCGGTAGCCAGACCCGCTCCGGCAGTCAGGTCCGTCGGGTTGCTAGCGTGTCGGGCCATGGACGCCGAGAGCCTTCCTGCCGTGGAAGCACTTCCCCTTAGTTATCCACAGTCGGCCGATGGCTTCAGACGAAGTGGGGTTGCCGCCGCGGTGGCGGAGTTCCATGCCACGTTCACTCTGCCATTCCAGACACAGCCGTCCATCAACGTGGAACCATCTCTAGAGATTCTGCGGGTCACACTCCTCGAGGAGGAGGTCGGCGAGCTGATTATCGCAATGAATGCACGCGATCTGGCCGGGATAGCCGACGCCTTGGCGGATATCACCTACGTAGTGTATGGCACTGCGTTGACTTATGGAATCGATCTGGACGCCATACTCGGCGAAGTTCATCGATCAAACATGAGCAAGCTGGACCATGATGGCAAACCGATACTGAGAGCCGACGGGAAGGTGCTGAAGTCTGAGCTTTACTCGCCGCCTGACGTTGCTGCGGTGTTGCACCGACAAGCTGCCCGCTCAGACGGTGGTGACGTTACGTTCACCACCGTTTTGCCGCGGGCCTGAGGCTCATGGAGCGGACGCATCCCCAAGTGTCCAGGCGGCGGAGGATCTCGGTGAGCAACCCGCCGTGCTGCACCTGGGTCTCCTTGATCGCGGCCAGCGCACGTCCGTGCACAGCCAATGACCCCGTGTGCCGATCCACCGCCTCCTTGATATCCAGCACAGTGCCGAAGATCGCGGTGAGGGCTTCCTCAGTACGCTCGACGCGGCGAGCAATCTCCGGCCTAGTCATGCCGGGCAGGATATCACCAGCGTGACCACCCGGGTGGCGCAGTGCTTACCGCGGCCACTGCCGTCCCGCCCCGGGATCGCTAGGTTCCACCCATGATCGCCGAAAGTGAGGTGTCACCGTACAGTCCTACGGTGACACCTCACTTTCGGCGATCAAGCTCCGGCTCATGCCGGGGTAGATGATGCCCAGTGTCGGATACGACAACTCTCCCTATCTGGCGAGTACGGCCCGCAATGCCTTGTCCACTCCAGCAAGGTCATTGTTGATATCCCCTACTATCGATCCGATTGGCTCGGTCCGCTCGGTGACCACGTGGAGGCCAGCAGTGACTGCGCGGAGCTTGGTGTTGATGCGCCGGAGAACGAGCGCAATACTGATTAAGTAAGCAGCGAGCACCAGGACGGTGAGCGCTGCCCCGATGATCGTGATTACAGCGGCTAGCGGCATGGTGATTCGCTCCTCACAGGATGCGGGCAACCGCCTGCACATAACGGGTGAGGCCAGCCCCCACACGTTTCACGGCGTCACGGGTGGGTATCAGCGCCTTCACATCGTCGACTGCGATGACGATGCCCCCGGCCTGATCGTGAATGGTGTCGATGCGTTTCCCTACATTGACAGCGGACCTCGCCAGGCGCTGCAGGAGCACCACCACGACGGGTATGATCACGAGGATAAAGATCGCGTTGCCGATCCACCACAGTGCCATCGTCTCACCTTCGCTTTATCGCGGGGTCCTGAGCTACTGCGGGTCGCCACACAATTCCGGCGGTCTGAGTCTGCGTCGGCCGCGACGTCTGGGTCTGCGCCTGCTTCGAAGGCAGCGACTCGGCCTTCTCCGCGATCGCCGGCAGCGCGCCGGCGATCGCGTTCAGCTTCCGGTTCAGAATCGCGGCACCAGCGCCCACTAGACACACGTCCCCTTGGATCGCTCTGATGACTCCCCCACTCACCTGCCCAAGGGCATTGGCGAGGGAGCGCAGCCGGCGAGTGATCAATATGACGAACAGTGCCAACACGACCACCAGGGCCACGATCTCAACGACGGTGAGGGTCACGAGCAGTCCCGTGCTCATCGCGCGCCCACCCCCAGAAGTTGAGCGTGGCGGCGCGCCTCTTCCGCAATCTCATCCAAGGTGTCTGCGACCGCGAGCGCAATCTTGATGTTGGCCGTGTTACCGGCAACCCCCTGCGCTACGTCCCACAGTCGCTGCACGCCGGTTTCGATGGAGCGGACAAGGTAGAGGAGCAGGCTGAGGAGCGCGATCACGGCAATTATCACGACCGCCCCGATAGCCAGGGTAACCTGCCAGAACGTGATCTCTTCAGAGGCGAGAGCTAAGACCATTGTTATCCTCCCAGTGCTTGTCGAGCGGTCCGAGCGCCCCGGAGGATGCTCTGGAGCGTGTCGTTCGTGCGGCCCAGTTCCCCGAGCGGCTGTGTGGTCGACCTGGTGGCCTCAAGCTCACGAGCTGCTGCGCGCGCCTGCCCGTTGATCTGGGATGCCAGCACCAGGAGCACGCCGACCACGACCACCACGACTACCACGACCACCAACCCGATGATCAGACCCACCCACCATCCACCGAGATGCGACTCCGCAAACTCATTCACTGTTACCTCTCAACCCCGCGAGGAATTTTCCGACACTCGATCAGACTCAGAACGCGACCGTCACACTATTGGGGTTCGTAACCAGCTTGCCAGGGTTGGCGAAGCCGACAAAATCAAGAGTTTACCCTCCGCCGCGAGCTGAGGGAAGTAGTCGTAAGAGAAATGCGACATCTGGAGTCTCAGACATCCAGAAGGGTTGCGGCGACTGTCGAATGTTGTTGATGGTGCAGGTGATAAGCAGGGTCACCGGGGTGACCTTGGGGGTGGTGAGACGGTCGAGGCTCATGGTGATGCCGTGGGGGATGGTAAATGCCGGTTCGCCGTGGACCGTATCCGATGTCGACACCCGGTCATGGGCTGCCGCTAACACGGCCACCCTGGCGTCCGGTGCGTCTGGGCCGAACTCCTCGCGCACAGCGTCCGCATCAGCCGCCAAACGGACCTGGCGGCTGATGCGGTCCAGGCCTCTCGCTCAGTGTTGAGCACATCGCTACCCTGGGTGGCCGCTCGTGAGCCGGAGTGGACTATGGTCTGCCCGGTCTCCCTGCCGAGCTCGGCCCCGGACACGCATGCCGCCAAGTGGAACCTTTTCGTGGCCCCGGAGCCAACCGGCCCGCCAAATGGAACCTTTCGTAGCTCATGGAGCCAACCCGGCCGCCTAGTGGAACTCCCGGTTCCTGGTCAGCAAGGTCATCACGACCTGGCCAGCTAGGGGATATTGATGACTTGCCCGGGAGAAATTCGGTTGGGGTCGGTGATCTGCGGGTTCGCCACCTCCAGATCCGACAGGCTAACCCCAAACATTCTGGCGATACCACTAAGAGTATCTCCGCGCTGGACAACATATGTGCGCCGAGGACGAGGAGGCTCAGCCGTGAACCAATCCACACATGCCCAGGCAACGTAGTGACGACGACCTTCATACGGCACCGGAATCCACCAAAAACTTCCCCCGCAGCTCTGGTACTGCGCGCCGGACACAGCCTCGCAGCTGGCCGGAATGGACTGTCCGGCGTCGAGATGACCCGCAGATCGTGAGTCACTGGTGGGACGCTCACGGATATTCAGACCATCGACCCTACTGACGATCCAACAAGGCCACTCACGCTCTCCGCCCTGGCCACTGGAAGCAACAAACTGTGTCGGGCGACTACCCACCTGAGGCCGCGGGGGGTTGGGGGACCCAGGCTGAGGTGCATTTTGAGTCATTCGAATCCTCTTCTTTCGAATCGTGCGAAGTAGGGCTCATCTCGCTTCCCTCATCAGAAGGAGGGCACGCAGCGTCCGGTAAGTACGTCATGCACAACCCCAATCGAGTGAACATGAGTGACGAAGGCAAGGCCGGGCTATGCCGGATCACGGGTGAGTCACACATGGTGGGCGTTGGCCCACCATGTGTGGCAGCCCGGGCAAGTCGGCTCAGGCCTGGATCGAGGGCGTCGAACTCCGCACCCCGATCTGGCGGCCACACAGGACTACTACAAGCGACATTTGCGCACTGGACGCCATCAGTTGATGGATCGGTCTGATCATCAGATCGTCCGAAACGATCAAACATCAAATGTACTTTCGACACGAGTTCAACCAGCCGCCTTCGTCACGAAATTATCAACACGAATTTGCTGCCCAGCCACCTTTGATCGAGGTCCGCATAAGATGGTGCGCACGTGATGTCGATGATTCCGTCGTAGTATTTGAGCAAGGAGAAGCGGACAGCGCCACGCAGTAGCGTCTCCAGCGTCGGGCGATCTTTCGGGTAATGTATGGGATCGACGCCGAGCGCGTGCAACACCTCAGTAAGCGAGTACGTCCCAGTTCGCGACAGGCCGACGCCGAAGACCTGCCCGGCAACGTCTCGACTACACCCGGGTCTGCCCCACCGCTGCTTCCTCGACACGCCATACCGCCACGTAGACCACTCTGGATCCCTACCGGGATTTGGTGTAGTTCTGGGCATGCGTGGACTGGGCGGTCCGGTGAGTAATGGCTCACCCATCAGCGAGACCCCAGGAGATGATCAGCGCGCCCACGCCGAGCGGCCCGGCTCCCCGATACCTCGCTGGGTAGGGAACTGACCGCGTCGAGTAGACCCGCGGCTATTTCGGCGGGGAGAGGTTGGCCGCGGGACATGCTCCGGGAACCGGGCTTGCGGCGTCGACCGGCGCCAGCTTGTCGACCTTCCAGACATGCCCGCCACGACGCATCTCAAGCTTCATGCGCCGGCGTACGCAGCTCGCGTCACCTTGCTCGCGGTAGGAAGTGACGTCCACACCGATGAGCACCCGCGCGGTACCCGCACGCTCGTCGAGCTCGGCGACCGCGCCGTCAAGAGTCCTCGCGGTCGTGGTCGTTTTCGAGTCGGTGATGGCGCGGGCGTACGTGTCCCGGTTGGCCTGCATCTCATCAAGTAGTGCGCCGATTGTTCCCACAGAGTCAACCCGTCCTGCACCCGCCGGTAGTCGAGGGTGTTGAGGTTGACCGTGGCCTGCTGGCCATCCTGCAGCACGGTGTCCCGGGTCATTCTCAGGGCGAGGGACTCATCGTGGGCGGCTCGGTACCAGGACAGACCGAACCAGCCGGCGGCGAGGAGAGCGACCGCGGCGAGCACGCCGGTGGCCGTCCGTAGCGGCCCGTCCAGGAAGGCGGTGCGGGTCATGGTGGTCCAGGGTAGAGAGATGGCTGCCCGGAACCGCCTGGGGTGACGGGAACCGGCACTCCTGCGCGGGGGACGTTGCGCGCGCCGCGGACGTTGGTCGGGCTGCCCGGCGGCTCGACACAGGAGGCGTTGCGGTTCGCTGGGATCGGCGCGGTGTCCGTCCCGGACCGCTTGATGGTGCCCTCGTAGCCACGCACGCAGGCGTACGGGTCGAGGACGTTGAGCACCAGCCCGAGGTGCGCGAAACCATCGTCGGGCACCACCGATGAGGCGTTTGCGGCGATGACCAGTGGGTAAGCGGCCAGCAGCTGGCGCAGTGCGGCCTGGCGGGGCAGCGCGACTCGGGACACCGTGAGCAGGTCGGCGAGCAGCTGGCCGAGTTGGCTGCCACTGTCCTGGAGCAGCCCGCTGACCTGCGCCGAGAACCGCGGCGCGGTCTTGATTAACCGGCGGATGTCCGGATCCGAGGACCTCAGCTGCGCGGCGAGTAGGGCGAGGTCCTGGCTGAAGGAGGTGATCGCGCTGGACTGCTCGTTCTGGGTCTCCAACACCACCCGCCCGTCTCTGAGCAGGGCCACGGTCTGCGGCAGAGCGGCGATGGCGTCGCGAGTGAACGCATCGCTGGTGTCCAGCAGGGTCTGTAACGCCGGTCCGGTTCCAGTGAACCCGGTGCCCAGCTCATCCACGACGGTGCGCAGCGAGTCCAGCGGCACCGAGCGGAGGAAGGTGTCCAGGTTCGCGAGGAGGTCTCCCACTGGAACCGGCGTGCTGACCCGGGAGGCCGGGATCACCGACCCAGCTGTCAGCGTCGGGCCGTCCGCCCGCCGGGGCCGCCGATCGACAAACTGCTCACCGATCGCGGACAGGTTGGTGACCGCGGCGTCCAGGTCGGCCGGGATGGGCGGGGCGTCGGGCTTGATCTCCAGTTCCGCATCGGCGCCCTGGCGGGTCAGCCGCAGCGGGCCGACCCGGCCGATACTGACGCCACGATAGCTGACGTCCGCCCCAGTGAAGATCCCACCGGAATCGGTGAGTTGCAGAGTCACCGGGTACGGGCCGGCACCGAGCAGCGCGCCCGCGTCCAGGTAGCGGACGCTCACATAGCCACCCCGAGCACAGAGATCACGATGAACGTCAGGAGCTGGAGCCGGATGGTATTGTTGATCATAACGGTGATCCCTGCGGCGGACTACGCAGCAGCGGCCCGAGCAGCGGGCCCAGCGGCTGTCCGAGCTGCGGGGGCACTCCCTTCAGCGGCTGCCCGGACGCGGAGAAGCTGTCCAGCACCGTGCTGAGGTTCAGATCGGCCCTGACGTAGAGGTTGGCGTAGTCGCCCTGAACGCCTCGCGGGCAGCGCCGTCGGTGAACGGGTAGGTGGCGATAAGTTGCAGCGCGCCCGGCAGGTCCTGGCCTGCGTTGGCCAGTTGCTGCAGCGTGGGGCGCAGCAGTTGCAGGTCGGCAAGCAGATTGTCGCGACTGCGGTTGATCGTGTCGGTGGCGACCACCGACAACCGGTCCAGTGCCTGCACTGTGCTGGTGAGCTGAGTGCGCTGGTCAGCGAGCACCGCCAAGCCCGGGGCTAGCCCGTCCAGCGCGGTGGCGATCTGCTCGCGCCGCGCGGCGAGGGTGGCGGAGAGCCGGTTCAATGCGTCCAGCGCCCGGTTGATCTCGGCCTTGCGCGCGTCCAGAACCGATACCAGCGTGTTCAGGTCAGCCAGCAGGGCACGGAGTTGCGGCTCATGGCCGGCCAGGCCGGCGTTCAACTCGGTCGCGATCGTCCGGATCTGGTCGATTCCACCCCCGTTGAGCAGCAACGACAGCGCTCCCAGCACCTCCTCGACGTCAGTGGCGCGGCTGGTGCGCGCCAGCGGGATCCGGTCGCCGTCGGCCAGTGTGCCCTGCGGTGGCTCGGCGGTGGGTGCCGCGAGATCCACGAACTTCTCCCCCAACAGGCTGGTGGTGCGCACCCGCGCGACGACGTTGGCGGGCAACTCGACAGTGCGGGGCACCCCACCTGGGGGGTGCTCGCGCAGTAGCCCGGTCAGCTCGACCGCCCCGGCGTCGTCGAGGTCGTGGGGGTTGCCGTCGGTGTCGGATACCGCCGTCCAGGCGCGCTGGGGCATGGTGGCGATGGTGGTGCGGGCCCGTTCGTCGACGTCGAACCCGACCGAGTAGTGCACTCGCCGCCCCGGGGCGGCGTTGCGGGTGGTGATGTGTTTGACCAGGTCCCCGGTGGCGCCGGTGCCGTCGACGGTGACCAGCACGTCGCGCCGGTGCCGGGCGGGGATCTGGGCCAGCGCCGCGGTCAGCACCATGATGTGGTCGGTGGCGGTGTTGGAGCCGGCGTTGCCCGGTCGCAGGTGGAACGCCAGCGACTCGCTGGTGTTGTCGCACCAGGCCGTCAGTGGATGATGACCATCGGTGTGTTTGACCGTGCCCGCGGCCTGTTCCTGGTCACTGTGGGAGATCAGGATCGAGGCGTCCCTCCGAATCACGATGGTCTTGCCCAGGTCCCGGTCACCCACCCGCGACGGCGGGATCCGGCCGTGCCGTTGCCCGATCAGCGTCCCCACGTGCGCGCGGGTCGTGGCCCGGGCTCGGGCGATGCGGTCGCGCTGGGTCGGGCCGATCACATCCAGGGCGCGCCACAGCGTGGGATCCGAGACCACCGACCCGAACAGCTCACCCTGATCGCGCAGCGTGACCAGGTCCGACAGCACCCGCCCACCGTCAGCGATCAGCACCGCTGTATCGGCCAGCACCCGGCCCCGGTCAGGCACCGGAACGAAACCCCGGCGGTGCAGCGCCCGGGACAGCTACGCGATCAGACCGGTGCCATCAGCGATCATCCGCACCACGACCGACCCAGCGTGCGACACGACTCCAGGCCCGACCACCTCCACCGTCAAATCCTTCGACCACACGCTAAACTCCACCCGAACAGTGCTCCCCGATCTGGGTGAACCCGGTCCTCAACAAACCGCATTCTCCCAGCTCAAGGGCACTTTTCGCTGTCACGACACAACCAACCGCAAGATCACCATGAATACTCAGGGCGAGGGACCCATCAATACACTGATCTCACCCGGCGGCAGCGTCAGCGTCACGTCAGACCAGACGGTGGACTGGTCGAAAGACTTCGTTAGCCCCTCCACCACCACCCAGGGTGAACCGCAAAGTCGTTCCTGCTGGTTATGAGTTGTTTTGAGGGTCGGGGTGCAGGCCGAGGATGGTGGGGAGCGGGTGCGGGTTGTGTCTGATTTGCCGGATGGTGGCGGTGATCTTGGTGTGGCCGGCTTGGCGGATCAGTCCCACCGTGAAATTATGCAGCGTTACCATGATGCGGGGTTGGGATGCGGTCCGGACCCGGGAGGCGTCCTCGCGATAGGTGACGTCACGAACCCAGTGGATCGTGTTGTCTATGGACCAGTGGCCGTGGACGTAGCCGGCGAGGTGCTCGGGTGCGGCCTCGCGGGCGGACAGGCTGGTGATGCATAGCGCGGCCACCGCCGTGGTGACCTCGAGTGGCCGACCGCGACGGTGGTCCAGTCCAGGGCGTCGAGGGTGGCGAAGAGCGTGGGGGTGGTGGTCTTGACGGTCATGATGTAGTGCGCCCCGAGTTCCTCGCAGAGGAAGGTGGCGTGGGCGCGGACGGTGTGACCTGCGTCGACGGTGACCACGTGCCCCGACAGCCCGACATGGTCGTTGAGCTCGCGCAGCAGCGGCGCGAACTGCGGCACCTCGGTGGACTTGGGGCCGATGAGACGCTCGGCGACCACCGCGCACCTGTCGTGGGTGGCGGCGGCCAGTAGGTAGGGACGCCCCCGTCGGTGCCCGCGGCACCGCGCAGGGCCTTGCCGTCCCCCGCGATCGCCGGCAGCCACCCGGGCGCGCTGATGGGGAAGGCCACCGGGGCCAGCCCGGCCCGGCGAGCTAGCAGCACACCGGCGTGACCGGCCAGCGCCTGGGCGCCCAGCTCGGCGAACACCCGCGTGACCGTCTCGGGGCGCGGCGGGGTCAGGACCTCCAGCGCGTTGCGGCGGCATCCCAGCACGGCCAAGACCCCGCGATCGGCCGATCCCACCCAGGCCGTGATGTCGTCGAGGCTGGTGCACCCACACAACACCGCTGCCGTACACATCGCCAGGATGGTCGCCAACGAGTGCCGAACCCCGCGGGGGTCACGCGGATCGACAACCGAAGCAAAACAGCCCAGCAGATCACCACCGCTGGCGGCATGCAGGCTCACCGCATGGGTGACCAGCTCCCCGACCACGGCATCCGCCGCTGCCATCGGCACCTCGGACATGCAAGACTCGCTCGGCAACGAGGCCTCCAGGGACAAGAGATCTTCGACAATCCCTGTCCTAGCGGGGCTCCGTTACCGACCACCGCAACGCCACGCGACCAACCCCACAACGTGATCATTTCGCGATGATCCCCGGGCCCCGGATAGAGTGACCACACCGTCACCAGTTGTTGAGTTCACTACCGCATCTGACCTAGGCAAACGACTTTGCGCGTCACCCTGGTGCTGGTGGTCGCGATGCAGGCTCTCCAGCGCCAGATGGGCGAGCTGCGCGCCGAGGTTGACCAGTTGCACCGGCAGCTGGTTGAC
>JBOHFG010000304.1:0-3468 GCA_050699575.1 Pseudonocardiaceae bacterium
CTCAACGTCAACAGCCCCAATCCCAGCCGCGCGCAACGCATCATCGACTGGCTGCCGGCCACCAAGAGCAACACGCTGGTGCTGACCGAGATGCAGCCCTCCGACGGAGGCCGCCACATCCCGGCCATCCTGGCCTGCCTGCAAGCGGAGGGATTCACCACCACCTGCACCCCGCGAAATAAACACACAAGTGCTGGTCAGGCGTAGCTGGACGGGCGATCCGAAACAGCGATACACCCGATCGAACCCACCGAAGCGTGGTGGCCTTGTCCTGCGCCTCGTGCTCGTCAAAGGGGGCGACACCTGCCACCAGGTCAAGCACCACCGCGCGCGGATCCTGGGCTGCCACCGTCATCTTCGAAGTCCTCCACGACGATCACGCTGAGTCCAAGCCGTTGCCCTCGGCAACGACGTCTGCCGACGCCCCCGGAGGGCACGTGGCGGACCCTAGCAGCGTTCCGAGCGGATCTTGTGGAGCCCACGCCTCCCCCTTCGGAGGCCGAACACTTGCTCGACTGGTTCCATCACCATGCGGATCACCGTCATGACCAACATGGCCAAGTCCGTACAACCCCCGCCACCGGATCCAGACCTGGAGCTGTCCACCGAGACGGCCACCAAACTGGTCAGCGAGGTCCGCGACAACCTGCGACCGCTGAAGTGGTTTCTCTGGCACGGCAACATCTTCCGCGCCCTCCAGACCGTCGACGACCTCACCGCCAACCTGGAAACGCTGCACCCCGAGTCCACGGTCAACCAGGTGATCAGCAAACGCATGGTCAAAAAGCAACAGATGCGATGGGGCCCCCAAGGAGCGCAACTCCTCCTGGCCTGCGCCATCACCTGCTACCGCCGACTCCGAAACCTCACACTCTGTGAGGAGTTCTTAGTGGTGTCGTCGCCGACGTGCTCGGTGTCGTGCATGCGTTTGCCGAGCTCCGCCCAGCGCTCGCGCGGCGCGGCGACGAACTCCATGCGTATGGCGGCGCTCCCGCCATACGCGGCGCGCCGCCGCTTCGCGAGGAGGTTGTCCGTCCACAGCGGACGATAAAGGGAAAGGAGAGTACCCACTCCTTCCACTCTCAACATATAGCGCACCGGGGGACTTGCGGCAAGACCCGGGTCGTGCCGCAGAATCGCCAGCCAAGGCCAGAACCTGCGGAGACGGGAGTTGCGAAATCGTGTGTTGCTGTCGGGGCATGACTCGCGCGGCGGCGTCGAACCGCTGGTGGGGCTCGCAGTGCAGTTGCGGGCACTCGGCGCGGAGGTGCGGGTGTGCGGGTGTGCGCGCCGCCGGACTTCGCGGAGCTGCTGGCCCGTGTCGGCGTGCCGCTGGTGCCATTCAGCCGGTCGGCGCGCGCGATGGTGACCGGGGCGACACCGCCGTCGTCAGCGGACCTGCCCCGGCGCGGGGCCGAGTCGATCGCCGGGCCGTTCGACACGGTCGCCGCGGCGGCCGAGGGATGTGATGCGCTGATGGCGAGCGGTGTGACGCCGGCCTTGGCCTGCGCGCGGTCGGTGACCGAGAAACTGGGCATCGGCACCGCACACGACGCCGCTGAACCCAAGGTCAGATTAGCCGCTTTGGAGGGGCATGTGTCAACTCAGGGGTATGAAGAGGAATTGCGGTCTGAGCGGAGTTACGTGGTCGGGCTCTACGCGCGGCTCGACGCCGGGCGCGCGCGGTTGAAGGGTGAGTACAGTGCGGCGTTGCGGGGAAACGGCGGGACACCCGTGGAACGGGATGTCGAGGTGCGCGCGTCGGCCAAAGAGGTGAAGCGGCTGGACGTGGCGGACGACGGGCTGTGTTTCGGCCGGCTGGACACCGTTTCGGGCGAGCATTGTTACATAGGCCGGATCGGCCTTTTCGACGAGGAGAACGACTACGAACCGGTGTTGCTGGATTGGCGGGCGCCGGCGTCGCGTGCGTTCTACGTCGCCACCGCCGCGACGCCGGAGAACATGCGTCGGCGCCGCCAGTTCCACACACGCGGGCGCCAGGTGGTCGATTTCACCGACGAGGTGCTCGGCCGCCCTGGCGGCGGCGAGCGGGGGGACGCGGCGCTGCTCGCGGCGGTCAGCGCGCCGCGCGGTGACGGGATGCGCGACATCGTGGCGACGATCCAGGCCGAGCAGGACGGGATCATCCGGCTCGATCACCCGGGGGTGCTGGTGATCGAGGGTGGCCCGGGCACCGGGAAGACCGTGGTGGCGCTGCACCGCGTCGCGTACCTGCTCTACACCCAGCGGGAGCGGATGGAACGTCATGGTGTGCTGGTGGTCGGGCCCAACCCGGCGTTGCTGAACCACATCGGCCGCGTTCTGCCGTCGCTGGGCGAGTCCGACGTGGTGTTCATGACCACCGGCGACCTCGTGCCCGGTCTGCACGTCACCGCGGAGGACACGCCGGACGCCGCGCGGCTCAAGGGGTCGCTGAAGATCCTCGACGTGCTCGCGGCGGCCGTCGCCGACCGGCAGCGGCTCCCGGAGCATCCGCTGCCGATCACACTGGGCGACGTCACGGTGCGGATCGACGCCGAGACCGCGCAGTGGGGCAGGGAGGAGGCGCGCGCGAGCGGGCTGCCGCACAACGAGGCCCGTGCGGTGTTCACCGAGATCGTCACGTGGGTGCTCACCGAACGGGCGATCGCCCGGATCGGCCGGGGCTGGCTGACCCGGAAGGACCGCGAAGCATGGGAGCTGATGCGGGCGGACCTGCTCAAAGAGCTCGCGGAGGACGACACTTTCACCGCCGCGCTGGACGAACTCTGGCCGATCCTGACGCCGGAGGCGGTGCTGGCACCGCTGTACACGTCGCCCGAACGGTTGCGGGCGGCCGGTGCGGACCCGGCGTTGGCGCGCGCCGACGGCACCGCCTGGACGGTGTCGGACGTGCCGCTGCTCGACGAACTGGTCGATCTGCTGGGCCGCGGCAAGGCGGCTGACAGGGCGGCCGGCCAGGCCGCCGAGCGGGAACGGAAGGCCGAGGCCGAGTACGCCGCCGGCGTAATGGACATCTTGAAGCTGGACCGCGAAGAACTGGACGAAGACATCCAGCTGGTCGCCGAGAACCTTCTCTACGCCGAGGACCTGGCGGATCGTTTCGTCGAGCGCGACACCCGTGAACTCGTCGAACGTGCCGCCGCGGACCGGGACTGGACCTACCGGCACGTCGTGGTCGACGAGGCCCAAGAACTGTCCGAAATGGACTGGCGGGTGCTGATGCGGCGCTGCCCGGGCCGGTCCTTCACGGTGGTCGGCGACCTCGCCCAACGCCGGTCGGTGGCCGGAGCGACATCGTGGGACACCATGCTGGAGCCGTACGTGTCCGGGCGCTGGGTCTACCGGTCGCTGTCGGTGAACTACCGCACCCCGGCGGAGATCATGACCGTCGCCGCCGCGCTGCTCGCCGAGTTCGCACCCGGGGTCCAGCCACCGGAGTCGGTCCGCGCGTGCGGCGTCCAGCCA
>JBOHFG010000305.1:0-1139 GCA_050699575.1 Pseudonocardiaceae bacterium
CTCGGGACCGAGGAAACCACGACACCACGGGTGGTTGCCGCCTTCACCGAGCTGACCTTGGCCATCTGATCAGACCACGGGAACGGATCCAGCCTGCCCACCGCTTCGCGCAACGCAACAGTGCCCCTTGAGCGGTATCTAGCGAAAAACTAGACGCGTCACATCGCGCCAATGGCTTGACAGGACTTGACTATCGCCGCTCGATAATGACCGACCGATCTACGGTTGGAATATTTCGGCTCCTCGCTGTATCAAGTGGGTTTGGTGATCAAGTTCGTGTGGAATCGTGTGGACCCGGTGTGGCGGGTTGACGAAGGGGTGAACGTATCGTTGGCTGTGTGACTGTCCGTGATGGTCACGTAGCAGGGGGTCACAGGGGTATGGACGAGCTGGGGTTGTTCACGGCGGCGCTGGGGTTGAGCGGGCCGTGGCGGGTGACGCGCAGCGAGTTCGACGCCGGGGCTACCCAGCTGGATCGGTATCTGGACTTCGGGCGTGGTGCCCGGTTTGCGTGCCCGGCCAAGGACTGTGCGCGGGGTGATTCTCCGGTGCACGACAGCGTGGAGAAGACGTGGCGGCGTCTGGACTTTTTTCAGCACACGGCGTTGCTGCATGCCCGGCTGCCGCGGGTGCGCTGCCCCGATCACGGTGTGCGGCAGGTGGAGGTGCCGTGGGCGCGCCCGGGGTCGGGGTTCACGTTGCTGTTCGAGGCGCTGGTGCTCGCCTTCGCCGCGGCGATGCCGATCGCGAAGGTCGCGGAGATGACCCGGGAGCACGACAACAGGATCTGGCTGATCGTGGAACACCACGACAACGCCGCCCGCGACCAGCTCGACTGTACCGGGGTGAGGCGGGTCGGGATGGAGGAGACCTCCGCGCGCAAGGGACAGGACTACATCAGCATCGTCGCTGATCTCGATGCCCGGCGGGTGGTGTTCGCCACCGAGGGACGCTCGGCCGAGACGGTTGCCCGCTTCGCCGCCGATCTGGCCGCCCACGGCGGCGACCCGATGAAGGTCACCGACACCAGCTCCGACATGAGCACCGCGTTCCTCTCCGGCATCACGACGCATCTGCCCAACGCGACGATGACCTTCGACCGCTTCCACCTGGCCGCCAAGATCAATGAGGCCATCGAC
>JBOHFG010000306.1:0-27873 GCA_050699575.1 Pseudonocardiaceae bacterium
TGCTCGCCGCGGGTACTCCGTTGCTGGTCGAGCAGTGCGTGGCGATGCGCCGGGAACTGGCTGTGCTGGTGGCCCGCTCACCGTTCGGGCAGGGCGCGGTGTGGCCGGTGGTGCAGACGGTGCAGCGCGACGGAATCTGTGTGGAGGTGCACGCCCCGGCACCCGGCTTGGACACCGAGTTGGCGGAGGCCGGCCAGCAGCTGGCGTTGCGGGTGGCGGGGGAGCTGGGAGTGGTCGGCGTGCTGGCCGTCGAGCTCTTCGAGATGCCATCCGGCGAGTTGGTGGTGAACGAGTTGGCGATGCGGCCGCACAACAGCGGGCACTGGACCATCGAGGGCGCGGTGACGTCCCAGTTCGAGCAGCACCTGCGGGCAGTGCTGGATTACCCGTTGGGGTCCACCGCACTGCGTGCCCCGGCCTGTGTGATGGCCAACGTGCTGGGCGCCGCTACTCCACCAGGGATGGGTATTGATGAGCGACTGCATCACCTGATGGTCCGCTACCCGCAAGCGAAGGTGCACCTCTACGCCAAGCCGGAGCGACCCGGGCGCAAGATCGGTCACGTCACAGTGTGCGGTGCGGCGCACGCGCCGGCGCGGGGAGTGGCCGTTGCCTCGGTGGCCTTCCTGGCCACCGGGGCCTGGCCGGACGGGCACCCGATACATGGACGGGAGACGGTGTGAGCCTGGTCGGTGTGATCATGGGTAGTGACTCGGACTGGCCGGTGATGCGCGGTGCCGCGCAGGCCCTCGATGAGTTCGACGTGACGCATGAGGTGTCCGTGGTCTCCGCGCACCGCACCCCCGACCGGATGCTCGACTACGCCCGCAACGCCGCAGGCCGGGGACTGAAGGTGATCATCGCTGGGGCGGGTGGGGCGGCGCACCTGCCCGGCATGGTGGCCGCAGCGACGGTGCTGCCGGTGATCGGGGTGCCGGTACCGCTGGCCCACCTGGACGGCCTGGACTCGCTGTTGTCGATTGTGCAGATGCCCGCCGGTGTGCCGGTCGCGACCGTGTCGATCGGCGGGGCGCGCAACGCCGGCCTGCTAGCCGTCCGCATTCTGGCCACCTCCGACCCCGCGCTGGCGCACCGAATGGCCACCTTCCAACAAGACCTAGCCCAACAGGTCCTAACCAAAGACGCCACCTTCCGCGCGTGATCCCATCCGTGTTCTGGATGCAGACTGCGCCAATTCACGGGCCAGATGGCATCGATCAGGATTTCCCGGCGGACCGCATGCCGCCGGTTCAGGACGATGAACTGAATGATCGAAAGAGCGCACCGGCCGTGCAGCTCGCGCACCGGCTGCTCGTCGAAGCTGAGCTCGAAGTCGCCGAGCATGCGTACCGTGAGTTTGCCTCGAGTGCCGTCACCGGATGCCAATGTTGGTCGGGGTCCGTTGACCTCGAACAGCGAGGCGGCGGGACCATCGGCCCCGTGATCGGAGCCCTGAATGGTGCCTGTATTTCCAACACGCTGTGCTGCGTCACGTCAGGAGTGCAGGGATGACATTGTCAGCCAGTGGTCCCAGGGCACGGTCCAGTCGTAGATGTCGCCGTCGGTGCCAGTCAATGGGGTGGGACTGTTGATGATCTCGACCGGGTCCCCGAAAGTCGCGGTCTCGTAGTATTCCTGGGCGTTCGCGGTGGACAAGTTGACGCAGCCATGTGTGACATTGGCGGAGCCTTGCACGCCGGTGGTTTCTGGATTGGCGTGGATGAATTCCCCGTTGTTGGAGATCCGCACCGCCCAGTGCTCGGGAATGTTGACGTAGCCATAGGCCCGGTTGGTCATCAGCACCGTCTGTGCCTTGTTCATCACTACATGGATCCCGCTGGTGGTATTGCGATTCGAGTCGGAACTCAGTCCGTAGCTGGCCGGGAAGTTCATCACTTCCTGCCCGTCCCTGACCACGATCATGCGGTGGCTGTTCACATCGGCCTTGACGATCTGGGCCCGACCGATCGTGAACTTTGTATTGAGGTCTTCTCTGCCGAATGCACCGTCACCATATGCCACGCCGTACAGCTTGGCGGTGACGCTGACCTGGGTGCCCGACCGCCAGTAATCCCTGGGCCGGTAGTGCGCTCGGGAGCCGCCGTTGTCATCGGGTAACCACGCCCAGGATCCCTCGGTCGGCACGGAGGTCTGCACCTGCAGCGCTCGCTCGGCGGCGGCTTTGTCGGAGACATGGTCGTCGAACTGCAGGATGATCGGGGCGGCGATGCCGACGGTGTCGCCGTCGCCGATATTAAGGGTGGCATGGAGCTGGCGTTGCGGCGTGACGGTGGAGAAGGAGCCGGCAATCGGCACGGGCAGCCGGTCCAGGCCGGCCGCGGTGCCGCTCCAGGTGTAGGTCTTGCCGTAACCCAGGGGCTCAGCGTTGGTCCAGCTCCGCCGATCCGCGCTCAGCGTGCCGGCGACGGTCTTGCCCTCGGGGTTGGTCAGCGCGACCTGAAGCACCACGCCTTTGGTGACCTGCACCGAGACGGGCAGCGTCGGGCTGATGTCCGCGGACTTGTCGGCCGGCAGCGTGCTGACCTGCGCTTGCGGCCGCGGGGGAGGGCTCTCGCCGGACAGTCCCGGGGCTCTCCCTGAGCACGCGGCAAGCACCATCGCCACGACAAGCAACATCAACACGCGCCGCATGGTTCCCACCGAATCTCACCGATCGCTGCCCCTGTGACAGGGTAGCGCGAGCATCTGGGGCACCAGCTGACAAGCCAACGGCGGCTTGTCGCACCTCGGCCGCAGCACTGACCCGAGCCTGGCGCGACAGCTCTGCCTGCTTGAGGTGGGTAGCGACCTCGTCAGGTAGCGCGATGTTGGCCAGCACTCGAACAGGGCGACGCATCATCCCACCCTGCCCGAGCCCGTGATCCACCAACGCAACAGCGCCCGCATCTGGCAGGATGTCGCACTGTCCCGTTTAGCAAGCAGTCGGAGGAACGTTGCGCGACAAGGTTGAGCCGGATCGCTGTATCCAACAGGTCGAGACGTACTCCGCAGGGTCCGACCCAGATCGGACAGTTTACTACTTTGGACGTGATTGACTTGCGGTGGCGTAAGATTTTTCTGGTAGAGGTCAAGGAGAAGCTTGCTCAACTCGGATTGATGAATTGTGCGGTTTGTGAATCCGAACACCTCACGGTACACCGTTTTCCATTCTTGGCGCTGATGGGCAATCTTCCTCCCAATATCAGTAATCTTGATGACGCCGAGGTGATCATCGAGTATCTTGTCCGAGTCGAGTGCGGCATTTGTGGTTACGTGATGTTGTTCAGTGCTGAGCGTTTTCGGACCGGAGATGATGAAACCCTGGTGCGGGGAATGACCGAACAGGAGGAGGACGAGTTGGAGCGTCGGCATCCGCTCTAGCAGGGGTGGCGATCCTCGAACTCGGTGACGCGCGCATCCACTACTCCGAACACATGTCCGGGTTCCCAGTGTTCGTCCTCGCCCCGGTAAGATATGGTTGTGCACCGGCAGCAGGCGCTGGATGCGTGTCTTCGGCAGGATTTCTTCCCCGTCATGATGGAGCACCTGCCGCCCAGCCCGGATGACGCGGTGCGCCGGTCCTTAGACCTGGTGGATCAGGCCGACGTCTACGTGCTGGTGCTGGGGCTGCGGTACGGCGAGATCCCGGATGGCCACGAGAAGTCCTATACCCACCTGGAGCTGTGCGCGACCTTCCCGAACCAGTCGTCATTGATGAGTTCCAGCGCGTACCCGACGTTCTTGCGGCGATCAAGGCGGAGCTCAACCGGGACCGGCGCCCCGGGCGGTTCGCGCTCGCTGGCTCTGCCCGCCACCAGGTGGTTCCTGAGCTCGCCGACTTCCTCACCGGCCGGGTTGAGCTGCTGACCCTGTGGCCCTTCGCCATGACCGAGCTGGCACCCGGTGCGGTGTCAGTGGTCGATCGATTGTTCGATGGCTCCGTGTTGCAGCAGCGTCGGGCCTCGGGCACGTCGCGGCGTGAACTGGTCGAGATCGTGCTCCGCGGTGGTTATCCGATCGCTGTCGGGCTGGAGCCCGGGCCGCGAAGCCGGTGGTTTGCCAATCTTGCTGCACTGGTCGTCGAGGATGTGATGCCGGTGCGACGAGTCGATGTGCTGAGCCGCTTCCTCCGGTTGAGCGCGGCCCGGACGGCGCAGGTGCTCAATGCTGCCGAGTTGGGCCGTGATGCCGGGCTCGGGCGGGATCAGGCGGGTACCTACCTGCGGTTGCTGGAGTTGGTCTACCTCGTGGTCGTGTTGCCTGCCTGGTCGGTCACTCTCACTGCGCGTGTGACGAAGCGTCCCAAGCTGCACCTGGTCGACAGTGGCCTGGCGGCGCACCTGCAGGGCATCACCGCCGAACGGCTCTCCCCGGTGGATCCGGCTGCGGCCAGCCGCTTCGGTGCGTTACTGGAGACCTTCGTGGTCACCGAGGTGCTCAAACAGGCGGGCTGGGCATCGGAGCTCATCTCGGCGTACCACTACCGCACCGCCGACGGAGTCGAGTCGACTTAGTGCTGGAGACGGCGGATGGGCGCGTCGCCGGGATCGACGTCAAGGCAGGTAGCCAGGTGACGGCGAGTGCGATGCGTGGTCTGACCCAGCTGCGGGACCGGCTCGGTGCCCGATTCGTGGCAGGCCTGATCCTGACCACAGGCGACCAAACCCAACCCATCAGCGACCGCCTGTCCGTCGCCCCGGTAGACATCCTCTGGCGACCCTGACCGCATTCAGCGGGCTCAGCGGGGTAAAAGACGTGCTGATAATCCCGTTGAGCCCGCTGAATGCGGTCAGGTCAGGTGAGGGTGGTGGTGATCCGCTCGGCGGTGTAGCGATTCGGTAGGGCAGCGGGATCAGCAGCGGTGCACTGGACTAGGGATGCGTTGGCGGCTAGTACCGCGAGGAGCACTTCGCCGGGCACGGTTGCGTTCCAGCTGGTGGTGCACAGCAGGCGGTCACCGGGGGACAGGCCCAGCTCCGCGGCCCGGGCTCGGGCGGCGGTGTGGAGCTTCTCGGTGTCCGGGCCCGGGCCGCCGGAGGTGAAGGTGTCGCCGTGTACCCGGACTTCGCTGGCGAAGTCCCGGACCCCGGGCGGCAGCGCCGCGATGCCCAGGCCCAGTGCGTCCAGCCCCAGCGCGGCCACCTCGTCCGCGCCGGCGGCGTCAGCGAGTCGATCAACCCCGCACAGGGCCACCAGCGCGCTGGACGGCGACGTGGTGACCGTCGCGCCGCACCACCAGGCGCCCAGCAGCACACCGGCGGTCTGCCAGTGCGGGGGCAGTAACACCGCCACGGTGTCGCCGGGTTGGACGTCGAGCTCGTCGCGTAACCAGTTCGCGGTCTTGGCCGCCCAGTTGGCCAGCGTGGCGCCGGACAGCTCGATCCTGCTGCCGGCGTCGTCATCGTAGTGGGTGATTCGCGGTCGGGCCGGGTCTGCGCGCAGCAGCGGGCCGAGTAGTTGGTCGGTGATGGTCATCGGCTTCTCAGCTTAAACCTGGTTAGGAGACGCACGGCACCTTGCCACCCACCACCGACGGCCGCGGCGGGGTCGGTGGCGATGGGGTCGGGGACGAGGTGCGCGCGATCGGCAGCGGACTGCCGGTCGGGGCCGAGGTGCCCAGCCGCTGTGCCGCGGTCCGTGGCCGGCCCGGTCCGGAGTAGTCCTTGCCGAGGGTGACCTGCACGGTGCCGGCGCCCACCTGGGCGTCCTCCTCGGCCGGTATGCCGCCCAGCGCGTCGGCCACCAGGCGACCGGTTTCGTCGCTGCCGGTTGCATAGTGCACCACACTGGTGGTTCGGGCAGGGCCGTTGCCGACCGTGCCCGGCAGGAATCCTTGCCCGGTCAGCTGTTCGGAGACCGATTTGGCCAGCCCGGTCACCGCCGAGGCGTTGAACACGTCGACGGTGATGGTTGCCTTAGCGGGAGGACCAGGTTTGGCGTCTGTCGTGGCCGGGGCCTCGATGGCCTGAGCAACGAAGGCCCGCACGGCCGCTGGGTCAACCTTGAGCACCGACCCGTCGGACTCGCTGTCGTCGTCGCCCAGCACCGGAACGGTTTCGAACACCATATTGCCGGCGGCGAGGCCTTGCATCCGAGTGGCGAAGTCGAGCACGTCAAAGCCCTCGTCGAGCACCAGCGACTGCTGGGTTGCGTTGATCAGCTGATTGATCCGGCTGGGGTTGGCCAGCGTTCCCGCGGTCAACACCTTGCTGGCCAGCGAGGCCAGGTACGCCTGCTGGCGCACGATGCGGTCGAGGTCACCGCGCGGCAGACCGTGGCGTTGCCGGACGAAGGCCAGCGCATCCGGCCCCGAGATCAGCTGCGGGCCGGCCGGGAAGTTCGCGCCGGAGAACTTGTCGTGCACCGGTGCTTTCAGGCATACCGCAACGCCGCCGACGGCATCGGTGAGCAGCGAGAAGCCGAGCAGGTTGATCTCCGCGTAGTGGTCGATGCCGATCCCGGTGAGGTCCTTGACGGCCTGCAAAAGCAGCTTGCGGCCAGCGGCGACGGACTCGGTGCGCACCATCGCCGGGTCGACGCCCTGCCCGACGAGCTGCTCTGCGGTGGCGTTCTTGGCGCGGGCGTAGGCGGAGTTGAGCTTGTGCTTGCCGTAGCCGTCGGGGAGCTGCACGTACAGGTCCCGGGGCAGCGAGATGGCGACCGCGTGCCGACCATCGTTGGGGATCCGCACCAGGATCATGGTGTCGGTGAGCTCACCCTCGTTGTCCCCGGCGTGCAGCTGGGCCAGCACGTCGCGGGGCAGTGGGTTGTCATGCGCGTCGGTCCGGCTGTCCAGGCCTACCAAGAGGATGTCGGTGGCTTTGTCCGGAGTGCTCCGGCCGATCACGTCCGTGGTGCTCAGCCCTTGGTGAAGGTTCTGGAATGTCGCCCACCCGTATCCGGTGAGGCCGAGCACCAGCGCCGAGACCATCGCGAGCGTGAACTTGACGAACTGCAACCCATAGTTGCGACGTCGGCGGGGTTGCGCGCCCGTGGCACGGGTCCGGGCCACCGGGCGGGATCTGGAGTGGCGATCCCGCGGGGGTGACGAGGTGCCAGTCGGGCTGCTGGTTGGGCTGCGCCGCCGTCGGCCCGACCTGCCCGGCCCGTGCCGATCGGGCCCTCCCGACCGGGCCGGCCTGTCGTCCACGGATGCCCTCCTGCGTCGTGCGGCGCCATAGCCAGTAGATCGCCAACCTAAAGCTGCTGTCTACTCCAGACGTGTGAACCCCTGGTCAGGTTGACGTGGCACACTCGACTGCCATGGTCGCCTGCTGGTTGACAACATCATGACTACCGGATTGTCGCTCCTGGTGACCGGTGGTGGGGGCCAACTCGGCCGGGATCTGGTGGCCGCAGCTGCCCGCGCCGGCATCACCCAGCTCCATGCGCCAGACTCGACCGAGCTCGACGTCACCGATCTCGCAGCGGTGTCCGACGCGGTCGCGGCGGCTACCGTGGCCGGGCACCGGCTGGTGGTGGTCAACGCGGCGGCTTACACCGCAGTGGACGCCGCCGAGCGCGAGGGCGCGGCCCGGGCCCACGCGGTCAATGCGGAGGGCCCCGCCAACCTGGCCCGGGCCTGTGCTGCCCATCGGGCGCATCTGGTGCACGTCTCGACCGACTACGTCTTCGCGGGCGATGGCGCCGGACCTAACCGGGTGGACGGTCCGACGGCCCCGGGGACCGTGTACGGCCGGACCAAGCTGGCGGGGGAGCGGGCGGTGCTGTCCCTGGGGGCGTCTTCGGTGCATGTGGTGCGGACCGCGTGGCTCTACGGCGCCCAGGGCGGCAACTTCGTGCGCACCATCTCGCGGCTGGCCCGGGAGCGCGAGACCGTCCGGGTGGTCGACGACCAGTACGGCAACCCCACCTGGACCGCGGACCTGGCCGACGGCCTGATCGCGCTCGCGCGGGCCGCTGACCGGGTGCCGGCGGGCGTGCTGCACTGTGTCAACGCGGCCTCCACCACCTGGTTCGGGCTGGCCAGGGCGGTGTTTTCCGAGATCGGTGCCGATCCGGATCGGGTACAGCCCTGTAGTACCGCGGAGTTCCCCCGGCCCGCTCCCCGTCCGGCGAACTCGGTTTTGGACACCGCCGGATGGACTGGTGCCGGGCTGCCCGAGCTCCGGCACTGGCGCCACGCGCTGCACGCCGCCGTCGTGGCCGGCGCGCTCGCCGATGACGGGACCACATCTAGTTAATCAACAGTATGCGAGAATGTCAGGCCACAAGTCCGGGGAGGAATACTGTGGTCACACCGCTCGCGTCGGCTCTTGAGCAGCGCGTCCGCCAGGCGCTGGCCGACGTGCTGCCTCCGGAGTTCGCGGACGTGGACCCGCAGATCCGTACCTCGGACCACGCCGACTACCAGGCCAACGGCATCCTTGCGCTGTCGAAGCCACTGCGCACGAACCCGCGCGAGCTGGCCGCACGTGTCGCGAGTGTTCTCACAGGTGATGAGGTGATCGTGCGGTGTGAGGTTTCCGGCCCCGGCTTTCTTAACCTCACCCTGGCCGATTCGGCGATCTTGCGGCAGCTCGCGCTGCGCGTAGCCGATGCCCGGCTTGGCGTGCCGGCTACAGACAATGGCAGCGTTACCGTCATCGACTACTCGCAGCCCAATATCGCCAAGGAGATGCACGTCGGGCATCTCCGCAGCACGATTATCGGGGATGCCCTGGTTCGTGTTCTGGAGTTCGATGGGGGCAAGGTTGTCCGGCAAAACCACCTCGGTGATTGGGGCACGCAGTTCGGGATGCTCATCCAGTACCTCTTCGAACACCCCGAGATACGCACACCGCATGATGGTCATGAGTCAGGATTCACGGCGATCTCACGTTTGAACACCCTGTACAGGGAGGCGAGGGCTACGTTCGATGGCGACCCCGAGTTCGCCGATCGCGCTCGTCAGCGGGTGGTCGCCCTGCAGGCTGGTGACCCCGACACGTTAGCCGGCTGGGACGACATCGTCGCCGAATCGAAGATCTACTTCAACGAGATCTATGACCGACTCGGCGTCCTACTTACCGACGAGGATGCCGTTGGTGAAAGCTTCTATAACCCGTTCCTCCGCGATGTCGCTCAAGATCTGGAGGATCGGGGTATCGCGGTTCGCAGTGCTGGCGCGCTCTGCGTGTTCTTCGATGATGTGCGCGGACCTGACGGCAACCAGGTTCCGCTGATCATCCAGAAGAGCGGCGGCGGATTCGGCTACGCGGCAACCGACCTCGCCGCGATCCGCCACCGCGTCGACACTCTCGGCGCCTCGCGTATTCTGTACGTCGTCGATGCGCGTCAGGCCCTGCACTTCCGGATGGTCTTCGAGACTGCCCGTCGGGCAGGATACCTGCGCACAGGCGTGCAGGCGGTCCATGTGTCGTTCGGCTCCGTGTTGGGCCCGGACGGGAAGCCGTTCAAGACCCGGGCCGGCGACACCGTGCGTCTCATCTCGCTACTCGACGAGGCGGTCGACCATGCCCGTGTCACCGTCCAAGAGAAAAGCCCGGATCTGGATCCGGAGATTACTGAACGGCGTGCCCGTGAAGTGGGGATCGGCGCGGTCAAGTACGCGGACCTGGCGACTGGTCGTACCCGTGATTACATTTTTGATGTCAACCGAATGGTGTCGTTGAACGGGAACACTGGGGTCTATCTTCAGTACGCCCACGCGCGCGTGTGCTCGATTTTGCGGAAACTGCCGCCGGAGGATCTGCCTGCTGCGGTCAATGAGAAAATGAATCTGGAGCCTGCCGAGCGGAAACTCGCGATGCTGCTGGATGAATTTTCCGAAGTGATCAATTCGGTGGGCCGAGATTGTGAACCACATCAGCTGTGCGGCTACCTCTACGCGGTCGCTCAGACTTTCACCGAGTTCTACGGAGCCTGTCCCGTGCTCAAGGCACCGTCGGACGAGGTCCGCAACAACCGTGTGGTCATGTGCCAGCTCACTGGCCGCACGCTCGAGCTTGGGCTGCAACTTCTCGGAATCGAAGCTCCAGAGCGGCTCTGATCAGCGCGGTGCTGCTTTGGTCACCACGCTGGCCGGCAGCGTGGCGTGCATCATCGAGACGTTGTAGTGGTCGTACTGGGTCATCGTGAAGTAGAGCTCGCGCCCCTTCGAGTCCGGGTTCAGGAACCCGCCGTAGAGGTTCGGGTACTCGCGCGACGTCGCGACCGCCGTCGGTGCGCCCCACGGGCCATTTGGTTGCGGCGCGAGCCGGACCACAATCTCCTTGCGGGACTCGTTGAGGTACATCATCTCCCAGCTTCTCAGGGTCTGGTCGTAACGGACCGACAGCTCCCCGACCGGCCCGGCCACGATGGGGGCCGCGATCGCGCTGCCGCCCCGCTGCCAGTCTTTCCCGGTCCAGTACTCGTAGGCGGAGTAGTCGAGCAGTCGCTGCTCGGGCACCCGAGCGACGTGGGCGTCACCGAAACGGCCGTTGGGTGTGCCGTAGGCGTACACGAAACCGTCTCGCCGGGCGTAAGCGGTCATCTGAAATTTCTCGTCGAGGGCTGGCGTGTTCGGCCGGTGCGCACTGGGGGTGTCCTGCCAGTTCTGCCCACCGTCGTCGGAGTACGCGATGCCGCTGTGGTTCGTGATCCAGTGTCCGGGCTCGGTGAAGCTGCGCACTGACATGTACGCCAGGTAGTTGCGCCCGTTGATGTTGATCCCACCGGTGGGGATCTTGGTCATCTCGACGCCGTCCTTCTTGAGCGAGGGCAGCAGCTCCTTGGCGTGACCGGGATGGTCGGTGACGAAATTGGTGAAGGCCATGCCGTCGGCCGGGTTTCGGTCCGTGCTGCGGGCGAGCGTGTTGGAGCGCCAATCGATCATGCTGGCGTTCGCGAACCCGCTGCTGATACCAGCCCACCCGATGCCGAAGGTGTCGCCGAAGGCGGCCAGGATCTGCCCTCGGTCATCGGTCCACATGATGCCCAGGTCGGTGCCCTTCACTTGGTACCGCGCCTCGGTGGCGTTGATGGACCCAGCGCCGGTCAGCACGGCGACTGGGATTGCGTGGCCCAGCGGCGCCGACTGCGCCACCCCGGACGCCGCTGCGCTGACGGTGACTGCTAGCGTTGCAGCGCTTAGGGCCGCTAGGGCAGCTCCGACGTGAGTTCGGTGAATGAGCATCGTTTCCCCCTCTTGGCTGAACACGCGGGCGCAGTCGTGTGCCAGCGTTGGCGTAGCTGTGTGCTACGCCCCCCTTGCCCCCGAAAGGGGTACAGCGGTCCTTTCCGCCGCGTCTGGTAGCGAGTGTGCGACTCCTCGTATGGTAACGTTATAGTAACGTGACTTTCGTTAGACTGAATGGGTGAAACCTGAGAGGGAGACAGTAGCTCCGCGTGTTCATCGCTGCTGCCCGCTCGCGGGATTAGTCGCGGGCTTTGCGGTATGCACAGATCGTTGCCTGGGCACAGGCTTGCCAGGTATAGCGGGCGGCGCGCGCGCGCCGAACAGCGGCACCTTCCGGATCGCCGTCCGCGCCGTCCGCCACAGCCAGCGCGGCAGCCAGCGCGGCAGCGTCCCCAGCCGGGACGAGGAGGGCCACCTCTCCGGCGATCTCTCGCAGCGCCGGGAGGTCGGAGCACACCACCGGGATCCCGGCCGCCATCGCCTCCAGCACCGGCAGGCCGAAACCCTCATCCCGCGACGGCAACACCAAGGCGATCGCGCCGGCCACCACGCGACGCAGATCAGCCTCATCGAGATAACCCACGGTGCACACCCGGGACGAGGTAGTGAGTGCCGGACCCCAGCCCGCCGGCCCGGCGAGCACCAGTGGGGCGAGCCCAGGTCGTGCGGCGTGCGCCTGGAGCAGGACGTCGAGGCCCTTGCGCGGCTGTGCGGCACCGACGAACAGCAGGTACCGGGGAGGCAACCCCAGGGTGGCGCGCAGCGCTGCGGTGGGGGCTGCGGCACCTGACCAGGCGGGGTCCACGCCCAGCGGGGTGACCACAATCCGCTCCGCTGGGATGCCCAGCTCGCGGGTCACCTGCTGGGCCACCGCGCCGCTGGGCGTGCAGACTACCGCCGCGCGGGCCACGGAGCGCCTGACCAGCTCCGGCAGGTCGCGCTGGGCCGGGGCCAAGAACTCGGGGCGCGCCAGGAACGCCAGGTCGTGCACCATGACGACACCGCGGGCGCGCCGGGTCGGCGGCAGCACGAAGTTGGTGGCGTGCAGCACGTCGGCGTCGGTGGCGAGCAGCTCAGTAGGTGGCCAGTTCACCTGCCGCCACAACGTGCGCAACGCCCGAGCCGGGACCGGTCCACCGCGTACCGCCACCCCTGGCGGCACCGCCGCGCGGAACGCGCCCTGGCCGCGGGCGGTGAACGCGGTGACCGTGACGTCTACCTCGGAGCTGGCGGCCAGCTCGCGCAGCAACGCTGCGGTGTAGCGACCGATCCCGCTGCGCTGCCCCAGCAACGGTGTGCCGTCGATGAGCACTCGTGAGTGGCAAACAGTGTCATGACACTGTTTGCCACTCACGAGCGGGCCGCCCACCGGCGAAGCCGCTGGGCGGCCCGCCGAGCCACCTCACCGGCCCCGCCAACAGCGAGGTACTTCCGCACCAGCGCGGCGTCCCGGCGCAGCGCGCCGGCTACCCCGGCCGGGCGGTCCGGCGCGCCGGACCTGGTTGACCAACCGGCCGGTGCTCCGCGCAGCCGGTCGGGTGCGGGCCGGGGATGCCGGCAGAACTCGGTCAGCGGCGCCAGCACCGCCTCCCAGGTGAAACGCTGCGCCACCGCCGCGATCCGGTCCCGGCAGCCGGCGGCGAAGTCGTCGTCGTAGAGCACCCGCTGCAGCGCCGCGGCCAGCGCCGCGGGATCCCCAGCGGGCACCACCACACCGAGCGCCTCGGCGGCGACCAGCTCGGCGAAGGCGTCGCCGTCAGTGGTCACGATGGGCAGCCCTGCCCACAGGTAGTCGAGCACCCGGGTCCGGAAGGCGAAGGTGGTCTCAACGTGCTCGAAGTGGGTAGTGACGCCGGCGTCGGCGTCGAGGAGCCAGTTCTGCCGGTCGGCGTAGGGCACCCAGGTCTCGTTGAAGAACACCTGCGCACCGGTGAGCCCAAGGGTCTCGGCGAGCCGGCGGGTCTGCCCGGCCATGCCCATCTCGGGCACGTCGGGGTTCGGGTGGCGCATCCCGAGGAACACCAACCGCAGATCGTCGTGCTCAGCGCGCAACGCATGCACGGCGTGCAGCAGGGTCAGCGGGTCGAACCAGGAGTAGACACCGCCCGCCCAGAGCACGACCTTCTCCCGGACCCCGAACCCCAGAGCGTCGCGCAGACCCGGTCCGGTGCGCTGCGGTGGCTTGCCGGACAGCCCGAACGGGGCCACCGCGAGCAGCGAGCGGGTCGTGGGGTCAGCGTCGTAGACGGTGGGAGACAGCCGCCCGATCGCCGCCAGGTGCCCGAGCCAGAAATGACGCTGCCGTTCCGACGCGCAAAGGAAGAAGTCACCACGGCGCAGCTGGGTCGACAGCACCTCGGTCGTTCCTGCGACGACCTGCGCGCGTTGGTCATCGCCCAGATCGCGGGTCTGCTCGAGTTGCTCCAGGTGCATCGGGTCGTAGATGTCGGCGATGACGAGGTGGTTGGACGTCGTTAGCGACGGGATGTGCTCGAGCACGTGGCCTTGAAGGACTACCAACTGGGCCCACGCCAGCTCGGGGGCGATCTGGCGTGGGGGGACGTGCCGGACGTCGAAATCCGCGGGAGGGGGCGAGCAGTGCTGGTTGAGGCTGACCAGGCGCACGTCGTGCTCGCCGGAGAGTACCTCGGCCATGTGCCAGGCGCGGATGGCCGGCCCGGCCATCCGCGCCGACACCGCGTCCGCGGTGATCACCAGGATCCGCCGGCGGGCCCCGTACACTCGCTCCACGCCCAGGGCCTCGACGATCGCGTCGTGCGCGAGCAGGTAGGGGATCTCGGGGGAGGTGCGCTCCAGGGCGTTGCGCATCAGCGGGAGCAGGTCGGCGTCGGTGCGGACCCGGGCGGCCTGCTCGGCGCGCCGCGACACGGCCAGCGCGGGCAGCATCTCGACGAACCGGTCGATGGCGTAGACCCCGGCCATGGTCACCCGGGGCACCGCCAGCGGGCCGCCGGCCTCCGCGCCGGGGCCGCGGCGGGTCAGCTCCAGCTCGGTTGGGTCACACCCGCCGCGGGCGGTGGCCCGCCGCACCGCCAGCGCGAGCGCGGCGGGCAGCACGGTGGCCAGCGTCTGGTCGGAGACGTTCTTGTACAGCGCGGCCAGCGCGTTGCGCTCCAGCAGGTAGGTCTCGCGGGCCGGGTCAGCGCCGTGTAACGAGGCGTGGTGGCGGTGGTAGGCGATCGACCGCGGCTCGTAGCGCACCCGGTACCCGCGCAGGTTCAGCCGCCAGCCCAGGTCGACGTCCTCGCAGAACATGAAGAACCGCTCATCGAACCCGCCGAGCTGTTCGAAGACCTCGCGCCGGACCAGCAGTGCCGCGCCGGTGCCGAACAGCACGTCGTGGGCGGTGTCGTGGGCGCCGTCGTCGGGCTTGCCGACGTGCGGTTTGTAGCCCATCCCGTACCAGGTCAGCCCGCCGTCGACGTAGTCGATCCGCTGACCGTCCCAGTCCAGCACCTTGCTTGCGATCGCCGCGACAGTGGGGTCGCGCAGCGCGTCGACGGCGGCGCGCACCCAGTCCCGGTGCGGCCGGGCGTCGCTGTTGAGGAAGGCGACGATCTCGCCGGTGGCGTAAGTGACCCCGAGGTTGCAGCCACCGGCGAAGCCGGTGTTGGTGGCCGAGCGGATCAGCCGGGCCTGCGGTACCGCGGCGGCGATCCGCCGCGCACTGCCATCGCCCGAGGCGTTGTCCACACAGATCAGCTCGAGCGCCTCAGCGGGCCAGTCCAGCTCGTCGCGCAACGCCCGCAGGCAGGTCACAGTGTGCTCAGCACCGCAGTAGTTCACCACAACCACCGACACCCGCGTCACCGCGCACACCCTGCCCCATCCCGCATTCAGCGGGCTGAGCGGGGTTTCGGAGGGGCGAATAACCCCGCTCAGCCCGCTGAATGCGTTGGGCGGGGGTGGGTAGGGTGGTTCGGTTGTTGTGGCTGCCTAGTTCGAGAAGGTGTGTGGTGATGTCGACGGAAGAGGTCGGGCCTCGGTCTGGGTACCGCACTGACGCGGTTGCGGCCAGCGTGCAGGACGCGCCCGAGGGAACGACCGTGCGGCTCGCTGGCCGGCTCGTCCTGTGGCGCCGGATGGGCGGGCTGGTCTTCGGGCACTTGCAGGACCGCAGCGGGCGCGTCCAGATCTCGCTGTCCAGGGACGAGCTGGGCGTGGACGTCTTCAAGGAGTGGTCCCGGGCAGTCAAGATCGGCGACTTTGTCGGGGTCACCGGCAGTATCTACACCACCCGCCTTGGCGAACGGACCGCGGCGGTGTCCGAGCTGACCGTGTTGAATCGGACGGTCCGCGCGTTGCCCGACAAGTGGCAGGGCTTGTCCAACGTGGAGGCTCGGTACCGTCGCCGCTACCTCGACCTGCTGGTGAACGCGGATTCCCGGGAACGGTTCCAGACCAGGGCGAAGATTATCGGAAGGATCCGCCGGTTCCTCGACGACAACGACTTTCTCGAAGTCGAGACGCCGATCCTGCAGGAGGCAGCGTCCGGAGCGGCCGCGCGACCATTCGTGACCCGCCACAACGCGCTTGGGGAGGACTTCTACCTGCGGATCTCGCCGGAAACGTATCTCAAGCGCGTCGTCGTCGGCTCCCTTGACCGCATTTATGAGCTGGGCCGCAACTTCCGCAATGAAGGCATGGATGCCTCCCATCTCCAGGAGTTCACGATGCTGGAGTGGTATGCGGCCTACTGGGATTACCGCGACAACATGGCCTTCGTTCGCGAGCTGATCCGCACGGTGCTCGATGAGGTCTTCGGCACCCGCGCCGTCACCTATGACGGCGTGAAGCTGGACTTCGGCGCCGACTGGCCGGAGCTGGACTACCGGAGCGAGATCGCCCGGCGGACTGGCATAGATCTCACCGTCGTCCGTGACCTGCCGACCCTGCGGGAACACGTCGCCCGGCTTGGTCTGGACGTCGAGGATGCGGTGTCCTACGCGGGGCTGGTCGATCTGCTGTACAAGAAGACTGTCCGGCCCGAGCTCATCCAGCCGTGTTTCCTGGTGCACCACCCGGTGGAGCTGGTCCCACTCGCCCGGCGCAGCGATGCGGACCCGAGCAGGCTCGACATGTTCCAGGTCGTGGTCAACGGCTGGGAGATTGTCAAGGCCTATTCAGAACTGATCGACCCGATCGAGCAGCGACTTCGACTGGAGGAGCAAGCCGAGCTACGCGAGGCCGGTGACGACGAGGCGATGATGATGGAGGAGGACTTCATCGAGGCGATGGAGTACGGGATGCCACCGATGTGCGGTCTCGGCCTCGGGATCGACCGGTTCGTCGCCCTGCTCACCGACGCACCCACCCTCCGGGAAGTCGTCCTCTTCCCGGCCATGCGCGGCACCAGGAAAGGCCAGACCGACACCTGACTCCTCACCGCGAAGTGCAGGGCCACGGCAGGTTGGGGTCTACTGGCTTGTCGTAGTCGACACCGGATACCTCGAAGCCGTACAGCCGACGCACCTCGTCGCGGAACCAGTCGACGTCGGCGAGATCGGTGATGTTCTCGGGTGTGGCGGCCTTCCAGCGGGCCGTGACCGCGGCTTGCACGTCGTCGGCGAGTTCCCAGCCGTCAAGGCGAACTCGGCCATGGTCGTCGACTCTCATCGGTGTGGTGCCGGTGAGCTGATCCCACAGGTCCGTGAGTTGGCCCAGGGGCGAGTGCATGGTGTCGCCCATGACGTCGCGCAGCAACCCGAGGTAGAGGGCGATCCCGGGAATGGCGGTGGAGGACTGGGTGACCGCAGCGCCGTTCACGGACGTCACCGCGCGTCCACCGTGGCTGCTGGCCAGCGTGGTGTTCAGGGTTCTCGCCGTCTCTTCCAAGTGGGTCTTGGCGGCGCCGATGGTGCCTTCTCGGTAGATCGCTGACGTCAGTTCGGAGCCGATGTAGGACAGCGCGACAGTCTGGAAACCTGGTCGGATCAGGCCATGCCGCTGCGCGGCGTCGATCCAGAGTGCCCAGTCCTCCCCACCCATGACCTTGACGGTTCCTTCGATCTCGTCGCGTGTCGCGGCGGGGACCGCAATCTCCCGCAACAGGGGAGCACCGTCGTCATCGAACGCCAGGGTCTTTGTACGCTGTGCGTGCCCAACCGGCTTGATGACCGACCGGTAGTGAGTTCTCGTCACCGGGTCGGTCCGGCGGGGAGCCGCCACACTGTAGATCAGATAGTCCACCGGTCCAAACTGCTCAGCGATCATCGTCATGACGTCGGTCTTCGTGGCGTCGGCGAAGCAGTCTGCGTTGACGAACTCCAGCTGGGTGCCAGCCTTGCGGGCAAGTGCCGCGGTGGCGATGGTTCGGTACCAGCCGGCGGTGGCGGTGCGCCGGGTGGACCACGACTTCTCGTGGCACAGACCTACCCCGCAAATCCCGTACCGTGCGAGCCCGACGATCGTGGCAGCCAGCCCGTACCCGGCGCTGGAGCCGATGACTAGGGCAACCGGGCGGCGTCGCTCGCCGGTGGGGAGTGGGGGCACCTGAGACCACAGAGTCTCGACGATCCGGGCGCATCCGGTGGGGTGGGAGTCGAACAGGAGGAAGCCACGTCCGGTGGGGCGGATGGCACGGGTGGTCATGTGGTTTCCTCTCGAGGTCGGGTGCTTGCGCTCACCGAGGCCCAGGTGGACCACACTGCCGCGCGGGTGAGCGTGGCGCGGCGGCCAATCCGATAGCGCGCGAGCAGCGTTGCGGGCAGCCGGGCCGCCACCTCGGCGAGCACCCGCAGGCGCAGGTGCCACGCGAAGTTAGGCGTGGCGGGGTGATTGCGCCGCCACGGCAGCATCAGGGTCAGCGTGGCGAAGCGGGCCAGTTCCCGGGCGGCCACCCGGGCGGGTGCGCAGCGCAGCAGCACCAGCAACCGGTTGCGTTCGTTCCAGCGGTGAAACGACGGCGTGCCGTGCCGTGCCGTGGCGCCTCCGACGTGCTGGACCCGAGCACCCGCTACCGCGACTACCCGGTGACCCGCCAGCCGCAACCGCCACGAGGTGTCGGTGTCCTCGTAGTAGCAGAACAGTGTGCTCGGGACACCACCGACGGCGCGCAGCGCGTCGGTGCGCACCAGCGCGGCCCCGCCGCAGAAGCCGAACGGCATGGCCTCAATAGTGTCTTGGCCGTACCCGAGGCCAGTGAGCGCGACACCGGTCGAGGTCACGGTGCCGTCCCCGGTGTGCAGCACCGAGGCCGCGGCGGCGGCCGTGTCATCGTCATCCAGGGCCTGTTCCAGCGCGGCGAGCCACCCCGGCTCCGGCTGCGCGTCATCGTTGAGCCACGCTATGAATGGCGTGCTGACCTGGGGCAATACTGCGGCCAGTGCGCCGGCGTAGCCGAGGTTGCGGGTCATTCGCCGCACATCGGGGCGGGGAGAGTGGGCCGCGATCTCCTCAGCGGTCCCGTCGGTCGAGGCGTTGTCGACCACCAGCGTCCGGTGTGGACGGGTCTGGGCGGCCAGCGCGTCCAGGCACTGCCCGATCAGACCGCGGCCGCGCCAGGTGACCACGATCACCGTGGTTCGGGTGCTTGCTGCCACGGCGGGTGACGGTACGCGGTGCCCCACTGCGTACCCGTGCCAGACTCGCCGACGTGCCCAAGCTGGTGGTGCTGCTGGAGCAGCTGCTTGCGCCGGTGCCCGGCGGCACCGGCCGGTACTCCCGGGAGCTCACCGCGGCGCTGGCCGCCACCGCGCCGGCCGGCTGGATGGTGGGCAGCGCGGTGGCCCGGCACGCCGACCCCACCCCAGCGGTCATCCCCGGCGTGGAGGGGCCCCATCTGCTGCCACTGCCCCGCCGGGCGCTGGTGGCCGCCTGGGAGTCCGGCATCCCGCTGTGGCCGGGTGGGGACTCCGTGCACGCCCCGACCCCGCTGGCCCCACCGGGGCCCGGCCGGGATGGTGAGCTGGTGATCACGGTGCACGACACGGTGCCCTGGACCCATCCCGACGGGCTGACCCGGCGCGGGGCCGGTTGGCACCGTCGGATGATCGGGCGGGCGGCCCGCCGAGCGGATGCCCTGGTGGTGCCCACCGCCGCGGTTGCCCACGACCTGCCGCGGCAGGTGCCCTGTCCGGTTCCGGTGCACGTGGTCGGCGAGGGGGTCACCGCCGCCGTGACGCGGATGCCGGCGGAAGCCGCCGCGATCGTCACCCAGTTGGGTCTGCCGCCGAGCTACGTGCTGGCGGTCGGCACCGTGGAGCCGCGCAAGGGCCTGGATACGCTGCTCGCCGCGCTGGCCGCGCTGGAACTGCCGGTGGTGCTGGTCGGGCAGCCGGGTTGGGGGCGCCTCGATCCGGTTGCGCTGGCCCGGCAGTGTGGGCTGGATCCGGCGCGGGTGCACGTGCTGGGTCGGGTCAGCGACGCCGAGCTGGCCGTCGTGTTGCACCACGCGGCGGTGCTCGCGGCACCGAGCCTGGCGGAAGGTTTCGGGCTGCCGGTGCTGGAGGCGATGGCGGCCGGGGTGCCGGTGGTGCATTCCGACGCCCCCGCGCTGGTCGAGGTCGCCGGCGGGGCCGGGGTGGTGGTCCCGCGCGGTGATCCCGCCGCGCTGGCCGTGGCCCTACGCACGGTGCTGTCCGACCCCGGCACGGCGCAGGCCATGATCGTCGCAGGTCGGCGCCGCGCGGCGCAGTTCAGCTGGGAGCGCACCGCTCGGCGGGTGTGGTCGGTGCACGTCGAGCTACGCCAGTTACGAACACGTTGCGTCATCTCGTAGGCTCCCCGCGTGTTCACCGAGCCGCGGGTGCTCATCGATGCTACGGCGGTGCCGGCTGACCGCGGTGGCGTCGGTCGTTACGTGGACTGCCTGGTCGCGGCACTGGAGGCGGACGGTGCCGCCCCGATGGTGGTGTGCCAGCCGCGCGACGCCGAGCTCTATGCCGCGCTGGCCCCGCACGCCGACGTGCTGCCCGCAGTGGAGCGGCTGGTCGCCCGCACCGCCAGGCTGACCTGGGAGCAGACCACCCTGCCCTGGCTGGTCCGGCGGGCGCGGGTGGACGTGCTGCACTGCCCGCACTACACGATGCCGCTGGCCGCCCAGGTGGCCACGGTGGTCACGGTGCACGACGCCACGTTCTTCACCGACCCGGGGGTGCACTCGCCGGTCAAGGCGCGCTTCTTCCAGGCCTGGACGCGGACCTCGTTGCGCCGGGCCGAGGTGTGTGTGGTGCCCAGTGCGTCGACGGCTCGCGAGCTCGGGCGGGTCACCGGCGCTGACGTCACGAACCTGCACGTGGTGCACCACGGGGTGGATGCCGACCGCTTCCACCCACCTGCACCGGAGGAGACGGCTGCGCTCAGGTGCCGGCTGCGCTTGGGTAACCGTCCCTATGTGGCTTTTCTCGGTGCGCTCGAGCCGCGCAAGAACGTGCCGGCGTTGATCCGCGGGTTCGCCCGGGCCAGCCAGCTCCTCGGGGATCAGCCCACCTTGGTGCTGGCCGGGCAGCCTGGCTGGGACCAGCAGGTGGAACAGGAACTGCAGGCCGTGCCGCACCGGGTCCGGGTGATCCGGGCCGGCTACCTTCCGCTGGACGAGCTGTCCGGTTTTCTCGGCGGCGCGGTGGTGGTGGCCTACCCCTCGCTGGGGGAAGGTTTCGGGTTGCCGGTGTTGGAGGCGATGGCTACTGGGGCAGCGGTGCTGACCACTCGGCGCCTCGCGATCCCGGAGGTGGGTGGGGACGCGGTGGCCTACTGCGGTATCGACGCCCAGGACATCGCCGCTGGGCTCGTCGAGCTGTTCGAGGACCCAGCCCGCCGGTCGGAGCTCTCGTCCGCCGCGCAGCGGCGCGCCAAGGATTTCTCCTGGGCGGCCAGTGCGGCGCTGCACCGAGAGGCGTACCGCCACGCCGCGGTGGTGCGCCGACGGTCCCGCTAGCCCAGCCGGGCGCGCTGCGGTGCAGAATTGGCTGCCGTGCCCTCCAGCAATTCCTACGGCCAGGAACTGGCGGTCGTCACGGTTACCTATTCGCCCGGCGACACGCTCGAGACATTCCTGGATTCAGTGGTCAAGGCCACTAACCGGCCGCTGCGGGTGCTGCTGGCCGATAACGGGTCCACCGACGGAGCGCCGGAGCGCGCGAACCGCCGCGACGGCGTGCAGCTGCTGCGCATCGGGGAGAACGTCGGGTACGGCACTGCCGCCAACCGCGGCGTCGCCGAGCTCGGACCGGACGTGGGGTGGGTCGTGGTGGCCAACCCGGACGTCGAATGGCACCCGGGCAGCCTCGACGAGCTGCTCGCGGCCGCGCAGCGGTGGCCTAGAGCGGGCGCGTTGGGGCCGCTGATCCGGCAACCGGACGGGACGGTGTATCCGTCGGCGCGGCTGCTGCCCGCGCTGGGCCGCGGCGTCGGGCACGCGGTGTTTGGCCCGGTCTGGCCGGGTAACCCCTGGACCACGGCGTACCGGCAGTCCGGCACCACCGTGGGTGAGCGGACCGCGGAGTGGCTGTCCGGCTCGTGCCTGCTGCTCCGCCGGGCCGCATTCGAGGCCGTCGGCGGGTTCGACTCCCGTTACTTCATGTACTTCGAGGACGTCGACCTCGGCGACCGGCTGGGTCGCGCCGGGTGGCGCAACGTCTACGTGCCGGCTGCGGAGGTCACCCACCTCGGCGGGCACGCCACCAGCCGGGTCTCCGCCCTGATGCTCGCCGAGCACCATCGCAGCACCTACCGCTATCTTGCGGACCGTCACCCCGGCCCGCTGCACGCCCCGCTGCGGCTGGCGTTGCGAGCCGGACTGGCCGGCCGGTTACAGCTGGTGAGCCGTGCCACGCGGCGCTGCTGAGCCTGTTGTTGAGCGGTGCTGGACACCACCGCGACCGCTGGATTTTCGCGCGGTGCTGGCTCCGTTGCGCCGCGGCCGGGGTGATCCCACGATGTGGGTGGCGGCCGAGGGCACCGTGTGGCGCACGAGCACCACGCCGGCTGGCGTGGCCACGCTGGCGCTGTGTCGCGACAACGGCGGCACGGTGCACGCCACCGGCTGGGGACCGGGTGCGGCCTGGGCGCTCGACGGGTTGCCTGCACTGCTCGGTGCTGACGACGACGACAGCGCCTTTGTGCCCCATCATCCGCTGATCGCGCAGGTCCGGCACCGGATGCCGGGCCTACGCCTGGGTGCCACCCGCCGGGTGTGGGACGTGCTGGTGCCTGCCGTGCTGGAGCAGAAGGTTACCGGTATCGAGGCTCGACGCTCCTGGCGTGAACTGTGCTGGCGGTTCGGACAACGGGCGCCGGGTCCCGTGGAGCTGTGGGTGCCGCCCGGTCCGGCGCAGCTGCGGGTCATTCCGGACTGGGAGTGGCACCGCGCCGGAGTGGACCGTTCCCGGCGCCGGGCATTGCTGGCGGCGGCCGTGGTGGCGGACCGGCTGGAGGGTGCGGTGGCGCTGACCGGAAAGGCCGGCCGTGACCTGCTGTGCACGGTCCCCGGGATCGGGATTTGGACGGCTGCCGAGGTGGCCCAGCGGGCCTGGGCAGATGCCGACGCGGTGAGCATCGGCGATTTTCACATTCCGTCCGTCGTCGGTTACGCACTGCTGGGTGAGCCGCTGGATGATGCCGGCCTGCTCGAGCTCCTCGCACCTTACGCGCCACAGCGGCACCGAGCCGTACGCTATATCGAGGCAGCTGGTTTCCGTCGTCCCCGGTTCGGCCCCCGGTTCAGTCCCCGTGACTACCGAGCGATTTGACCGCCGCGGTTCACCTTCGCTGCCCGAATAACCGGTGCCTCGCGATGGTCTGGGAGTCGTCACGGCGCTGGCCACGGCCGAGCAATCGGGTGAGAAATCCGGTGTTACGAGGCGGTGCGTAGTCCTCCGCAACGCTCTGTACAACAGTCTCGCACGGAAGGCAGCGCCGGCCAGGCGGGCACATTAGGGATGACACTGACACCGTCGTCCCACAAAGGGCCAGGTAGCGGCCGTCGCCACAGGATATCCCGTTTGTCATGTCCTCTTCGCTAATCGCGTGATCTCTCTGGTCTATGCCACAGGTGAACCATGTCATGAATGGCGGTCGGCTCCTCGTGGAGTCCATTATTAGGTGTCCTTAATAAAGTCTGCCAACGGTGACGTAACTGCATTTCCCATGTCGAATGCTATACGTTGGCGATGTTGTCAAAAATGTATTCCCGAGCTTGCCATGTGTCAAGCAGGGTAGTCGTTGCTCATGTGCCACGCCACAATGGAAGATTATGTGGTTCACCTGCCACTGTAACTCATTCCGGTCATTGGTTGGTACCCTTCTGTGGTAGGTTTTTCACTCTTACGGGTGGCCCTGGGCGCGCATTCAAAGTTTGAAACTTAGCACGCGCGCCTGCAGCGGTCAATGCACGTGCAGTCGCAGGCGCAGAACTGGTGTAGTCGGGTCTACCGTGCGACTCCATACCTGGGCTCGCGTGCCGCCAACGCTGGTGCCACGTCGGGGGGCGGCGCGTCCACCGGCCACCAGGCCAGGTCGATGGACTCCGCGCTGCGCACCGGTGTGGCGGCGGCCGGGGCGTGCAGCAGGAACCGCACGTCGAAGTGCCGGGTGGGAGAACCCAGCGAGCAGGTGATCGGATGCACGTCCAGGTGCAGTGGCCGCGAGTCGATCTTCAGGCCGGCGATGCCGGATTCCTCGGTGGCTTCCCGCAGTGCTGTCGCGGCGAGCCCGGCGTCGCTCTCCTCGCAGTGCCCGCCGAGCTGTACCCATCGTCCCACCCGGGGGTGGAGGGTGAGTAAGACGTGCGTGCCGTCATGGTTGAGGACCACTGCCGAGGCGGTCAGGTGGCCAGGTACGCAGGAACGTGCGCAGGAGTCCGGGCGGGCCGCCAGGAACCCGAGGAATGCCTCGCGCAGCGCGCGCTGCCCGGGGTCGCTGGGTTCCCAGGTAGAGAGTGTGTGCACCGCATCGGCGTGCACCGTGACGTTCGGCGTGATGATCATCACGATTGATTATCGCAGCACCAGCCCGTCATCGGGGTCACATGGTGGGCGCGGTTGCAGTGGTTGCGTCGGGTAGCCGATGGCGATCGCGCCGAGCGGCCGCCACTGTGGTGGCAGGGCGAGTTCTGCCCGGACCAGATCCGGGCAGAACAGCGTCGAGCCGACCCAGCAGGAGCCCAAGCCTTCCGCAGCCAGCGCCATCAGCAGGCCCTGCACCGCGGCACCTGCGGCGACGGTGAACATCGCCTCTTCCGCGGCCTGCCGGCGCGCATCGGGGTAGGCGTGTGCCCCATCCGGCACGGCGCAGGGCACCAGGACCTCCGGCGCGTCGTACAGCAGGTTTCCGCGCCGTACCCGGTGTGCGATGCGGTCCTCGGTCAGCCCGTCGCGGTGGAGATCGGCCCGCCACGCCTGAGTCATCGCGTCGAGCAGCTGCCGCCGACGGCGCCGGTCGGCTAGCCAGACGAACCGAACCGGCCGGGTGTGGTGCGGTGCCGGTGCGCGCAGCGCCACCCCCACCGCGCGGCGCAACGCCTCCGGGTCCACCGGGTCGCGACGATACGAGCGCACCGACCGGCGCAGCAGACCCGCCTCCGCTCGCCCTTGTTCGATGGCTTCGTCGGTGCCCAGCCGGAACAGATCGTCGGCCAGCGGGCGGATCAGGTCCGCCGCGGTGCTGCCGTCGTCACCGCACACCAACCCGCGCAGAACCGCCACCGGCACGCCGGCCAGCTTGCCCTTGACCAGGTCGGCGGCCCCGGCGATCTCGTCGGCGACGGCCACCTCGGTGATGACCAGCTCGTTGCCGTGCCGGTCGATCGCACCCCGGTAGCGGTGCAGCACGCCCAGCCCGGCAGCCCCGATCGCCGCGTCGGTCTGCCCAACTCGCCACGCCCGGCCCATCGTGTCGGTGATCACTACGGCGACCTCGACGCCCAGCGTCGCGGCCAGCCCGGCCCGCAGCCGCGCGGCGCTGGCGTCCGGGTCGGCGGGCAGCAGCGCGATCTCATCGAGCTCCACATTGGACGCGTCCACCCCTGAGGCGGCCTGCACCACACCCAGCGAGTTCTCCGTGATCAGGGTGCGGCGGTGGCGAGCGAGCACGCGCCGGGCCTCGGTGGTGACCAGCGTGTGACGGGCCGCGTCCCGGGCCAGCGGGTCGGCCGGCACCGTGACCAGCCGTCCCTCCACCTTGGACACCACCTTGCTGGTGACGACGACGACGTCGCCGTTGACTAGCCACGGCGCGGCGGTGACCAGCGCACCGACCAGGTCGTCTCCCGGCCGGAACTCGGGCAGCCCCAGCACCGGCAGGATGCGGACCTCACCCGGTGCAGCGTGATCGCTCACCTCGCCAGCCCGGCGAGGTCCAGGGCCGAAGTGGCCATCGTCGCGGTTGCGGCGACGTCCGTCATGAGCAGCGGGACTTCCCGGATCTCTACACCGGGCACCGTCGCGCGATCCCCGGTGTGCACCAGCCACCCGTCCAGGATCCCACCCGCGCAGCGGGCACCGTAGTGTCTGGCGACCGCACCGGCCTCGCACGGTACGCCGATGGCGGCCAGGCAGGCCTCGGCCATCCCGAGCACCGCGCGGCCCCCGACGATCGGGGACACCCCGATCACCCGGGCCGTGGCGCTGCGCAGCGCGTCACGGATTCCCGGCACCGCCAGCAGGCTGCCGATCGACACCACCGGGTTGGACGGCGCGAGCAGCACCGCGTCCGCCCCGGCGATCGCCTCCCGCACCCCGGCGGCCGGCTCGGCGTCTTCGGCGCCCATCGCCACGAACTCGCTGGCCGGGAGTGCCGCGCGGTACCGGATCCACCATTCCTGGAAGTGCATCACCCGGGCGCCGGCCACCACCACGTGCGTCTCGCACCGGTCGTCGGTGGCCGGCAGCAGCCGCACCCCGGGGCGCCACCGGTCGCACAGCGCCGCGGTCACCGCGGACAGTGGGTGACCCGCCTCCAGCATCCGGGTGCGCACCAGGTGAGTCGCCAGATCCCGGTCACCCAGCCCGAACCAGTCCGGATCAGCGCCGTAGCGTGCCAGCTCCGCTTTCACCACCCAGGTCTCACCGGCCCGTCCCCAGCCACGCTCGACGTCGATCCCGCCGCCGAGGGTGTACATGCAGGTATCCAGGTCCGGGCAAATCCGCAGCCCGTGCAGCCAGATGTCGTCGCCGGTGTTGACCACCGCGGTGATCTCATGCTCGGTCGGGCCAGTTGTGTCCGGCGGGCCGACGGCGGGCAGGCCCAGCGCGGCCTTCACTCCCAGCAGAAACCGGGCGCCCCCCACTCCACCCACCAGCACCACGACCCTCACCCCAGGGCCACCTTCCAACGTGACATGGATGCATATGGTGACCGAACGGGATGGCACACGGCTAGCCGTTCCTCGAAACGTGTCAGAACGTCTCATGGAGTCGCCTCCTGCGGAGGTGACGTTGGCTGCTGATCGCAGTCTTCCCGTGGCGGTACCCGTTGCCGCCGGTGGCGGTCTGACATGGGTTTCCAGCGGGCCGTGTCATGTCAGGGCGCAACTCGCCCAAGACGGCCTGATCCGCCAGTGCGGCCAGGTTCCTCGCGGCGTTGGTGTCCCGGTCGAGCTGGGTGCCGCAGGTGTTGCACACGAACTTGCGTTCGGCGAGGGAGAGCTTGGCTTTCGCTGCTCCGCATGCCGAGTCCGGAGATGGCGCGGGCGAGGCGGCGGTTGCGGATCATCCCGGCGACGTGCAGGTCCTCGATGACGATGGTGTCGTGCTCGGCGACGAGCCGGGTGGTGAGCTTGTGCGTGTTATTGCACGTTCCCACGAACAGTCAACAACCCTCGTGAGGGAGCAGGATTCCAACTTGATTAATGCGCAAAATCGAGCCTGACGGAGTTTATTCGGCTCTATTGCCATGGATGTGGATAAGTGGGGTGTGGTATGGCCGGGTGCCCGGCGGGTGGGGCGCACGGGCGTGATCTAGGTTCGACGGCTCCTACACGCACCGATCCTGGAGCCGCCCGTGCGCGCCACAACTCTACTGAACTCTCTGTTGGGCCTGCCGGGTGTGGCGGCGGTGGATCCGCAGTCTTGGCAGGTAGAGCCTGGTGGTGGGGAGATCGTTGTGCGGGTGGTTGACTCGGCGGCTGTTGGTGTGCTCGGAGTGTTCGTACGCCACGGCGCATCGGTATGACACGCGGGACGTGGACTCCTCGTGGCGGCATCGTGACTTCGGTGGCCGGGTGTGTCGGATCGTGGTGCGGCGGCGACGGCTGCGGTGTGGTCAAGCTGGTCACCGAGGCCTTGGACACGGTCCGGCGGCAGGTGTGGCAGTCCGCTCGGAAGCTGCGTGACCAAAGTATCGCGAAGAAGTTCACGGGGGCTCGCTGGGCGTTGTTGAAAAATCCATCGATCTGACCGAGGATCAGAACGGTACGCTACGAGAAATCAAACGAACTGGCGGTGCACTGTGGCGGGCCTATCAGCTGAAGGAGTCCCTGCGGGCGGTGTTCGCCGGTGACCTGGACCCCACCGATACGAGTGTCATGCTGGACCGCTGGTGCTCGAAAGCGCAGCGGAGCCGAATCCCCGAATTCGTGAAAACGGCGCGCACGATCCGGAAACACCGCGACGGCATCGACGCCGCTATCGACCGCGGACTATCGAACGGCCGTCAGGAAGGACTGAACAACAAGGTACGTCTGATCATCCGCCGCGCCTACGGCTTCCACAGTCCCGAAGCCACGCTGGCCGCCGTCATGCTCGCCTGCGGACCCGTCAACCTGAAGCTCC
>JBOHFG010000307.1:0-12301 GCA_050699575.1 Pseudonocardiaceae bacterium
CAGCGTCCGAGGCCTCCGCGGTCAGGAACCGATCCGCCCACTCCGCCAGCGAGCACGCCAGCCCGGCCTGGCCACCCACCGTCCGAGCAGCCTCCGCGACCGCAGCGGTCACCTCCCGGATCGCCTCGACGTCCGCTCGCCCAACCCGCGCCGGGACAGCCAGCAGTTGACCTGGCGGCAGGGCCGTGGGGCCCAGAAACCTCCCCAACCCGGTGGCAGTGCCCAGCACCGCCACGCCGGTTACCGCGAAGAGGTGGTCGAACTGGCGTCTCAGCACCTCCGCCTCATCCTCCTCGCTCAGCTCAGCGACCGGACTGTTCCCAGGGTAGTCACCGGAGGACAGGCCCATGGCCTCGTGAGGGACACCGAGTCCGGTGCAGATCCGGTGGAGCACGGCATAGGCCTGCACCTGACGCCCATTGACGATCTCCGAGACCTCACTCTGGCTCTGCCCGACCAGTGCCGCAATCATGCGCTGCGAGACACCCGCCGCATTGAGCAAGCGATACACCGGCTGATATCCCGCGCCGCCAACGCGGCACGCATCGCTGGGGTAGCGAGGACAGTGGGATCGAGCACGCGCCCAGATGCTAGTCCTCACGGACCAACCAGCAAGATCCGCGCTGGTTGACCCAGTGGCAACGTTCGATGGCCCCCGGTGGTGACAGTCGAGGATCGCGGGGATTCTTCCTGGTCCGGATGGGTGTCCCGGGAGGACAATTCGGGGCCAGGAGGCGAGACGGTGGACGCACACGACCCCCGCACGGTGCTGGCGGAGCTTCGCGCCGGCCAGGTGGTGGTCTGCGACGGGGCGATGGGCACGATGCTGCACGCCGCCGGGGTGCCGCTGGACCGCTCATTACCCGAGCTCAACCTCTCGCGCCCGGCCCTGGTTCGGGACCTGCATGCGGCCTACGTCAGCGCGGGTGCCCGGATCGTGCAGACCAACACCTTCGGCGCCAACCGGCTCCGGCTGGCCGCAGCCGGGCTGGAGAGCAGCGTCTCTGAGATCAACATTGCGGGAGCCCGACTGGCCCGCGAGGCCGTCCAGCGCACCGGGCACCCGGTGCTGGTCGCCGGGTCGGTCGGACCAGCGGTCAGCGCTCCCGCGGTGCGCCGAGTACCGGCGAGTGCGCGCACGGAGACCCTGCGCGAGCAGATCGCGGCGCTGGGCGACTGGGTGGATTTGCTGATCCTGGAAACCTTCGGCGACCTGGAGTCGCTGGTCCAGGCAGTCGAGGTGGCTACGTCGGAGAGTGACCTGCCGGTAGTGGCCCAGCTGACCTTCGGCGACGACGGCCGGACCCTGCGGGGGGAGGAACCCGCGGAGGCAGCCGCGGTGCTCTCCGATCTGCGGGTGGCCGCGCTGGGTGCCAACTGCACGGTGGGCCCCACGGTCCTGGTGGGTGTGGTCGCCGAGCTGGTCCGGGGCAGTGCGATTCCGGTGTCCGTGCAGCCCAATGCGGGCGTGCCGCAACGGTTCGGCAGCCAGATCCGCTACGCCCGCAACGCGGGGTACTTCGCGGAGGCCGCGCAACGGTTCGTGGCCGCCGGGGCCACCCTGCTCGGCGGGTGCTGCGGCACCACTCCCGCCCATGTGCGGGCGATCTCCCAGGCGGTCGCCGCGCTGCCCCCAAACGCGCTGCCCCCAAACGCGCAGGCCCCGGTTGCGCGCGCCGGCGGTTGGCGTGGTTCGTCGACGCCAATCCGCTCGGTGCAGCCAGCCCCGGGGTGGCTCTGGGAGAGCGAGCTGGTGGTAGCAGTCGGGTTGCCGGTTCCGAATGGCTCGCAGGTGGCGGAGTTCCTGCAGCGGGCGACGACGCTGCACGCGGCCGGCGCGGGGGTGCTGGCCATCATCGAAGCGGCACCGCCAGCGTCCCGGATCAGCCCGGTGGGTGCCGCGGTGGTGGTCAGCGAGCGGGTGGGCAGCGAGGTGCTGTTGCCGGTGGAAGCCACCGACCGCAACCTCGCCGCGCTGCAGGCCGACATGCTCGGCGCGCACGCGCTCGGGCTGCGGATGGTGGTGTGCCGCACCGGCAACCCGCGAGTGGCCGGTGACTACCCCAGCGCCGGTAGCGGGTCACCCTGGGACGTCGACTCGGTGGGGCTGGTGTCGATGCTCGCCGCGTTGAACGAGGGCATCGACTGGCGGGGTGTCGCCATCGCGGAGCACACCCGGTTCGTGATCGGTGCCACGCTAAGCGTCGCGGTCAGCGATTTTGCGCTCGAGTTGGCGAAAACTCAGGAAAAGCTCCGCGCCGGGGCGCACTTCCTGGTCACCGACGTGATCTACGATGTCGAGGAGGCGAGCCGGGTGCTCGGCGGACTGCGGGCCCGTGGGGTGCTCCTGCCGGTGCTCGCCACGCTGGCACCTTTTGCGGACGTCCAGACCTTGCAACGGCTGTCCTATGAGGTCCCGGAGGCGTCGATCCCGTTGACCGCACTGGCCGCCGCCCGGCGCAACCCCGAGCAGGCCGTCGAGCACGCGGTGGGCGCCGTGGAGAAGCTGCGACACCTGATCTCCGGTGTGCTGGTGCACGTACCCAGCGGGATGGACGAGCCGGCAGCGCAGCTGGTGAGCTCGCTCACGCAGCTGCGGGCGAAGCCGTGACCAACCCAGGAGTCTCCGAATCGACCGAGCGAAGCGGCCTGTTCCGCGAGAACTCGATCTACCGGCGGACCATGGCGGTGTGTGACGAGCTGGCCGATGCGGCCCTGGGCGGAGCTGACCCGGCGCGGCTCACCGAGGTGTTCGCCCGCCTGGTCGGCAAGCGGATCGTGCTGTTGGACACCGCATTCCGGCTGCGGGCCCAGGCTGGTGGGTCGAGCTCGGTGCGAGGGTTGCGCTGGAACCGCACCGATCCCAGCGTCGACCGGTTGCTGCGCGCGCTGGCGGCCGCGCGGCGGCCGTTGCGGGTCCCGGCCATTCCCGGCTCACTGCTGGACCAAGCCTGTCTGGTGGCCCCTGTGGTGGTCTGCGAGACCAGCCTGGGTTACCTGCTCGTGCTCGACGAGAACCCTTACGGGGCCCAGCCCGACGACGCCGAGCTCCTCACCATCACCTACGCGGCCACGCTGTTCGCGTTGACCCTGGCTCACGAGCAGACCAGCATCGAGTTGGACCTACGCTACCGCAGCAGCGTGGTTGACGCCCTGGCCTCGGGTCACTTCCTGGACGCCCAGGACGCCCGACGCAAGGCTCGGTCACTGGGTTTGCGCGATGACGCACTGCTGCGCATCGCAATGTTGCGCCCAGGGCCCACGGATACGAAGACCGGGCCTGGGGACTGGGCGGTCGGGTCGATACTGCCGGGCGCGGCCGCGGCGGTGCGCGACGGCGCGCTGGTCGTGATCGTCCCCGGTGACCCGAGTGCGGAGGCGCTGGCGGCGCTGTGCCGGCTGGGCCCGGGCCTCACCTGCGGGGTGAGCGAGCAGGTGAACTCCCCGGAGCTCGTGCCCCACGGGGTACGCCAAGCTGAGCGGGCCATCGACCTGGGACTGCGCTTGGGCCGGGCGGGTCAGCCGGTCCGCTACGAGGAGCTGGGCATCTACCGGTTGCTGTGCACGATCGGCGACATGCGGCAGTTGATGGGATTCGCCCGTGACGTCCTCGGGCAGTTACTGGACTATGACACCGACCACCGCACCGAGCTGGTGCGCACCCTGTCGGTGTACCTGCATCACCACGCCAGCCACACGCAGTCCGCCCGGATACTGCACCTGCACACCAACACCGTCGCCTACCGCATTGCCCGCATTGAGACAATCACCGGGCTTGACCTGGGAGATCCGGATGACCGACTGGTCGCGCACGTCGCCGTGAAGATCATCGAATCGCAGGGCTCCCCAGGTACTTAGGCCTCCCAGCCGGGTGTGAGAGAGTCTCGACTGCCGGGGTGAGGCTGCGGGCGGGTGCTGTGGAAGGCGCCGGTCCGGGTGGCATTGAGCCGAGTCCTTCTGGAGGCCCGAATGTGTGGGATCGTGGCGGTGCTGCCCAACTACAGCCGGCGTGGTGGTGAGACGTCCGCCTCGGCGCTGGCTGAGCTGCTTCCCGAGTTCGCCGACGTGCTCGACGGGTTCGGCGACCCCACCAAGTCCGTCGAGGTGCTGAACCTCGTCGCGGAGGAGCTCGCGGTCGTCCTCGACGTCTATGCGACCCCTGGCGCGACGATGGCCCTGGCGGGCAGGCCGGAGAAGGTGAGCTCCGCGCTGCGAAGACTCGCCGACTCGGCTGCGGCCCTCGACGCGCAGCTCGGCCTCCAGACCTCGACCTGGGATACGGACACCACCGAGCGCGTCCAAGGGTTGTTGCGGCACATCCGGGACCAGCTCTGGGCGGTGTGCCACGACCGGTTGGACGCGGCGGTGCGGTCCCGGGATCTCGCCCCCAACGGCTGGACCGAACGCTCGGTCACCTCGTACTCGGCGGTGAATACCGCGCTGGATGCGCTGGATCGCCTCGAGGTACGTGGCCGGGACTCCGCCGGGATCAGTATCTGGATTGAGCTGGTCGATGCCGACCGGGTCCAGCTGCCCGGGCTGTCGGGGCGGCACGACGTGCTGTTCCGCAACGGCTCTGCCGTGCTGACTGACCACGGGGTCTGCTTCGTGTACAAGCAGGCGGCAATTGTCGGGCGGCTCGGTGACAACGTCCGCCACCTGCGGCACGCGATCCGGGGTGATGCCGAGCTGCATCGGGTGCTGGCCTTGCCCTCGGCGACCGCGACCGTGATAACCCATACCCGGTGGGCCAGTGTGGGGCGAACGAGTGAGGCCAACGCGCATCCGGTGGACGGGCGGGACGCCACGGGGCTGACTGCCGGCCCGTACTCGCTCGCGGTGCTCAACGGCGATGTGGACAACTACCTTGCGCTGCAGGAACGCTGCGAGTACGCCGTCGACCCGGCGGCGATCAGCACCGACGCCAAGCTGATCCCGTTGCTGTTGTCGCAGCACATGGCCACCGGTGCCAATTCGTCCGAGGCAATGTTGTCGACCCTTTCCCTCTGCGAGGGGTCGATGGCCATTGCCGCACAGTGTGATGGACCGCGCGGTGAGCTGCTGCTCGGGGTCAAAGGCAGTGGGCAGTCGCTGTACGTGGGGTTCGACCCGGGTGGCTACCTGGTGGCCAGCGAGGCGTACGGCCTGGTCGGCACCACCCAGCGGTTCGCGCGGCTCGACGGCCACCGGTGGGCGGGCTCGGATGCGGCCGGAACGGTCGTGCGGCTGACCCGCGAGGGCGCGGGCACCCCATCGACGGTCCATCGCTGGAACGCCGATGGGGTGGCCCTCCCCCTGACCACCGAGGAGATCCGGCAGGCCGAGGTCACCACGCATGACCTCGCGCTCGGCCCGTTCGAGCACTACTTGCAGAAAGAGATCCACGACGCACCGTCGTCGTTCCGCAAGACGCTGCGCAGCCGGATCCATTTTTCTGACGGGAGTCCTTTCGTCTCGCTACCCGAGGCATCCCTACCCGCCGAACTGCGCCGGCGGCTGGGCAGCGGCGCCGTTTCCCAGCTCGTCGTCCTGGGTCAGGGCACGGCCGCGGTGGCCTGCCAGGGCATCGCCCAGCTGGTGCAGTGGCTGGTCGGCGATGGGCTGCCGGTCTCGGCGTATCCCGCCACGGAGTTCTCGGCCTGGCGGCTGCGCTGCGATATGTCCGACACGTGTGTCGTCGCCGTGAGCCAGTCCGGCACCACCACCGATACCAACCGCGCCGTCGACCTGGTCCGTGGGCGCGGCGCGACCGTGATTGCCATCGTCAACCGGCGCGACAGCGACCTCGCGGAGAAGAGCGACGGAATTCTCTACACCTCCGATGGCCGTGACGTCGAGCTGTCGGTGGCCTCCACCAAGGCTTTCTACGCGCAGGTCGCCGCGGGCTGCCTGCTGGGAGTGGAACTCGCCAAGGAGCTCACCCGGTTGACCCCGGCGCGGGAGGCTGCCCTGCTTCGGAGTCTACTGAAGATTCCGGAGCAGCTGGAGGCTCTACACGGCACCGCTGAACGCATTGCCGCGATCGCCACCGAGGTCGCCACGAGGTACCCGTACTGGGCGGTGGTCGGCTCCGGCCCGAACCGGGTCGCCGCGGCCGAGATCCGGATCAAGCTGTCGGAGCTGTGTTACAAAACGGTCTCCGTCGACGCGGTGGAGGACAAGAAGCACATCGACCTGTCTGCCGAGGCGCTCGTCCTGGTCTGCCTGGCTGGCGCACCGCCGCAACAGGTGCACGACTTGGTCAAGGAAATCGAGATCCTGAACGCGCACCATAATCGAGCAGTCGTCATCTGCGACGAGGGAACCGAGCACCTGTGGTTGACGGAGTCCGTAATCCCGGTCCCGCACACGCATCCTGAGCTCGCCTGGATCATGGCCACCGCTGCTGGTCACCTGTTTGCGTACTATGCGGCACGGGCAATCGACGCGAGAGCAGACGACGTACGGCTGGCGCTGGCCCGCCTAGAGGCCGCCGTCGACCGGGGATCACCCGCGGCGCGACCGCTGCCCGTTGACGTGGTGTCGCTCGTTGAGCAATTGCTGGCGGCCACGGCCCGGGGCGAGCTGCGTGGTGTCCTCACCGGTCAGGCAGTGCTGGCGTTGGCCGGAATAGCATTCGTTTCGAATCCAGCCGATGGTGATCGGATGGCGGCGGCGCGAGTAGCCCTCACCGCAGCCCTCACTGAGTTGGCACGACCCATCGACACCGTGAAACACCAGGCCAAGACGGTCACCGTGGGCACCTCCCGCCGCGACTCCGACCTCTACGACAACGAGATCATCCAGGTGTTGCAGGAGGCGGGCACCGATCCGGCCGATCTCACCTTCCTGGTACTCGACGTCATCAGGACCCATTCGCGCGTGGTGAGCAAGCCGACGGGCGTGACGCGCTACCAACTCCACCGCAGCCCGGCCGGCGACCTGCTCCGGGTGACCGAGAAGACGGGCTCGGCGGCCGGGTTGGTCAGCCGCGCCGACCACGGGGCGGCCCTTACCGGCTCGAAGCGGCTAGTGGTGGAACTGCGAGTGCCACGGCTGGTCCGTGGTCTGCTTGATGACCGGATTGTGCTAATCGTGCCGGAGCATGTTGCCGGTAACGTCGCCGCACTGGCCGTCGTGCATGTCGAGCTGCGCGACCCCTGCTCACTTGCCGATCTCCGAGCGGCGATGGACTCCGTGGGCGAGCGGGTGGCCGAGATCGTCGCCGCAGTCTCCGAGACGCGTCCCGACTTCACCGCGGAACACCTGCTGTCGCTGCCCGTTGCCGCTGTCCTGCTGGACCCGGTGGAAACCTTAACCGAAGCCCTTACAGCACGTGGTTCCTGACCACTCAACTACGGCGGTCTTCGTGTGGTTCCTTCCATGCGGTAGCCGATTATCGAGGAGTGGGGGGTGACACCGAAGCCGAAGCCGAAGTTCCCCCAACTGACGCCGAGCCGAAGTTGGAACCGGGCTATCGCACGGCGGGGCCGGGTTGTGGGAAGCCGGGGCCGCCCCGCATCCGCCAGCACTAACGGAATTCACACCTACACCCTGATCCGGTCTCGCTCCAGCAGCCGGATCGTTCCGTAGTACCGTTCCTACCGGCCAGCCGGAAACCTCGTCGCCACGACGGCACCAACCCCGCCCAGTACCAGCCGACCCGGCATCGACACCTCAATGGTGAACCTGGCGAAGCGCAGCGCCCGTCGAGACTTTTTCTCCCACTGCCGCTCGCCGGAGGGTTGTTCGTCGGTTATGGTCTCCACTCCGTCCGCATTTTCTTGCCCAGCCACAACATTCTCCCGCCAGCCGGTCGAGGGTAAGTTCACTCTGCGTGACCGACTATATCACCTCCAATTGACATGGACGGACGGGCATAATCACGGTTTCTGTGCCAAAAGTGACGCCCCGGCGATCACCGTGTCGCCAGCTGCGGGCGAGGCGGACTTCATGGAGGAGGAGCTGTCGTGACGGGCCCGCTTTATAACCGGAAGGTGGAGCCGAAGCTGGTCAGGGATCTGATGATCCGGCCGGAGGGTATCGCTGGCGGGCATCAGGACCGGCCGCCGATCGTCGCTCGCTGATCCGGCCGCGTTGCAACACGCACTCAGTCGGACACTCGGAGATCCAACGCTCACCCTCGCCTATCCGCTGGACAGTGGCGAGTACGTCGATATTCACGGCAAGCACGTCACTCTCGAGCACGATGTTCCGGACCGGTCCGTGACCTGTGTCCAGCGCAGGGGCCAGCTGGTCGCGGTCATCAACCACGGCATCGCCCTGCACGAACAGCGCCAGACGACCGAGGCCGCAGTAGCGGCCACCGGGCTGGCGATGAAGAACGCTCGCCTGTACGCCACCATGCAGGAGCACCTCGAGCAGATCCGCACGTCACGCCTTCGCCTTACCCAAACAGCATTCGACGAACGCCACGCATTCAACGCGACCTGCATGACGACGCCCAGCAGCGGTTGGTCAAGGTCCTGATGTTGCTGGACCAGACAGGTCGTCAGCTCGCCCAGAGCGGTCTGCCGACGGACGTGTCCGACACGGTCCAGCGGGCCCATGTCGAGCTCACGACGCTGTCCGAGCCCTACGCGAGCTCACCCAGGGCATCTACCCGGCAGTGCTGATCGACCACGGGCTGGCCGCCGCCGTGGAGAACCTGGTCGATCGCGCACCGCTGCCGGTCAACGCCACCCTGACCACCAACCAGTGGCCCAGGCACGTGGAGATCACCGACGACGGTCGGGGCGTCGATGTGGTCGGGCGCGCCGGCAACCCCACGGAAGCCCTGCACGTCATCAACGACACCGCACCCACCTCGCCGTGGTGGATATCAGCCTGTCGTTGGCTCGGATCCATGACGTCGAGGGTCTGCGGGTCGCCGAACTCGTCCGCACCGACTACCCCGACGTCGGTCTGCTGATGCTGTCAGCCCACGTGGAGCCCGCGTACGCCCAACGGCTGCTCACCATGGAGGACAACCCTCGCGCGGTGGGCTATCTGGGCAAGGAGCACCTCGGCAACCTCGACGAGCTCATTGATGCCTTCCACCGGATCATCCGGGACGGAACCGTGATCGACTCCGAGATCATCAGCCAACTGATGTCCCGGCGCCGGGTCACGAACCCGCTGGACCGGCTCACCCCGTATCACAAGCGCATCCTGGGCCTGGTCGCCGAAGGTCACTCCAACCTCGGTATCGCCCAACGCCTCGACTGCAAGATCAGCACTGTGGAACAACACCTGTCCACGATCTTCGACAAACTCGGCTTAGCACCGGAAACCAGCCACGATCGCCGTCGGATGAACCTCCGGGTACTGGCCACGCTAACCTTTCTGCGTAACACAGACAGACTCAGCAGCTAGCCACCCGATCCGCTGAATCTCTTGCCCGCGCACCGCGCACCAGGTAACGATATACGCATGCGACATGCTGTGCTCGAGCAGTTCTGGCCGAGCCGGCGCATGCACGCCTTCGATCAGTTCTGTAGTTAGGCCGCGCGTCGGCGCATGGCCTCCCCGCCCCGCGCGGCCGATCCCCGGTGCCCGAGTTCCTCCCCGCACACCAGGAGTATGTGTGTCCGTCACCGATGATCTGCTCGCCAACAACGCCCGCTACACCGAGACCTTTACTGGGCCGCTGCCGCTGCCGCCCGCCAAGCAGGTCGCCGTCGTGGCCTGCATGGACGCCCGCCTGGACGTCTACCGCATCCTGGGCCTCAACGAGGGCGAGGCGCACGTCATTCGCAACGCCGGAGGCGTGGTCACCGACGACGAGATCCGCTCGCTGGCCATCAGCCAGCGGCTGCTCGGCACCCAGGAGATCATCCTCATCCACCACACCGACTGCGGCATGCTCACCTTCACCGACGACCAGTTCAAGAAGTCCCTGCAGGACGACACCGGCATCAAGCCAGCATGGTCCGCCGAGGCCTTCCCCGACCTCGACGAGGACGTCCGACAGTCGATCGCCCGGATCAAGGCTAGCCCGTTCGTGCCGAACAAGCACTCCATCCGCGGGTTCGTCTTCGACGTCGCGACCGGCAAGCTCAACGAAGTCGCCTAGCCGCAGTTGGTGGCTCTTCAAGGACCACCAACCCCGCTCCTTGGCGCCACTAACGACAGTCAACCCCCGCTGAGGTCAGCGGGGGTTGACTGTCGTTAAGAGCACTGCCCTGGGGGGTTGGTGGTCCTTGAAGAGCCACCAACTGCGGTGACGACCCGGGAGGGGGACGGTCTGCCGAGTTGGGCGGCCATCCAGATGCTGGTGCGCACCAGGGCGTCGAGGTCGACCCCGTGCTCGATACCCAGCCCGTCGAGCATCCACACCAGATCCTCGGTGGCCAGGTTGCCGGTGGCCGACTCGGCGTAGGGGCAGCCGCCCAGCCCACCGGCCGAGGCGTCCACGCAGCGCACTCCAGCGCGCAGGGCGGCCAGCGTATTGGAGAGCGCTTGGCCGTAGGTGTCGTGGAAGTGCACCGCGAGGGCATCGGCCCCGACGCCGGCGCGGCGGAACCCGTCCAGCACGGCGACGACGTGCCCCGGGGTGGCCACCCCGATGGTGTCGCCCAGGGAGAGCTGGTCGCAGCCCAGGTCGATCAGCTGGCGCCCGACGTCGACGACCTGGCCGACGGGCACAGCGCCCTCCCACGGATCGCCGAAGCACATCGAGACATACCCGCGCATCCGCAACCCGCCCGCCTTGGCCCGACCCGCCACCGGCGAGAACATCGCGAACTGGGCGTCGAAGTCGCAGTTGAGGTTGCGCCGGGCGAAGCTCGCCGTGGCCGAGGCGAAGATCGCAATCTCGGTGGCGCCGGCCGCCAGCGCCCGGTCCAGCCCCCGCTCGTTGGGCACCAACACGGGGTAACGCACCCCGTCGCGAAACCTCAGCCGCTCGAACAACGAGGCGGCATCGGCCAGCTGCGGCACCCACCGCGGATGCCCGAAGCTGGTCGCCTCCAGCACCCGCAACCCCGCCCCGGCCAGCCGATCCAGGAACTCAGCCTTGACCTCAACGGGCACCACCGCAGGCTCGTTCTGCAGGCCGTCGCGCGCGCCGACCTCCCAGATCTCCACCCGCTCGGGCAGCCCGGCCGCTGGGTGCCGGTCGGGCAGGCCGGCGTCCCGGGCGCTCATGATTCCGGGTTCATCTCGTAGTTCAGCAGCGAGTGCACCCGCTCGACCTGGGGAATGTCGTCGAACTCCAACGGCTCGTCGGAGGCCGACTCGACGATCAGGGTGCCGCAGCCCAGGATCCGGTCGAGGAGGGAATGCCGGAACTGCACACTGTTGATCCGGCTGATCGGGATATCGATGCCGCTGCGCGACAGGATGCCCTCCCGGACCAGCACCCGTCGGGTGGTGAGCACGAAATGTGTGGTGCGCCAGCGCAGTAACGGCACCACGGTCAGCCACAGCACGCTGAGACCACCGAGCACCGCCAGCCCGACCCATCCGTAAAGCCGCCAAGGCTGCCCGGCCAGCACCGCAGCGAAATAGGAGCCCAGGCCAACGAGGATCAGGAAGGCCAGCACCGGCAGCACCAGCATCTTCCAGTGCGGGTGCTTGTGGACCACCACCTGTTCGTCGGCCCGGAGCAGGTCATCGGGATAAGGCAAGGATCCTCCTCGTCTGCCATCGATCACGGTACCGCTGCATCGACAACCTGGCGGGCCGGTACAGTCCAGCGGCGTTCCGTCGCCGAAAGGTGGGATCACATCATGCGCAACCTGCACCAGGAGATGTCCCGGCTCACGGTGACCGAGACGTCAACAGACAACGCGGTTCGGGTGACCGTGGACGCCCAGGGCGTGCCTGTTGAGCTCACCCTCACCGACCGCGCGAGGGGACTGGATCCGGCCAGGTTGTCCGCCGAGCTGATGTCCTGCCTGCAGCGGGCCCACCGCACACTGGCCACGGGGATACAGGATCTCGTGGCCGGTTCAATCCCGGACAGTGACGACGATGCGGCCACACGCTAGTGCCGAACATGGGTCACGTCACCGACCGACAGCGCCCGTCGCTGCCCATCCGACAGCACCACCAGCCGACCCTCGGTGTCGATGTCCACCGCGGTGCCCAGCAGCTCAGGCTGCCCCGGTAGCTCCACCCGGACCTGCGCACCCAGGGTGGCACAACGCTGCCGGTAAGCCTCCCGCAGACCGGAGGCGACCGGGTCACCCCCGTGCTCGCACCACACCCGCAGCTCACCGTCCAGGGCGCGCAGCAGGCTGAGCAGCAACGGGGCACGGTCGACACAGGCAGCCTGCTCGATGACCAAGGAGGTGGCCTCGGGTACTGGCAGCTCGTC
>JBOHFG010000308.1:0-7694 GCA_050699575.1 Pseudonocardiaceae bacterium
TGGGACCCTCGTGAGGGCTCACATCGAGCTTTGCGGGCAGGCCAGGAGCCATGCCCGATGCGCGGGGCCAGCTTACGAGCCCTCACCCCAGGTCAAGCCGGTGTCGCGCTGACCGTTTGAGCCCAAGCTCGGAGACGAGCTCTGCGATCACGTTGCTGACCTGCCAGCCAGGTCGGGGTGTTCCCCGGCCTATCGTTACCAAGTCCGTCGTAGCTCGTTGCTGTTGGTGAAGTCGCCGTACGCAATTCGCAGTCGGAAGGGGGTTTTGCCAGTTGGAATTTAGTCAACCATTTAGTTCCAGCTGAGCCAGATAGTGGTCCGGGATTTTTTGAGTCCAATGACCGTCAAATTAACCAAGGAGGAGCAGGTGGGGACATTAAACGATCGTGCGCTAGAATCTAAATCCATCTTGGATTAGAACCTGTCGCGCACTTATCTTAGTTTGATCTCGCATTGGTTCTTCTTGTTTTAACAGAGAGGGAATTCTTGTGGCCAAAGATAAGATCTTCGCTATTTCAATTGCTGCCATATTGTTTGGATTGAGCACAGGAGAGGGTACCGCTATAGCAGATCAACCGGTGGGGCCAAATCTAGCTGCCGCAGCTGAACCATCCCCTATCCTAGCAGCTCAACGAATTGGGCCACTTCGAGGTGTTGCGCGTCAACCAACCCCTATCTTCAGGCCAGACGGTGGATACATACGTGATCTAGTTCAAGGAGAGGAATTCACAATAATTTGCGGGTTTTATGACGTGACGGGACGCCGCTTCCCGACGATACTTATTGAGGACGTCCCACGTGTCTCAGGACGAGCAATAGTTACCAACGACGGGAGGATTGGACCAGCGAACGGGGGCGACCCTTGGTATCTTGATGACTGCGGTGTACTTGTCTAGTCCGTGCTCGCCTCCGGCGATCGATTTAGAAGCCGTCCGGGGGTATTAGAGGGCTTAGACGGCGTGACCGTCACGATCGAGTGATCCACCGATACCCAGGCAGATACCTGCTGCGACGAGGTACCTCTGCCAGGCGGCCATCGCGTCAACGTCGGTGAGTCGTACGGCAGGGCTTAACGGCCGCGCGCTGTTCCAGGTCAAGCTGGTGGTATCGGTCGGTGGCGGGAGCGCTAAGTCCACAGACACCCGCGCTGCGAGGCTGCCTATGCTGACCTTTTCATGTAGCGATGGCGGCACCATCCATGAGCCCGAAATTCCGCGTACCTCGCGAAATTCCCCGAGGTCACCAGTGGGCACGATCGGGAAACCGCCGACCAAGGGCCAGACCTGACTTGATCGCGGGCCGACCAGCCCGTGGAAGGTGGCCGTCCGCTGGACCGGGGCTCTGGCCAGCCCAGCGACTATTTCGACGCTACCGGCCTGGACGGGTTGTTCCGGCGAGGCTGAGGGCACGCATGATGTGGGTTGGTCGATCGCGATGTGGATCAGCTGTGCAGCCCCCAGATCCCAGGATGCCGCGCTCTGCCCGATAGTGACGTCCGACAGGTCGTCCACTCTCAGCGTCCCAGCCGCAGTCGTGTCAGCGCTGGAGACACCGTACTCATCGACGACCTGAGCGTGATCAAGTCGCGCCTGCCCGCCGATGAGTAGAACGCCGTGGAAGGGGCGATCACCACATACGAGAACTGAGTACCTCAGCGCTGGATGATCACCTGGGGCGCCCGGCTCAAGCGCCTCAACCATCAACTCGACCTGCTGTGATGGTGTCCGGTCAAGCCGATGACCGGGTGTTCGGGATGCGGTCGAGCAGGACATCAGTGTGCAGGGTCCGGCGTGGCTGCCCGATGCTGCTCATTGCTGCTCTTCTCGAAGCAGTTCGGCGAGAACTGTCGCATTGCTGTGCTCCACGTCCGTGGTGGCCGTGAACAGCGTCAGCGGGTTGCTCTCCAGCAGTGTCCGCAGGTGTTCGAGTGCCGCTCGTTTGGTGGGGTTTTCGAGTTCGCGGCGGTACTGAGACCTGAACTGGTCGAACTTCTCCGGGTCATGGCTGTACCACTTGCGCAGTTCGGTGGACGGCGCGACATCCCTGGTCCACTCGTCGAGGTTCGCCCCGTCTTTGCGCAGTCCGCGCGGCCACACCCGGTCCACCAAGACCCGGACGCCCTCGTCGGGTTCGGTCCTGTCGTAGACCCGGCGAACCCGGACCTCGTGCCGTGTCTGCCTCACCTCCGGGCCCACCGCCCTATCGGCTCCCTAGCTTGCAACGGCGTCAACGCAGTGATGATCGTAGTTGAGTTCATTGGGAGCCACCCGCCACCAGACGACGAGTACCGACCGGGCGGACCGAGATCTCAGGTCCCTCGACCAGCACAGTGTGGTTCGTATGCTGAAGCGTTAGGTCCACCACGCCTGTGACCTGCGGCTTGTCATGACAACCGTGTCATTGCGCGAATCGCAGTCCATGATCATGATCGACTACGGTCGCCTGGCCAATCTGAGCCACGCGGGAGGCTGCGGGACGAGTAGTTCATCGCCGAACATCACCGCGGCACCCCCGCCGTTCGACACTCATCGAGGAAGCTTTCGATGATCGACGGAAGTTGGCCCTCAATCTCCGCGCGTAGTCTGGCGATGATCTCAGTCAGCTCAGGTGCACCTGGTTCGAAGCGCTCGAACCGTGTGATGTGGGTGTGCTGGCGATGCGGCGTCATCCGCACAAGGACGAGGGTGATGGCCAGGTCCGTGAGATCCTCAGCAGGCTGGGCGCGGTGAACCACGCCGATGCTGGCTGCGAGCCACGGGCTAGTCAGGGTCTCGATACCCCAGCGTGGAAGATTCGAAGATCCACCGTATTCGGTTGGAGGCCAGCCGTCCAACGGTCGTTCGCCGAAGTCGCCCAGTCGGAGGCCCGTCGATTCGACAGCCGCTCGTAACGGCAAAAAAAGTCCAGTGTTCACGCGATTGAACGCGTCGTTGTAGAGGCGGTTGAGGCGCTCGTGTTCTGTCTCCTCTTTGACCTGGGTGATGGTGATTCTGACCCGAATCCGCGATTAGCGGGCGACACGGGCCCGGAGTTGGCGGTGGGTGTCGTTCTGGCCTGGGATGATGTCGGTTGCGAAGCAACAAAACATCTCAGGGAGAGGACACCCACCGGGTGGACAGGTTACGGGATATGGGTCGGTTGCGGCGGCGGGTGCGGGTCGGCGCGCCGGATGAGTCGCTGACGTCGGTGTCGGGGATGGCGGTGGTGACCGAGTTGGTCGACCGGCTGGGCATGATCACGTTGTTGGATGCGGCGATCGGGCGGATCAAGGCCCGCGGCCGGGGGTTCACTGGTGGTGAGCTGCTGGTCGGGTTGGCGAGTGCGCAGCTGGCCGGGGAGGACTTCCTGGTTGGGCTGGACCGCCGGCGCGCCGATGTGGCCGGTCAGCTGCTCGCGCCGGTGGCCGGGTTGAGCTCGACCACCGCCGCCGGGCTCGCGCGCAGGTTCACCGAGGGACAGTGGCGCGCGGTGGAGACCGGGATCGGTGACGTTCACACCGCGATGCTCGCAGCGCTGCCACCGGAGCGGGCGGTGGCGTTGTGCGGTGAGGTCACGATCGATCTGGACACCACAGATGTGGAGGTTTATGGCCGCAAGAAGCGGGGGGTGGCCTACAACTATCAGGGGCAACGCTGCGGGCGCCCGCACGTGGCCACCTGGGCGCAGACCGCGACGGTGCTGGCCGCGGACCTGCTGGCCGGTGACGAGGACCCCCGCGCTCACGCCCCCGAGCTGCTGCGCCGGGCGCTGGCTGCGCTGCCGGCCGCGGCGCGGTCGGGGCGGATCCGGCTGCGCGCCGACGCTGGCTACTTCGCCGGGCAACTAGCCCGGGCCGCAATGGTGGCCGGCGTCGAGTTCGCCATCGGCGCCAAGCGCATCGCGCCGCTGTGGCGACTGCTCCAGGGTGTACCCGAGGCCGACTGGACCGACGCCATCGGCATGCCCGGCGCGCAGGTCGCGGTCACCGACTACAGCCCGGACTGGTGGCCGGCGGCGACCCGGCTCCTGATCCGCCGGGTCCGCCTGGACATCGACGCCGGGCAGGTCTCGGCCGACCCCCGCTCCCGGCGCCGCCGCACCTTGCACCCCGACCAGCGCGCCCTGCCCCTGGACGAGCTCGCCAGGCTCGACGCGGTGTATGGCTACTCGTTCATCACGATTCTGTGGAATCAGATTTGTCCAGTTTATGTTTTTTTGCCCTGGTTAACGGCCACGATCGGGAGCTGGGTCGCGGTCGGTGGGACTCCGATCTCGCGTGGGGTGGGGCCGGCGGGTGTGGGGATGTCGGTGAGGCGGCTGAGGAGGCCGTCGAGGGCGGCTTGTCCGTCGTCGACCGCGGCGCGTTCGTCATCGGTGAGTGGGATGGAGGCGAGCATTCGCTGCAAGTTGTCTTTGGCCTCAAGGAGTTGGGCCTTGGTGGAGCCCTTGGGGGTGTAGAAGTCGCAGCGTGCGCAGGCCATCCGGTGCGGGCACTGCTCGAAGAAACTGTAGGTGCACCAGCCGTGGCCCAGGTCGTAGTGCTGCCATGGCTCGCCGGCCGCGGCAGCGCCGGAGGCAACGGCGTCGCGGTCGAGGAGCACTTCGATGGTGCGGATGTTGCGGGCGAAGTAGCCGGCGTCGGTGTAGGCCCTGGTCAGCGTATTCGGGGTGATCTTGGCGTAGTGCTGGGTGGTGCTCGGTGTCCGGTGCCCGAGCCAGGCCTGCAGCTCGAACAGTGTCATCGGTTCCTTGGCGTTGTAGAGCTGGCTGGCGATGGTGGATCGGGCCCGGTGGCTGGTGATGTTGCCGCGCACGTCGGCGGCCGGAACGCCGGCCTTGCGACACAACGCCGGGATGATTGTGCGGTTGATGTAGTTCTTGGCGACCGGCTGGGCGCGGACGGAGAACAGCATGTCGACGTGTTCGCCGGTTTTGCGGTCAGGCCGCGTGGGCTGGGCGGGCCGCAGGGCCTGCCAGGCGTCGATGGCCTGGCCCAGCAGCGGGTCGACCGGTTTGGTGAACGCGGTCCCGGTCTTGTGGACGGGCACGTCGAGCAGGCAGACGGCGTCCTCGGCCAGGACGTCGCGGGCGTCACCGGGGATCGGCGTGCCGTCGTGCTGCCAGCGGATGCAACCCACCCGCAGCCGGGTGATCTCATCGCTGCGCAGCCCGGAGAACAGCCAGGTCAGCGTGACCGCGCGGATTAGTTCCATCGGGTAGTAGGTGCCCGCGGAGGTGCCGGGCAGGTCGGTCCCGGCCAGGTTCAGCCCGGCCCACAGCAGCTTGGCCCACACCTCGTCGGCGATCACCCGTGGGTTGGTGCCGATCAGCGCGGCCACGCTTCGGGGCACGGCCAGCGCGCCGGACGGGTCGAACCGGCGGGGGAACCACTCCCATTCCTGGCCGTCGCGGAAGAACGTGCGGGTCGACACGAGGATGTAGGCCTTGGTGCGCGGGGAGATCGGGGCGCCGGCACGGACGCCGAGCGCATCGCGGCGCTGCACGTAGTCCCCGACACACATCCGATCCACCGCCGCGACCCAGGCGGCGCAGACCTGGCGCGTCCACTGGCCCGGCTCGGTGATCTCGGGGTGTTCGGCGGCCAGCCACCGCCCGGCCTTGGCCATCAGGGTCCGGATGGTGGAGCGGACCTTCGGGGTCAGCGTCGAGGTGGCATACCAGCGCTCAACCCACGCTATCCACCTCGCGTCCGCCCCGGCGATGACCGCCGCGCCGTGGTAACCGCTACGCACCGGGGGATCACAGTGGCCCAGCGCAGCGACGGCGCGCTGCAGCGCGTAGAGCACCGGCTCGTGGTGGGCGGGGGTCGCCGGGTGCGCCCGCAGCCGCTCAAACGCCGCAGTGCTCAAATCCTCCAGCCGGGGGCTGCGGTTGATCAGCAGCGCCTGGCTGAACGCTCCACGCCACCGCGGCTGAGTATGGGTGCCGCGGTAGCCCCACCGGCCGAGAACCTCACCGTAGCGGTGCAGCGACTCCTCGACCGCGCCGGCACCGAACACCAGCCGCGCCAGGTGCAGCCGGTTGAACGTGCCCAGGTGCTGAAAGTCGTTGAATCCGCTGATCAGCCAGCCCAACGCGATAACGAACGGACGCACTGCCGTCTCCGGCAGCACCGCCCTGGCCGCAACGAACTGCTCGGCGCTAGAACCGAACAGCTGCACCCACTCCCACGACGTCCAGGCCCAGTAGGACCGGCCGGTCTGCGCGCAGTGCGCCAGGATCAGCCCGGCCGCATCGCGGCTGGGCCGCCGGCAGCCAGCGACATCGTCATGGTGCAGCGCTGCCCGCGCCGCGTCGAGAGGTTCGACCAGCCGGGCGAGCACGACCCACCGCGAATCACCAGGCGGCGCGCCGCGAGCGCGGCTGCGACGCAGCCCCGCCACGCCAAGCTCAGCGAGCGCGTGTGCCTCCGGGCCGGTCAGCTCCGCCCGCCGGTCATAGCCACTGGCATCGAGCCCAGCCGTCCACCCCGACGGCCCGCTCACCGCGGCGGGAACGGCCCGCGAGACGGCGTTCACGTGCCGGTGCCAGCCACAGCGCCGCCACCAGCGGGATCGGTGAGCATGCTGACACGCCACGCGTGGATCTGCGCCATCCCGTGGCTGAGCTTCTCCGACAGCTCGCGACCGGACAGGTGGATATACCGCAGCGTGGAGTCGGTACTCCCATGACCGGCGAAGGTGGCGATCGCATGCAACTCCCAGCCCGACCGGGCCAGATCGGTCAAACACAGATGCCGCATCGTGTGGGTGGAGAACCGGGGCACCCCGGCCGCCAGGGCGACCCGGCGCACCACCTTCGACCAGGTCCATAAAGTCAACGGCTCGGCGTAGTTGCGCCGCGACTCCGACAAGAACAGCAGCCCCCGCGCCCGGCTCAACGTCGCCCGGTGCGCCAAGTAGCCCGACAGCAACACCCCGGTGGCCGCCGAGTAGGGCACCACCCGCTCACGACGGGTCTTGGTCGTCTCCGCCCGGATCCGCAACGTGCGATGCGCCGGATCGATGTCCCCGGTACGCAGCGAGCACAACTCCTCGCGGCGCAACGCCGCGTCGTAGGCCAACGCGAGCATCACCCGGTTACGGATCGGCTCGGCACGGAACACCGCGAGCACGTCGAGCCACTGCTGCTCCGCCGGGATCCACGGCAACTTGACCATCCGCGGTACCAACGGCCGCTGCCACCCACCGCCGACCCGCCGACCCCGCCCCGGCGTATAGCGACCACGCCCGACCGGGTTCGACTCACGCACCCCTTCCTCGACAAGGAAATCATAGAACAACCGCACCGGCACCAGCCGCTGCACCAGCGTGGCGTTCGCCAATCCCACCCCCGAGTCGAGCGTGACCACGTTCGCGCCCCGCCGGCTGGGCCTGACAGTCAGCTCCCGCACGAACGCCGCGACCTGGGACCGGTTGGCGACCACCGGGTCAATCCCCTCGCGCTCGCACACCAGCAGGTACTCCGCCAACCCACGAGCGTAGGCATCGATCGTACGAGGCGCCCGCCCCAGATCAGCCCAGATCCCCAACCACTCGGCCGCACGCTCATGCCGCCCCAGGACCGGCCACTTCTCCTCCACCACCATCGGAGCACACAACCGAACCCGTCCGCGAGTGGTGACGGCACCGAACCAGAGACCACCCGGCCGCGTGATTCCACGTAACTAAAACCAACCTCGACGTCTCCACCCC
>JBOHFG010000309.1:0-4666 GCA_050699575.1 Pseudonocardiaceae bacterium
AGGTGAAGGTGCGGGGGTTCCGGATCGAGCCGGGTGAGATCGAGGCGGTGCTCACCGACCATCCCAGCGTCGCGCGGGCCGCGGTGATCGCGCGGGAGGATCGGCCTGGGGACCAGCGGCTGGTCGCGTATGTGGTGGCTGATAGTGCTGGCCGGGTCCGTGACGAGCAGGTGGAACGGGACCAGGTCGATGAATGGCAGCAAACCTATGACTCACTGTATGCGGTGTCGGGTTCACCAGTGTTGGGGGAGGATTTCACCGGGTGGAATAGTAGTTATGACGGTGAGCCGATCCCGCTGGAGCAGATGCGGGAATGGCGACAGCAGACCGTGGAACGGATCCGGTCGCTACACCCCCGGCGGGTGCTGGAGATCGGGGTAGGAACAGGGTTGCTGCTCTCCCAGCTCGCGCCGCGGTGTGAGTCGTATTGGGCCACTGATTTCTCGGGTGGGGTGATCGACGCCCTGGCCGAGTGTGCCGGGCGGGATCCTGAGGTGGCGGGGCGGGTGGTGTTACGCACCCAACCCGCACACGACACCGACGGGTTGCCGGTCGGGTGGTTCGACACGGTGATCCTCAACTCCGTGGTGCAGTATTTCCCCACCCCCGACTATCTGGCTGAGGTGCTTGAGCGGGCGCTGGAACTGCTGGCACCCGGGGGGGCGGTGTTTGTGGGTGACGTACGCAACCTGCGTTTGTTGCGCCCGCTGGTCACCGCCGTGCAGCTACACCGGACCGATCCCATGACTGACCTGGCGACGCTGCGCCGCCAGGTTGAGCACGCCATCCTGGTGGAAAAAGAACTCCTGGTCGATCCCGAGTTCTTCACCACATGGGGCCGCACCCTCAGCGACGTCGGAGGAATCGACATCCAGATCAAACGCGGCCACCATCACAACGAGCTGACCCGCTACCGCTACGACGTGGTCCTGCACAAACACCCCATCACCCCACTTCCCCTGGATGAAGCGCCCCCACTGGGGTGGGGTCACCAGATCAGCGACTTGCGCGCGTTAGCTGACTATCTGACCACGCAGCACCCGGAACTGGTCCGCCTCAGCGGGGTACCCAACCCCCGCCTCACTCAGGACGTTGCCCTCACCCGCGCGTTGCAGGCCGGCAGCCCACTGACCGAGCTGCTCGACCAACTCCACACCCCCCACACCCACTCGACACCACTAGACGTCGAGGCATCAGCGGTACCCGACCCCGAGACACTGCACACGTTGGGCCAGCAGTGTGGCTACTGGGTCGGTATTACCTGGTCAGCCACCACCCCTGAAGCCCTCGACGTCGTGTTCGCCGACACAACCCACACCACGACCACCGTTCCCACCGGCCTATACCGACCCACCAGCGCCAACCACACCCCCCTATCAGCATGGACGAATGACCCCACCACGGCACGGGACACCAGCACGCTGATCAGCACACTGCGCGAACACGCGCGAGCACGGTTACCGGAGTACATGCTGCCCGCAGCAGTGGTGATGCTCGATGCGTTGCCGTTGACACCGAATGGGAAACTGGACCGGGCTGCGCTACCCGCCCCCGAGTTCGGATCGGCGGGAACCGGTCGGGCGCCCAGGACACCACAGGAACAACTGTTGTGCGAGGTGTTCGCTGAGGTGCTGGGCCTGGCCGCAGTGGGTGTCGACGCTGACTTCTTCGACCTGGGTGGGCATTCACTACTAGCCACCCGTCTGATCGCCCGAATCCGCGCCACCCTCGGAATTGAACTAGGGCTGCGGACCCTGTTCGAAACCTCCACGGTGGCCGGGCTTGCCGCGCGTTTGGATGAGGCGGGGCTAGCGCGGTTGGCATTGACCCGCCACAAGCGCCCGGATCGGGTGCCGTTGTCGTTCGCGCAGCGCCGGTTGTGGTTTTTGCATCAGATGGAAGGCCCGAGTGCCACCTACAACATCCCGCTGGCGCTGCGTTTGTCCGGTGACCTGGACCACGAGGCGTTACGGACCGCGTTGGGGGATGTGGTCGCCCGGCATGAGAGCCTACGCACGATCTTCCCCCAGATCCAGGCAGTGCCTTACCAGCAGATCCTGGACGCCAACGAGGCCTGCCCGGCACTGCGGGTGACCCAGACCACCGCAACCGAGTTGCCCGAGGTGCTAACTGCCGCGGCCCGGTACGGGTTCGACCTTGCCCACGAGGCACCAGTACGGGCCGAGCTGTTCACCCTGGCACCCGACGAGCACGTGCTGCTGATCCTGGTCCACCACATCGCCGGTGACGGCTGGTCCATGGACCCCCTGTCGCGGGATCTCACGCAGGCGTACACTGCCCGCTGCCAGGGCCAGGCGCCGGGATGGGCGCCCCTACCAGTGCAGTACGCCGACTACACACTCTGGCAACACCAACTCCTCGGCGACCACACCGACCCCGACAGCCTGTTTAGCACCCAACTCGCCTACTGGACCCACACCCTGGCTGGGTTACCCGAACACCTGGTGCTGCCCACTGACCGGTCCCGCCCGGCCATCGCTACCTACCGTGGTGAGTATCTAACCGTCCAGCTCGACGCGACATTGCACCACGGGTTGATGGATGTGGCCCGCCAGGCCGGGGCCAGCCTGTTCATGGTCTTGCAGGCCGGGCTGGCCGCCTTGTTGTCCCGGCTAGGTGCCGGTGAGGACATCCCAGTAGGGAGTCCGATCGCGGGGCGTACCGATCAGGCTTTGGACGATCTGGTGGGGTTTTTCGTCAACACCCTGGTGCTGCGCACCGATACCTCTGGCCACCCCAGCTTCACGCAACTCCTGGGCCGGGTGCGAGAGACCGCGCTGGCAGCCTATGCCCACCAGGATGTCCCATTCGAATATCTAGTCGAAGTCCTCAACCCCACCCGCTCCCTCGCACATCATCCCCTGTTCCAGATCATGCTCGCCCTACAAAACACCCCCCAAAGCGATTTCAACCTCCCCGGACTGAATACCAGCTTCATACCCGCACCGACCGCCACCGCCAAATTCGACCTAGATATCAGCCTGTCCGAGCGACGCGGCCCCGACGGCACCCCCCAAGGACTGGAAGGATACCTCGGATACGCCACCGATCTATTCGACCCCACCACCATCGACACACTCCTGATACGCTGGACACACCTACTAAAGGCAGTCGTCGCTAACCCAGACCAACCGATCAACCGCATCGACATCCTCACCCCAACCGAACGCCATCAGTTGTTAGTCGACTACAACACCACCACTGCCCCGCTGTCCCCGGCCTGCCTGCCAGCATTATTCGAAACCCAAGTTCACACCACGCCGCAGGCGACCGCCGTGGTCTTCGAGAACACCACCTTGACCTACACCCAACTCAACACCCGAGCCAACCAACTCGCCCACACGCTCATCGGGCTGGGTGTGGGCCCCGAACAGATCGTCGCGTTAGCCCTACCCCGCTCGGCGAATATGATCGTCGCGGTGTTGGCGGTCCTCAAAGCAGGTGCTGCCTACCTGCCGCTGGACCTGGACTACCCGGCCGAGCGGATCGGGTTCATGCTCCACGACACCCAACCCACACTCCTGCTCACCACCACCCAGACCCGGGAAAGTGTTCTCCAGGACACCACCACACCCCGGTTGGTGATCGACGACCCCAACACCGTCAAAATCCTGGACGGTAACGCGGACACCGATCCCACCGACACCCACCGCACCACCCGCCTTCTGCCCCAGCATCCCGCGTATGTGATCTACACCTCCGGCTCCACCGGCACCCCCAAAGGCGTGATGATGCCCGCTGGCGGGTTGGTGAATCTGTTGCTGTGGCATCACCGTACCCTCGGGGGTGGTCGGGGGACCAAGACCGCGCAGTTCACGGCGATCAGTTTCGATGTGTCGGCGCAGGAGATCCTGTCCACGCTGGCTTTCGGCAAGACGTTGGTGGTTCCCACCAATGAAATTCGGCGCAGCGCCGATCAGCTGGTGGGCTGGCTGGACCAGCACCAGGTAGAGGAATTGTTCGCCCCGAACCTGGTGGTCGAGGCGCTGGCCGAAGCCGCTATCGAGCAAGGGTGTGAGCTTGCGTGGTTGCGTGGTATCGCCCAGGCTGGTGAGGCATTGACATTGGGCCGCCAGGTCCAACAGTTTTATCGGCGCCAGCCTCACCGACGGTTGTACAACCACTACGGTCCGGCCGAGACCCATGTGGCCACCGCCTACGCCCTGCCTACCGGCGTTGGCGACTGGCCGCTACCCCCGCCAATCGGCCAGCCGATCACGAATACTCGGGTGTATGTGTTGGATGCCGGTTTGCAACCGGTGCCTGCTGGGGTGGCGGGTGAATTGTATATCGCAGGTGCGGGGTTGGCGCGGGGTTATCTGCGTCGGCCGGGGTTGACCGCGCAGCGGTTCGTCGCCGACCCCTACGGCCCGCCGGGGACTCGCCTGTACCGTACCGGGGATCTGGTCCGCTGGAACACAGACGGGAACCTGGAGTTCATCGGCCGCGCCGACGATCAGGTCAAGGTGCGGGGGTTCCGCATCGAGCCCGGCGAGATCCAGACAGTGCTCACCGCACACCCCGACGTCGCACAGGCCGCGGTCATCACGCGCCAAGGCCAGGCCGGTGACAAGCGACTGATCGCCTACGTGGTGCCCGTCGGCGACAGCTACCGAGTCGACTTGCTGCGTGAGTATCTACAGGC
>JBOHFG010000310.1:0-2108 GCA_050699575.1 Pseudonocardiaceae bacterium
GACCTTTACCGCCTCCACCCCCTCGGGGGGCTGGCACCTGTACTACACCGCCCCACCCGGGACACCGCTACGAAACACCCACGACAGGATCGGGTGGAAGATCGACACCCGGGCCCACGGCGGGTACATCGTCGCCCCCGCCAGCCCAGTACCCCCCAGCGGCTATGAGCTGGTTGACGACCGGGACCCCGCCGAACTACCCAGCTGGTTACACCACGCCCTCACGCCCACGCCGCCCAAGGTGATCTCAGTGTCCGTTCAGACGGTCCCGGCCAACCCCAGTGGATACGCCTCCGCCGCCGTGCGGGGCGAGTGCCAGCGGGTGCGCACGGCACCGCGAGGGCAGCACAACGCGGTGCTCTGCCGGGCCGCCTACGCCCTGGGCCAGCTCATCGGCGCCGGAGTGCTCGACGACGCCACCGCGCGGGCCGACCTCACTACCGCAGCCGGGTCCCTCGTGAGCGCCGAGTGCGACTGCACACCTCGCGAGGTCGCCCGGGTCATCACCGCCGGACTCGCGGCCGGGGCCCGCAATCCCCGCCGCACCACCGCCCGTACCAGCCACCAGGGGGCCGCATGAAACCCGGCATCGGCACCGCGCTGACCGCGATCGAGGCCGCCCCCGGCGACCACGATTGCCGACAATGCAGCCATCCTGTGGGTTCCTCGCCCTCGCTGGATTTCTGCTCGGAGGACTGCCAGCAGACCTGGCACGAACAGCATGCCGTCACACCACCGGCCGCGCCCGCCAAGTCCCTCGCCGGAACCGAGCCAGCCCGGCCGCTGGCCTGGCTCGGGCACTCCTCACCCGGGGTCACCGTGCGAGCCGGTCATGAGGTGCTGGATGCGGTGGCTGCGTTTGTGGCGCGGTTCTCGGTGTTCCCCTCCAAGCATTGTGCCCCGACCCTGGCGTTGTGGTACGCCCACACCCACGCCAGCGAGCAGTTTTACGTCACACCCCGGCTGATCCTCGACTCCGCCGAACCCGGCTCCGGCACAACCAGGGTCCTCGAAGTCGCCCAATACCTCGTCCGAGCACCCGAGATGACCATCTCCGCAACCCCAGCCGCACTATTCCGGCTGGTATCCATGGGACCCATCACAATCCTCTTCGACGAAGTCGACGCGATCTTCAACCCCAAAAACGGTGGAAACAACGAGGATCTCCGAGGGCTACTCAACGCCGGGTACAAACGCTCAGCCACCATTGCCCGCTGTGTCGGCGACACCAAAACCATGAAAGTGGAGCGTTTTCCCGTCTACGCCCCCGCCGCGCTCGCCGGGATCGCCGGAGCCATGCCCACCACCATCACCACCCGCGCCATCACCATCCACATGCGCCGACGCCGCACCGACGAACCCGTCGAACCCTTCCGCGAACGCCACGTGGCACAACAGGCGCACCCGCTCCGCGAGGAACTCGCCACCTGGATCGAGTCCACCAGCACCCGGCTCGGTAACACCCACCCCGATATGCCCGAGGGCGTCACCGACCGGCCCGCCGAGATCTGGGAACCACTCCTCGCCATCGCCGACACCGCAGGCGGCCACTGGCCCACCACCGCCCGCAACGCCTGCCGACACTTCGTCCTCGACACCGGAGCGCACATCACCTCACTCGGTGTCCGGCTCCTCGCCGACCTGCGCCAGCTCTTCACCCGGGCTGGTACGGACAAGATACGCACCACCGACATCCTCCCCGCCCTATGCGACCTCGACGAAGCACCTTGGGGTGATCTCTACGGAAAACCGCTCGACGCCCGCCGCCTGGCCAAAGAACTCGACCGTTTCGGAGTCAAACCCGGCCCACTCAAAGTCCACGGCGACACCCTGAAGGGCTACCAGACCGGCGGAGAACACGGCCTGGCCGACGCCTGGGGCCGCTACCTCCCCGAGCACCCCTCCCCCCTCGGTTACTGCGGTTACTCCGGTTACCCCGCAGGTCAGGCGGTAACCGATCCCCACCCGGTAACCGGCACATCGGTTACCCCACCGCCCCCGGTAACCGATCCAGCGGTTACCCCAGATCTCTCGGTTACCCACCTGACCAGGCAAGTAACCGCGGTAACCGCAGTAACCGCACCACCCAGCCCCACCCCGGGAGGACC
>JBOHFG010000311.1:0-2314 GCA_050699575.1 Pseudonocardiaceae bacterium
GAGAGCCACACCACCGCGGGCAAGCTGGCCGATCTGCTGCGCCGCAACGAGGAGGCGGTGCACGCGGCATCCGCTCGCGCCGCGGCACGCCAGCACGCCAAGGGCCGCAAGACCGCCCGCGAACGGATCGACCTGCTGCTGGATGCAGGGTCGTTCATCGAGCTCGACGAGTTGGCCCGGCACCGGTGCATCGACTTCGGTCAGGAGACCAACCGGCCCTACGGCGACGGCGTGGTCACTGGCTACGGCACTGTTGAGGGTCGGCCGGTGTGCGTGTTCAGCCAGGACGCGGCCATCTTCGGTGGCAGCCTCGGCGAGGTGTACGGCGAGAAGATCGTCAAGGTGATGGACCTGGCGATGCGGACCGGCTGCCCGATCATCGGAATCAACGAGGGCGGTGGCGCCCGGATCCAGGAGGGCGTGGTCTCGCTGGCCCTCTACGGCGAGATCTTCTTGCGCAACACACATGCCTCCGGGGTAATCCCGCAGATCTCATTGATCATGGGCTCGTGCGCCGGCGGTCACGTCTACTCCCCCGCGCTGACCGACTTCACCGTGATGGTCGACAAGAGCTCCGCCATGTTCATCACCGGCCCAGACGTGATCAAGACGGTGACCGGTGAGGAGGTCGGCTTCGAGGAGCTCGGTGGTGGGCGCACGCACAACACCAGGTCCGGCAACGCGCACTACCTCGGCATCGACGAGGAGGACGCGCTGTCCTACGTCACGGAGCTACTGTCGTTCCTGCCGTCGAACAACCTCGCCGAGCCACCGGTGCGCGACGCCGCGGAGGTTAGCTTCACCGACTCCGAACAGGAGCTGGACACCCTGATCCCAGACTCGGCGAAGGCGCCCTACGACATCCACGAGGTGATCACTCGGGTCGTCGACAGCGGGGAGTTCCTGGAGGTGCACCAGCTGTTCGCACCGAACATAGTCGTCGGCTTTGGCCGGGTGGAGGGCCGCAGTGTGGGCGTCGTGGCCAACCAGCCCACCCAGCTGGCCGGCTGCCTGGACATCGACGCCGCCGAGAAGGCCGCCCGGTTCGTGCGGACCTGCGACGCGTTCAACATCCCGGTGCTCACCTTCGTCGACGTGCCCGGCTTTCTGCCCGGCACCGACCAGGAGTGGAACGGCATCATCCGGCGCGGCGCCAAACTGATCTACGCCTACGCCGAGGCCACCGTGCCCAAGATCACGGTGATCACCCGCAAGGCCTACGGCGGCGCCTATGACGTGATGGGCTCCAAACACCTCGGCGCGGACATCAACCTGGCCTGGCCCTCAGCGCAGATCGCGGTGATGGGTGCCTCCGGCGCGGCGAACATCCTGCACCGCAAGGAGCTCGCGCACGCTACAGGCGACGAGGTGGACGCGCTGCGGGCCCGGCGGCAGCAGGAGTACGAGGACACCCTGCTCAACCCCTACGTCGCCGCCGACCGTGGCTACGTCGACTCAGTGATCCCGCCCAGCCACACCCGTTTGCACGTTGCCCGCGCACTGCGCATGCTCAAGGACAAACGTCAGACCCTGCCTCCCAAGAAGCACGGCAACATCCCCCTGTGAGAGACGACAAGGAGACATCCCGGTGAGCACGCCATACGCGCGGATCGTGCAAGGTGAGCCGTCGGACGAGGAGCTCGCCGCGCTGATCGCGGTACTCGCGGGGTTGGCCAGTGCCGCTGCCCAGCCGCCAGTACCGCGCTCAGCTTGGGCCAACCCGGCGCACCGGCTGCGCACTCCCCTGCACCCCGGCCCCGGAGCCTGGCGCAGCTCAGCGCTTCCCTCGAACAAGGAAGATCTGATGGCAGGATCGACGCTATGGCCACCATCGCGTTCGAGGACCTGAGCCCGGGCACCGTATTTGATCTCGGTGAGGTCAAGGTCGACCGGGCAGAGATGCTCGCGTTCGCCCAGCGGTTCGATCCGCAGCCGTTCCACCTGGACGAGGAGGCCGCGAAGCGCTCGGTACTCGGCGGGTTGTGCGCGTCGGGCTGGTTCACCGCATGTCTATGGTCGCGCGCGTACGTGGACACCGTGCTGGCCGATTCCACCGCACAGGGCTCGCCGGGCGGCCGGGACCTGTCGTGGCTGGCCCCGGTGTTCCCCGGTGACCTACTGCGCATGCGACTGGAGGTGATCAGCGCGCGCCGCTCCCAGAGCCGCCCTGGCCTCGGTCTGGTAGAGATCATCGGCTCCGCACACCGCGGCGCGGACTGCGTGCTGCGAATGACATTCACCGGCATGTTCTCCACCCGGGACTAACCGGACTAACCGAGCCCTGGTACCGCGGTCGCACCCTCCACTGTGGAGG
>JBOHFG010000312.1:0-31869 GCA_050699575.1 Pseudonocardiaceae bacterium
TGACCAACGACATCTACACCACCGAGGACGCCGATTTCCTGCGCACCAACGGGGTGCTGCCCGACGAGCGGATCCGGGCGGTGCGCACCGGCTGCTGCCCGCATACCGCGATCCGCGACGACATCACTGCCAACCTCGACGCCGTCGAGGAGCTCACCACGTGCCACGATCCCGACCTGGTGCTGGTGGAAAGCGGCGGTGACAACCTCACCGCCACATTCAGCTACGGCCTGATCGACGCGCAGATCTTCGTCCTCGACGTCGCCGGTGGCGACAAGGTGCCCCGCAAGGGCGGACCGGGCGTCACCCGCGCCGACCTGCTGGTGATCAACAAGATCGACCTCGCCCCGCTGGTCGGCGCTGACCTGGACGTGATGCGCCGAGACGCCCTAGCGGTCCGCGGCGACCGGCCCACCGTGCTGATCTCGCTGCGTGACCAGCCCACCGCTGAACCGGTCGTGGACTGGCTGCGCACCCGGCTCGTGAGTGGGTAACAGTGTCAGGACACTGTTACCCACTCACGAGCCGGGTGCGGGCCCGTGCCGAGCTCACGGTCGAATCCGGGCCTGTGGCCGACCGCTTGCGGTCGCGGGGCGCCCCGCCGATCGTGTTGCGCCAGACCGGTCCCCACCGGGTGCACATAGTGCAGGCCGCCGGCGGACCGCTGGGCGGCGACGAGCTGGCGTTGGACGTCCACCTCGGCGCCGGCACATCGCTGCAGCTGTGCTCGGCGGCGGCCATGGTGGTGCAGGCGGGTCGTCATCCGGCAGCCGCGCAGTGGACCGTTGCCGTGGCGCTGGCGGCTGGTGCTGTGCTGGACTGGTGTCCGGAGCCGACCGTCGTCTGCGATGGCGCGGAGCTGCACAGCAGCATGACCGTCATCGTCCAGCGCGGGGCTCGGGCCATGTTACGCGAAGTGGTGATGCTCGGGCGCGCACGTCAGCAAGGCGGGCGTTACCACGGCGAGCTTGCCGTCGAGGTGGATGGTGCCCCATTGCTCCACCACACCGTTCTACTAGACGGTGGTGATCCGGTGCTCGCCGGGCCCGCCGGTACGGGTGGCGCGCGCGTCGTGGGAATGCTCGTGGTGGTGGGGGAGGATATCGGCGGGCCGCCGGAGGGTGCCGGGGAGGAGCCAGGGCTGCGCTGGGCGTGCTCAGCGTTGGAGTGCCCCGGGTGGCTGGTACTCGCCCTCGGCGACCGCGTCACCGACGTCACCCGGCTCCTCGACCGGGTCGCGCAGGATTGGTCGGAATTCCGGTCTCTTCTGGGCTACTCTTGATTCTTGTCTGGAACCACCCTGTCGCTCAGCGATGTCAAGGCTCGCCTGTCTGAGCTTGGTCGGCGGGTCAGCGAGCAGCATGAGCGGATTACCGTCACACGCAACGGCGAGGCGCAGTTCGTACTGGTATCGATCGATGACCTTGAAGGGCTCGAGATCACGCTGGAGGTGCTCAGCGATGAGGGAGCCGTCGGACGGATCGCCGAGAGCCTCGCCAGCCTCGAATCCGGGGATCCCGGCGCGACCGTCGCGCAGCTGCGCGCTGACCTTGCTCGTCGCCGCGCGGGAGCGTGAGTGGGCGGTTCGACGTTCGGGTCCAGCCTGCGGCACGGCGCGCCTTGGCCGAACGGTTGCCCGAGGCAGTGGCAGCAGCTGTGCTGGATTTTTTCGACGGGCCGCTCGCCGAGAACCCGCTCCGGGTGGGCAAGCCGTTGGTGGGGCCGTTCTCAGGTTGCTGGGCGCACGGCGGGGCACTTACCGCGTGATCTATCGCGTTGATGTCGACCGTCGCACGGTCCAGGTCCTTGACATCGACCACCGCTCCACGGTATGTCAGCGGCGCTGACCACCCATGCACGGTCAATACTGTGCGCCGGGCGCGGACCGCGACGCTACAGCGCGACGACGGTCAGGCCGGGCACATTAGTGTAGTCGCGGTCCTGGGTGACCAGCGGCAGCCCATGCGCGATCGCCGTCGCCGCGATCCAGGAGTCATTGACCGCAAGGCGCCGACCTAACTCACGTAACTGCGCTCGCAGCTAGGCCCAGGCGACCGATACCTCGTCATTGACTGGTAGCGGCTCCGATTCGAGCGCCTTGGCCAGGCTTCGTAGCCGGGCCGCCCGGGCCGCCGTGTCGATGGCACTCAACACGCCCGATCGGAGCTCGCCGATTGTGATCATCGATACCACGAGCGACGTGGGTGATTCGGCGCGCAGCGGTCGTGGATCTCGTCCCAGCTCAAGAACGCGCGTCGGCGGGGCAGCGGAACGAGCCGGGCAACTGGGCGGCCGTTGACGGTAACGTCCAGTTCCTCACCGTTCTCGACGCGGCGCAGCACCTCGCTGGTGTTATTGCGCAGCTCCCGCAACGCGATCTCTGTCACATCTCAAATGTAGCCGATGGGCTACGACACGACGATGAAGCTGCTGCTTGCCATTCGCATCCTGGCGAGCTGCCCCAGCCACTGGGAACTGGTGACCCATCCGCACGTCGTGCTCAGCCAGATGAGCTCGGCCGACGCCGCAGGTGTCGAGGAGCTGCTCACCGCCAGCCGAACCTTCGACATTATGGCCGGATGGACAGTGGCCAGCGCGTCGCGTTTCTCGTTGAGCTGCAGCAGCCGCGACCACAGCCGCACCCGGTTAGCGGTAATGGCCTCGCCGTCGAGCACTCAGGTTGCGGCGAGGCCGGCCGGCTGCGGGGCGAGCAGCTGACGGAGCACCGCAGCTTTGCTCACCCGCTCGGTCAACCCGTCATGCAGCACGAACTCGGCCCACAGCCGCTCCCACACGGCCTCGACATCCCGGTGCAGGCTCCGGGCTGCCTGCCTGCCGGTGCTCATGGCTCGACCCCTGCGACTCATGGCAGGCCGAGCGTTCTCCTGGCTAGCGGGTGCACCTCGTACCAGTCCTGTCCGTTGAGGTGACCGAGCAGCATGTGGCTCTGCAGCAGCCGGGCCATCAGCTACACCTACACCTCGGATGCCTGAGGGTCGACGGTGCCGTCCCTTGAGGCCACGGCGCGCAGGAACGCCTTCTGCCCTGCCGTCATCTTCATGAAGTCGTGCGCGATCAGGCTGATTGCCTCCTCGACGTGCTCATCGCGCAGCGGTGCGTCAGTCAGCCAACCTCTCTTCATGATCATAATCGACACCAATGTTGCATCCGAGCTCATGAGGCCGTCCCCTGACCCGGTCGTTCGAGACTGGGTCCGTGCGTGCTGCGACCTCTTGGAGATGACTGTCGACGACGTCTTTGCCACCTTCAAGGATCAGGTCTTGCCCTTCGATGCCGCGGCGGCAGCGCACTACCCCACGATCGTGACCCGTCGTGATCATGCCGGACTGCCCATCGACGGATTCGACGCACAAATCGCGTCCATCTGCCGCGCTCACCACGCGGTTCTGGCCACCCGCAACCTCAAAGACTTCCACGACACCGGGATCGGCGTGATCGGAGTCTGAGCCAGCCCCGACATGGAGCCATATCGGGGTAATCAGCGGTCGAATTGCCCCGATATGGCTCTATGTCGGGGGCAAGATCTGGTGATGTGGCGGAAACGTAGCGGTTACCGTGCGGTCATGGGGATGTCGTGTGATGGTTCTGACTCACTCTAGTGAGTGAGGCGCATCTAGGGTTCCGTCGCTGTTCGTCAGTGGGTCTGGTCCAAGAGGTGCAGGCGGGCAGTGCGCTGCCCGTTCCACGGCGGGACAAAAGCCCGGGAGGCCAGCCATGCCCGGCTGCCTCGCGGCCGGGCGCCGTGGACCCGGAGGCCCAACGTGGACGACTTACACGACAACTACGGCCCGGAGGCACGCTACGCCGTCGAGGCAGAAGCGGCGCTGTCGACAACGAAGGGCGAACAGGAGATCGCCCGGGGGCTTGAGCTGGGCCTGCCGGGTGCCGACTCGATCGTCGATCGGCGGATCCCCACCTTCTCCCGCGGCGAGTTGCCGCATTTCGCCGGGATCAACACCTTTCTCAAGGCGCCCTACGTCGAGGACGTCCGTCGCTGCGGCGAGTACGACGTGGCGGTGCTCGGCGCCCCATTCGACGGGGGCACCACCTACCGGTCCGGAACCCGTTTCGGCCCCCAAGGGATACGTAAGATCTCCGCGTTGTACGGACCGTACAGTTTCGAACTCGGTGTCGACCTGCGGGAGTCGATCACTATCGGTGACCTCGGCGACGTGTTCACCATCCCGGGCAATATCGAGAAGACCTTCGACCAGATCTCCAAGGCAGTCGGGCATGTCTACGCTTCCGGCGCCTTTCCGGTGGTACTGGGTGGCGACCACTCAATCGGCTACCCGACCACCCGCGCCGTCGCCGAACACTTGAACGGCAGCAAGCTCGGCATCATCCATTTCGACCGCCACGTCGACACCCAGGAAACTGACCTCGACGAGCGGATGCACACCACCCCGTGGTTCCACGCCACGGACATCCCCAATGTGCCACCACAAAACCTGGTGCAAATCGGCATCGGCGGCTGGCAGGCCCCCCGGCCCGGGGTGCAAGTCGGCCGGGAGCGCGGCACGACGATCATGACTGTCACCGACTGCGTGGAGATGGGCATTGAGGCCGCCGCGCAGCGCGCCCTGGACGTCGCTTGGGACGGTACTGACGCCGTCTGGCTGTCCTTCGACGTCGACTGCCTCGACGCCGCGTTCGTGCCCGGTACGGGATGGCCCGAGCCCGGCGGTTTCCTGCCCCGCGAGGTGCTGAAGTTCATCCAGCTCATCGCCGCGCGCCCGCTGGCGGGCATGGAGGTCGTGGAGTGCTCCCCGCCCTACGACCACGCAGAGATCACCGCGCTCATCGCGACCCGGGTCATCTGCGACACCCTCGGCTGCCTGGTGCGCGCTCGTCACCTCCCGAGAAAGGCGAGCCAGTGACGACCCAGGCCAGCATCGACGCTGACGACCTACGCCACATCGGCTACCGGCAGGAGCTGCACCGCCAGCTCGGCGCCTTCTCCTCCTTCGCAGCGGGGTTCTCCTTTGTCTCGATCCTCACCACGGTGTTCCAGCTCTTCGCGCTGGGCTACTCCTTCGGTGGCCCGGCGTTCTTCTGGACCTGGCCGCTGGTGTTCGCCGGCCAGCTGTGCGTGGCGCTGGTGTTCGCCGAGTTGGCGGCGAGCTGGCCGCTGGCCGGGTGCATCTACCAGTGGTCGCGCCGGCTGGCCGGTGAGACCGTCGGCTGGTTCGCCGGCTGGGCGATGCTGGTCGGCTACATCGTGAGCGTGGCGGCCATCGGCATCGCGCTGCAGGCGGTGCTGCCCGCGGTGTGGTCGGGATTTCAGCTCGTCGGCACCGACCCCTCGATCACCTCGGCGTCCGGTGCGGCCAACGGGATCCTGCTGGGCTCGGTGCTGATCGCGCTGGCCACCGTGATCAGCTCTGTCGGGGTGCGCTTCATGGCGCTGATCAACGGGATGGGGGTGACCTGTGAGCTCATCGGGGTGATGCTGCTGCTGGTCCTGCTGTTCGGCCACGCCGAACGCGGTCCCGGGGTGGTCACCGAGACGCTCGGCAACAGCCCTTACCTGCCTGCCTTCCTCGCCTCCACGCTGATGGCGGCCTATGTGATGTACGGGTTCGACAGCGCCGCGGAACTGTCCGAGGAGACGACTCAGCCGCGGCGGGTGGTGCCTTCGGCGATTCTGCGGGCGCTGCTGGTCTCGTTCGTCGGTGGCGGTTTCATGATTGTGGCTGCGCTGATGGCGGCACCGTCGCTGACCGACGGGCAGCTGTCCACCAGCGGCATCGCCTATGTGATCACCAGCCGGCTGGACTCCACGCTTGGTCGGGTGCTGCTCGCGGTGGTGGCGATCTCGATCGTGTCGGCTTGCCTGGCGATCCAGAACTCCGCGTCGCGGGTAATGTTCAGCATGGCCCGGGACGGCCGGCTGCCTGGCTCCCGGCTGCTGGCCCGGGTCAGCCCGCAGACCGGGACGCCGATCCGCACCGGCATCGCCGTGGGAGTGCTGGCCATCGCGGTATTGTTGATCAACTTGGGGAACCCGGCGGCGTTCGCGGCGGTCACCAGCACCTCGGTAGTGATCGTGTACCTGGCGTATTTGCTGGTCACCGTGCCGGCCCTGGGTGCCCGGCTGGGCCGGCGGCTCCCGCCGATGCACCAAGGCGGCTTCTCGCTGGGCCGCTGGGGGCTGCCGGTGAACCTGTTCGCGGTGGCCTACGGCACGGCGATGCTGGTGAACATCGCGTGGCCGCGGCAGGCGGTGTACGACCCGGCCGGCACCAGCTGGGTGCTGCAGTACCTCGCGCTGCTGTTCGTGGTTGCGCTGGTGGTGGTCGGCGCGGTGATGCACCGGCTGCTGCGCCCCGGGTCCGAGCCGGCGGCCGTCGCCGAGGCATGAGCCCCGCAGCGTGGCACGATGGCGCCATGTTGCGCTGGATCACCGCGGGGGAGTCGCACGGCCCGGCCCTGGTTGCTGTGCTGGAGGGCATGGTCGCCGGGGTCGAGGTGACCTCCAAGGACGTGCAGGCCGAGCTGGCCCGTCGCCGTCTCGGGTACGGCCGTGGGGCGCGGATGGCGTTCGAGGCCGACGAGGTGGACCTGCTCGGGGGCATCCGGCACGGCCGGACGCTGGGCGGCCCGGTGGCGATCCGGATCGGCAACACCGAGTGGCCCAAGTGGGAGACCGTGATGGCGGCCGACCCGGTGGACCCGGACGTGCTCGCCGCGCAGTCCCGCAACGCGCCACTGACCCGGCCCCGGCCCGGCCACGCGGACCTGGCCGGGATGACCAAGTTCGGCTTCGACGACGCTCGGCCGGTGCTGGAGCGGGCCAGTGCTCGCGAGACCGCCTCCCGGGTCGCCCTGGGTACTGTGGCCAAGGCGTTCCTGCGCCAGGCGCTGGGTGTTGCGGTGTTGTCCCACGTGGTGTCGCTGGGGCAGGTGGACGCCCCCACGAACGTCTTGCCCGGGCCTGGTGACCTGGAGCGGATCGACGCCAGCCCGGTCCGCGCGTTCGCTGCGGAGGCGACGGCGGCGATGGTCGCCGAGGTGGACGCGGCGAAACGGGACGGTGACACGCTGGGTGGCGTGATTGAGGTCTTGGCCTACGGGCTGCCGGTCGGGCTGGGTTCCTTTGTGCACGCCGACCGGCGGTTGGATGCCCGACTGGCCGGCGCGTTGATGGGCATCCAGGCCATGAAGGGCGTGGAGGTGGGGGACGGGTTCACCACCGCGCGCCGCCGGGGCAGCGTGGCACACGACGAGATGGCCCCTGGGCCCGACGGGGTGCAGCGTGGCACCAACCGGGCTGGTGGTCTCGAAGGTGGCATGACCAACGGGGAGGCGCTGCGGGTCCGGGTGGCGATGAAACCGATCTCTACCGTACCGAGAGCGCTGGCCACGGTGGACGTCGCCACCGGCGAGGCGGCCGTCGCAATCAACCAGCGCTCCGACGTCTGCGCGGTTCCCGCCGCGGGCGTGGTGGCTGAGGCGATGGTCGCGCTGGTGCTCGCCGACGCCGCGCTGGAGAAGTTCGGTGGTGACGCACTGGCCGAGACCATCCGCAACGCCCGGGCCTACCTCGATACTTCCCGCCGGCGCTGACCCGACCGCACCATCTCGGAATACGTAGTGGTCATCGAAAACTACGTATTCGCAAAGAGAAATCTCCTGGACAACGCCGGATCCACCGACATTTCATAGATCACGAGGCCCTTGTTTTGCCAGCTCTGACGAGTGAAATAGGCGGTTTGGTGGATTTCTGCGGTTCAGGCCTTCTGATCTATTAGCGCTGCGGCGCTCGGATATCGAAGCTACTGAGAAAGGAGCCGTCAACTACGTATTTTGGGGTGTGAGGCCTACGTACCGAGGTGGTGATGTGCCAGCCTAGCGAATGCCAGCTTCTGTCAAGGCACCAGGGTCCCGGAAGATCGTACCCGAACGATCGCACCCCTGGTGCTGTGAAGGTGGCAGTCGAGTACAAGGAGACCGGTATGAAGCTAGGACAGGCAACGCGTCCGGTTGATAGGGGATTGGTGGCCTCGGCACCTGAGCAGGCCGCCGTGGCGGAGCTGATGGCCCCCTCGGAGAGTCTGGTGGGGCGGCCGCCACTGTATATGCCGAGAGCTGCAGGAGCACTGCTGCTGCTGGGGTTGCTGCTGCTGTCTTCGCCGAGCGACCCGGCAGACGACGAAGAGTAGTAGCGACATGTCAGCGCTCTCTGGGCCGCCGCGGGCGGTCTATGCGACGGCGGTAGAGACGCTGGCGGGCAGCGTCGTCCGCGCCTTGACCGGCGCGGACGACGCGTTCCAGCTGGCTGACCAGCTCCCGGCTGAGGGCAGCTCCGCAGAGTGCCGGGCGGGGTTGGCCGCGGTGCGGGTGCTCGGTCCGGACGCTCTTGCGCCTTTCGTGTTGGCGGGGCACCTATTCGGTCCCGATGACATTGAAGTGGTGGAGACCAGCATCCGGACGTTCCCCGCCCCGGAGCCGGACCTGGACGCGGCGGCCGATGACACGGTGCTGGTGCGGATCTTGCGGGACTGGGCCACCGGCGAGACACTGACCCGCCTCGGGGCGATCAGCTACGCCCGCCCCTACCCGGCACCGACGGGCGCGAGTGTCGGCTATGACCGCGGTTGGTTGGCCTGGGGGGGACTGCTGGCGCAGCTCTCCCCGCTGGCGGCACCCGGGCTGGATGGTCCACTTCATGCCGACGCGCGGCGTCACCGGCTGGATGTGGCCCGCGGGGTGACTCGGGCCATGCTGCGCCGCGACCATCTCACCGCGGCCCGGTTGGCCCGCTGGCTCGCCGCCGGAGGTGAGGTCACGATGAGTCCGCCGTTCCTGGTCGAGCCGGTGTTACGCCAGCTGGAACTTGTTGCCGGAACAGACCCCCGGCTGCAGTTGGAGATTGCGATTGCGCGCTACGGATTGGAGAGTGGGGCCGGTGAGTGACGCCAGACCCTCGTGGGTCGCCACCGCGCACCAAGTCTCGGTCCGCGCCTTGGGCTGGCTGGATGCGGCGCGGGATCACTTTGCTCTGCCCTCCGATGTCGCCTCCGACCTGCTGCGCCCCAATGAGGACATCAAACCCCTGGGGGAGCTGGCCCTCACCGCGTCCATCTCGATACGCGAGGCGGCGACGGGCAGCCGGGAGTCGCAGCTCGCTCCTGCGCTGGCTGCTTTCGCCTGGGCACAATTCCGCGACGGTGATGTGCTCTACGAGCTGCAGCGTGAGCAACCGATCGAGACTTATCCGACGGAGACCTATGCCTGGTTTGTCCGGGCCGGTCACCGCCACGCAGGGCTCGACGAGCTGGCGGCACACCTGAACGGACTGCGCGCGGCCCGCGTGCTCGAGGTGGTACCCAACCGGGCGCTGGCGATTTTCAACGCCGAGCGCCTGCTGGGTTTGCCGAACCGGGCGGATCCGGCCGCGCTGACCGCCCGGACCTGGCTGGGTGGAACACCCGAGCCGTGGGCGATCGATTTCTTCACCCTGTATGCAGTGACCCATGCGGTGTTCCACCTCACCGACTGGGGCGCCCGTCCGGACGGCCTGCCGGCTCACCTGCAGACCTATCTGCACGCCTGGCTGCCGGCGTGGCTGGAGGTCTACCTCGAAGCCGGCCAGTGGGACCTGGTCGGCGAGCTCCTGATTGTCGATCTGTGCCTGGCCGAACCCGACGACCATCCGCACGCCTGGGAGGCCTTGGCCCGCGCCCAACAGCCGGACGGGTTGCTCCCCGCCGGGCCCGACCGGGTGCCGACCGATCCCGCCAAGGCGTTCAGCGCTCACTACCATCCGACGGTCGTCGCCGCGATCGCCGGCACCCTCGCCGTGTCCCGCCGGATCGGCGCCCGGGCCACCCAGTGACCGACCTGTCGGGGCGACTCGACGCGTCGACGCGCACGATCGCGGGGCTCACCCGCGCACCGGCGGTGGTCCTGGCCGCTGTCGTCGACGGTGAGACGGCAGTGGCCTGCCACGGCGACCCCGTGCCGGATGCGCACACCGTTTTCGAGCTGGGCTCGATCACCAAGACGTTCACCGCGTTGCTGCTGGCCGAGATGGTCACCCGCGGCGAAGTGGACTACGACGACCCGATCACCGCCTACCTACCACCCGAGGCCCGCGTCACTGACCTGCCGATCACCCTGGCGCAGCTGGCCACCCACACCGCCGGGTTCCCCCGCTTGCCGGCCAACCTCTACCTGCGGGCCCTACCGGTCTGGACGACCAACCCGTACGCCCGCTACCGCCTCGATGACCTCTACCGGGCCACCGCCCGGGTTCGGCCCCACCCCAGGGTCCACGCGCACTATTCCAACTTCGGCGTGGGCCTGCTCGGGCAACTACTGGCCAACGCCGCCGCAGCCGAGTACCGGGATCTGGTCCTCGATCGCGTTTGCCGCCCGCTGGGCATGACCGGCACCCGCACCGGGCCGGGCCCGCTGTGCGCCACTGGCCATCGCCGGGGCCGGCCGGTGCCGGCGTGGGAGATGGGCGCGCTCGCCCCGGCGGGCACGTTGCGCTCCAGCGCCACCGATCTGCTGCGCTACCTGCACGCCCACCTGCACCCGGAGGCCACCCCACTGGCCGCTGCCCTGCGCGCCACTCAGGTGCCGCGGGTGGCTGGCAAGGGCAAGGACCGCATCTGCCTGGTGTGGAACCACCGGAGCTCCCGCCATGGCGATGTGCTCTTCCACAGTGGGGGAACCCGTGGCTTCACGGCATTCGTCGGTTTCTGCCCCCAGGTCGGCACCGGCGTCGCTGCACTGGCCAACACCACCCCGGCCCGCCGCCGCACCCTGATCCCCACCGCCTACTCTCTGTTCAAAACCCTGGTCCGGGAGCACCGAACCGCCGCCGGGTAAACGCTACGCTGCTTCCGTGAGCACGGTGCACGGTCCGGTCCTGGTCCTCATCGGCCCGCCAGGCGCGGGGAAGAGCACTGTCGGCCGGCTCGTCGCGGGCAAGCTGGGGGTCTCGTTTCGTGACTTTGATGATGACCTGCGCAACGAGTGCGGCCTGCCGGCCGGAGAGCTGGTGGTGCAGCTGGGACGGGAACGATTCAGCGAGGTCGAGTGTGACCTCATCGGGGCTGTCCTCGCGGATCACGCGGGCGTGCTCGCGCTCGGTGGTGGCACGCCGCTGAATCCCGCAATTCAGAAACAGCTGATCCCCTTCCACGTCGTATTCCTAGATGTGCACCTTGATGAGCTGCTTCGCCGGGAGGGCCTGGTGCCACTGCACCCGTGGCTGCTCCCGAACCCCCGAGCGCATCTGCGGCAACTACTCGAGCAACGGCGCCCAATTTACGAAGCGGTGTCCAGCGTCGTCGTGCCGACGACTGGTCGCGCGGTGGACGACATCGTGACAGAGGTGCTGGTGAGCCTGCCCCAATAGTAGGAGGGCTCAATAGCAGGTGAGCGGAGGAGGGGCAATGAGCGAGACCAGTGAGCTATCGGACCAGGCCAATGATACCGAGTCGCGACGGATCCGGGTGGCGACGGCGCAGCCCTACGACGTGATCATCGGGCGGTACCTGCGGGCCGAGCTGCTGGACGTGCTCGGCAGCGGCGCCGTGGCAATCGTGCACCAGCCGACCCAGGTCGATCCCGCGGAGTCGTTACGCGCCGTGTTGGAGTACCTCGGTTCGCAGGCTTATCGCATCGAGGTGCCCGACGCCGAGGCCGGCAAAACCCTGTCGGTGGCGGGATTTTGCTGGGACGTGCTTGGGCAGGTCGGTCTGGGCCGCACCGGCACCGTGGTCGGCTTCGGCGGCGGGGCGGTGACTGATCTCGCCGGGTTCGTCGCCGCGAACTGGCTGCGGGGGGTCCGGGTGGTGCAGGTACCCACCACGCTGCTGGCTATGGTGGACGCCGCGGTGGGTGGCAAGACCGGGATCAACACCGACGCGGGCAAGAACCTGGTCGGCTCGTTCCACGAGCCTGCCGCGGTCCTGGTGGACCTCGCCACCCTGCACACGCTGCCCCGAGCCGAGCTGGTCGCCGGGATGGCCGAGGTGGTCAAAGCGGGGTTCATCGCCGACCCGGTGATCCTGGAACGGATCGAGGCCGACCCGGACGCCGCGCTGGATCCGGCCGGGCCGGTGTTGGAGGAGCTGGTCGGCCGCGCGATCAAGGTCAAGGCTGACGTGGTGGCCGCCGACCTGCGCGAGTCCCACCTGCGTGAGGTGCTCAACTACGGGCACACGCTGGGCCATGCCCTGGAACGTCGGGAGGGCTACCGGTGGCGGCACGGCGCCGCGGTAAGCGTCGGCATGGTGTTCGCGGCTGAGTTGGCCCGGCTCACCGGGCGGCTCGACGACGCCACCGCGCAGCGCCACCGAGCGGTGCTCACCTCGATCGGGTTGCCCACAGGCTACGACGCCAGCGCGCTCCCGGAGTTGCTGGAAGGGATGCGCAACGACAAGAAGACCAGGTCAGGGGTGTTGCGTTTCGTGGTGCTCGACGGTCTGGCGAAGCCCGGACGGCTGGAGGATCCAGACCCCGAGCTGCTCGCCGCAGCCTACGCCGCAGTGGCCAGTGACACGTGAAGGTGCTGGTGCTCAACGGGCCGAACCTGGGCCGGCTCGGGACCCGCGAGCCCGACGTTTACGGTGCGACCACCCACGATGACCTGGTGGCTCGGTGCCGGCGGGTCGGCACCGAGCTGGGGTTGGCGGTGGACGTGCGCCAGACCGACCACGAGGGCGTCATGCTGAGCTGGCTGCACGAGGCTGCCGACACCACGACACCGGTGGTGCTCAACGCTGGGGCTTGGACGCATTATTCGATCGCGGTCCGGGACGCCGCCGCGCAGCTCACGGCGCCATTAGTGGAGGTGCACATCAGCAACGTGCACGCCCGCGAGCCCTTCCGGCAGCACAGTTACCTCTCGGCCATCGCGTCCGGGGTCATCGTCGGCTTGGGGGTCGAGGGTTACCTGCTCGCGCTGCGCTGGATCGCTGGCTGCGCCGGAACCTGACCACCCGCTACCGTCGGGACCATGTCTCATCCTCAGCGCCGTGCGGCGCTCCGTGAGCAGCTCCGTGCGCGGGAGCTCGACGCGCTGCTGGTCACTGACCTGCTCAACATCCGCTACCTCACCGGCTTCACCGGGTCCAACGGTGCCCTGCTGGTGCACGTCGAAGGTGACGAGCGCAGCGCGTTCGCCACCGACGGCCGATACGACACGCAGTCACAGCGGCAGGTGCCCGACCTGCGCAGGGTGATCCACAGGTCCATTCGCCTGCGGTTGGCTAAGGACGCCCTTGCAGCGGGGATCGGCCGGCTGGGTTTCGAGAGCCATGTGGTGACGGTGGACGGGCACGCCGCGTTAGCGCAGGTCACCGGCCCGGATGTGCTGGTCGCCACCTCGCGGCTGGTGGAGGTGTTGCGGATGATCAAAGACAAGGCCGAGATCGCCGTGCTGCGCGCCGCGTGCGCCGCCGCCGACACCGCCCTGGCCGGACTGCTCGCCGAGGGTGGATTGCGCCCGGGTCGCACTGAGCGTGAGGTGGCCCGTGACCTGGAGGCCCGGATGGTGGCGGCCGGCGCGGCCGGCCCGTCGTTCGAGACCATCGTGGCGACCGGGGCGAACTCCGCGGTGCCACACCATCGCCCGACCGACGCGCCGCTGCGCCGCGGCGATCTGCTGAAGATGGACTTCGGTGCCTTGGTCGAGGGCTACCACTCCGATATGACCCGCACCATGGTGCTCGGCGAGCCGGCTGGTTGGCAGCGGGAGCTCTACGATCTGGTTGCCCAAGCGCAGGCCGCCGGACGTGTTGCGCTGCGGGTGGGGGCCGATGTCCGTGAGGTGGATGCGGCGGCCCGAGCCGTGATCACGGACGCTGGGCACGGCGAGGAGTTCGTGCACGGTCTCGGCCACGGTGTCGGCCTGCAGATCCATGAGGCTCCGGCGTTGTCGCGGTCCGGGGTCGGTACACTGGCCGCTGGCATGACGGTCACCGTCGAGCCGGGTGTCTACCTGGCGGGCAGGGGCGGCGTGCGCATTGAGGACACTCTCGTCGTTTCCGACGGCGAGCCCGAGCTCCTCACCCTGACCACGAAGGATCTCGTGGTCGTACCCTGCTTGCGATGACCGGGGAGTGACAGGCTGACGTGGCCACCACCAATGACCTGAAGAACGGGCTCGTGCTCAACCTCGATGGCCAGTTGTGGTCGGTCGTGAGCTTCCAACATGTGAAACCGGGCAAAGGTGGCGCTTTCGTGCGGACCACCTTGAAGAACGTGCTGTCCGGCAAAGTCGTGGACAAGACATTCAACGCTGGTACCAAGGTCGACACCGCCACCGTCGACCGGCGCGATATGACCTACTTGTACGCCGACGGCGCTGACTTCGTGTTCATGGACGGTGACACCTACGACCAGATCACCATTCCTGGTGGCGTCGTCGGAGATGCGGCGAAGTACCTGCTGGACAACCAGACCGCGCTGGTGGCAATCCACGAGGGCACCCCGCTCTACATCGAGCTGCCCACCTCGGTGGAGTTAGTGATCTCCCACACCGACCCGGGCCTGCAGGGGGACCGGTCGACCGGTGGTACCAAGCCCGCCACATTGGAGACCGGTGCCGAGATCCAGGTACCCCTGTTCGTCGGCACCGGTGACAAGGTCAAGGTGGACACCCGGGACGGGCGTTACCTCGGCCGCGTCAGCAGTTGACGTGGGCGCCCGCAGCAAGGCCCGCAAACGCGCCGTCGACATCCTCTTCGAATCCGACTTGCGAGGGCTGGACCCGATCGCCTTGCTCACTGAGCGGCTCGGGGCGCCCGAGCTACCACCAATCAACGAGTACACGGTCCTATTGGTGCACGGGGTGGTCGAGCACGGGGCGGACATCGACCGTTTGCTCACCGAGCAGGCCCATGGCTGGGCCTTGACGCGAATGCCCGCGGTGGACCGGGCGGTGCTCCGGTTGGGTGTGTTCGAACTGTTGTTCTCCGACGAGGTGGACGACGCGGTCGCCATCGACGAGGCCATCGAGCTGGCCAAGTTGCTGTCGACCGACGACTCGCCGCGATTCGTCAATGGCGTGCTCGGCGCCTTGGCCGCGCTGCCGCGCGGCTCGTGAACGGCGAGTCAGGCCTCTTCTTTGTCCTTGCTGGGGCGAGCCTCCGGAGGAAGCACACCCCAGCCGATGAGCTGCTCGGTGAGATCACCCGGCGTCATGTCGTAGATGATCGCCAGTGAGCGGAGGTCCTCGGTGCGGATGGACAGCACCTTGCCGTTGTAGTCACCGCGCTGGCTCTGGATCGTCGCGGCGTAGCGGGCCAGCGGTCCCACCTTGTCCACGGGCAGTTGCTGCAGGCGCTCCAGGTTGATGACGATCTTGGTGGCTGGTTCGCTACCGGAGGGGACCCGGCCCTCGGGCAGCAGTTCGGGTACCGGGACCCCGTAGAAGTCGGCGAGCTCGGCGAGTTTCTGCACCGTGACCGCCCGGTCGCCGCGCTCATAGGAGCCGACCACCACCGCTTTCCAGCGGCCTGCCGACTTCTGCTCGACACCGTGCAGCGACAGACCTTGCTGCTGACGGATGCCGCGCAGTTTGGACCCCAGTGCTTTGGCGTAGTCGCCCATCTGGCCCCTTCTCCTTCTTTAGACCCCGACCAGCTCAACGCCTTGGGGCGTCCCGCGAACGTCGGGATGATACGGAGAGTAATGCTGCGCTGAGTAACCTCCGAGGTCAAGCCATTGCGGGCCCAAGACCGCGTAGAGTCACATACATCACCCGGATGGGGCAGTGGGTGAGCGTGGGTAACCTCGCTGATACCGTCCGGGTGGGGTCCGGGCGCCGCTCGGAGCACCTGACGTCCTTTAAGGCCCGTCCCGTGAGGCGGGGAAGGAGGTCCACCGTGGCGTCCCCCTCCGGGACGGGTGCGGTGGGTGAGGCAGGGCCACCGCAGCAGCGTGAGCTGCTGGGGGCGGCCGATGTCGCGCGCATCGTCGCCCGGATGGCGCATCAGATCATCGAGCGCACCGCTCCTGAGACGGTGCTGCTGATTGGCATCCCCACTCGCGGTGTCCCGCTGGCGCACCGGTTGGCGGAGCGGATCCGGGAGTTCGGTGCGACCCGGCCAGGTCTGGGCACCCTTGACATCACCCTCTACCGGGACGACCTGCGGCGCCGTCCCACCCGCCCGTTGCAGCCAACTGAGCTGCCCACCGGTGGGCTCGACGATGCGCTCGTCGTGCTGGTCGACGACGTGCTGTACTCCGGCCGCACCGTGGCGGCTGCGCTTGACGCGCTGCGCGAGTACGGCCGCCCCCGGGCGGTCCAACTCGCCGTGCTGATCGACCGGGGCCACCGTGAGCTGCCGATTCGGGCCGACTACGTGGGCAAGAACCTGCCGACGTCCCGCGACGAGGAGGTCGGTGTGCTGCTGATCGAAACGGACGGCGTTGATGCTGTCGTGATCCGCCGGAGCCGGCGGTGAGGCACCTGCTGAGCACCGCTGATCTTCGGCGCGAGACCGCCACGGCGCTGCTGGATACGGCCGAGACGCTCAAGCAGGCGCTGCTGGGCCGGGAGGTGCGCAAATTACCCACGTTGCGTGGGCGCACCCTGGTCACGTTGTTCTATGAGAGCTCCACCCGCACCCGGGTGTCCTTCGAGATCGCCGGCAAGTGGATGAGCGCCGATGTGGTCAACATCTCCGCCGATGGCTCGTCGGTGGCCAAGGGGGAGTCGCTGCGCGACACCGCGCTCACCGTGGCCGCGATGGGCGCGGACTGCGTGGTGATCCGCCACCCCGCGTCGGGTGCCGCGCATCGCTTTGCCAGTTGGGTGCCCATCCACGTGATCAACGCCGGCGACGGCGCCCACCAACACCCGACCCAGGCACTTCTGGACGCGGCTACCCTCCGTGAGCGGTTGGGCACCCTGAATGGGCGGACCGTCACCATCGTGGGCGATGTGCTGCACAGCAGGGTCGCTCGCTCGAACATCGAGCTCTTGATCACTCTGGGTGCCCGGATCCGCCTGGCAGCCCCACCAACCCTGCTGCCTTGCGGTGTGGAGAACTGGGGTGTCACGGTCGGGCACGACCTCGATGCCGCGTTGCCCGGCACCGACGCGGTGATGATGTTGCGGGTGCAGGCTGAGCGGATGCACGGCGGGTTCTTCCCCTCCGCCAGGGAGTACTCGATCAGCTACGGGCTTACCGAAGCGCGGCTGAGGCTGCTGCCCGAGCACGCGGTGGTGTTGCACCCGGGGCCGATGCTGCGCGGCATGGAGATCGCGTCCTCGGTTGCCGACTCGCCTCGTGCCGCGATCACCGAACAGGTCCGCAACGGGGTGCACGTGCGGATGGCGGTGCTCTACCACCTTCTCGCCGCGCAAGCGGAGCAGGCATGACCCGGCCACTGCTGCTTCGCGGGATCCGACCCTACGACGTGGGTGATCCGGTGGATCTGCTGGTCCGGGACGGGGTGATTGCCGAGCTGGGCGCCGGTCTGGACGGCACCGGAGCCGAGGTGCTTGACGGCGGTGGGTTAGTGGCGTTGCCCGGTTTGGTCGACTTGCACGCGCACCTGCGCGAGCCTGGCCGGGAGGACGCCGAGACGATCGCCACCGGCTCGGCGGCGGCGGCACTGGGTGGTTACACCGCGGTGTTCGCGATGGCCAACACCGATCCGGTGGCCGACAACGCGGTGGTCGTCGAGCACGTGTACCGGCGGGGTCGTGAGGTCGGGCTGGTCGACGTGCACCCGGTCGGCGCGGTCACCGCTGGGCTGCGCGGCGAGCGGCTCGCCGAACTGGGCGCCATGGCCGCGTCCGCCGCCGCGGTGCGGGTGTTCTCCGACGACGGGGTGTGCGTGCACGATTCACTGCTGATGCGCCGGGCCCTGGAGTACACCCGCGGGCTGGGTGGCGTGATCGCGCAGCACGCCGAGGACCCTCGGCTCACTGCAGGAGCGCAGGCGCACGAGGGGGAGATCGCCGCTCGGCTGGGGCTCACCGGCTGGCCCGCCGCCGCCGAGGAGTCGATCGTGGCGCGGGACTGCCTGCTCGCTCGGGACGCCGTGGCGGCGTTGCACGTCTGCCACGTGTCCACCGCTGGCACCGTGGAGGTGCTGCGCTGGGCCAAGGAGCGTGGGATCCGGGTATCCGCCGAGGTGACCCCGCATCACCTGCTGCTCACCGATGAGCGCCTGGTCGGCTACGACCCCGTCAACAAGGTCAATCCACCCCTGCGTACCGCGGCTGACGTGCAGGTGCTGCGCGCCGCGCTGGCGGCGGGCATCGTGGACTGTGTGGCCACCGATCACGCCCCGCATGCGGCCCAGGACAAGGACTGCGAATGGTCCGCGGCCCGGCCCGGGATGCTGGGACTGCAGACCGCGCTGTCGGTGGTGGTGGCCACCATGGTGCGGCCGGGCCTGCTGGACTGGCGTGGGGTGGCCCGAGTGATGAGCGAGCGCCCGGCCCGCATCGGTGGGGCGACCGGCCAGGGCCGCCCGATTGCAGTAGGACAGCCGGCGACGCTGGTTGTGGTGGATCCGGACGCCACCTGGACGGTGCGCGGAACTCAGCTGGCCAGCCTGGCTAGCAACACTCCCTACGAGGGGATGGAGCTGCCCGCCCGGGTGGTGGTCACCTTGTTGCGCGGCGAGATCACCACCGAGGACGGGAAGGTGCAGCGGTGACGGCGGTGCTGGTGCTGGAGGACGGCACCACCGTGCGTGGCGAGGCCTATGGCGCGGTGGGCCAGACACTGGGTGAGGCGGTGTTCGCCACCGGGATGACCGGTTACCAGGAGACCCTCACCGACCCCTCCTACCGCCGGCAGATCGTGCTGCAGACCGCGCCGCACATCGGCAACACCGGCTGGAATGACGAGGACGACGAGTCGCACCGGATCTGGGTCGCCGGCTACGTCGTGCGGGACCCGGCCCGGGTCCCGTCCAACTGGCGGTCGGTCCGGTCCCTCGGCGAGGAACTGACCCGGCAGGGCGTGGTGGGTATTTCCGGGGTGGACACCCGCGCGCTGACCCGCCGCCTTCGCGAGCACGGCTCCATGCGCGCCGGCATCTTCTCCGGCCCCGCCCTGGCCGACCCGGCGCACCTCCTGGCCCGCGTCCTAGCCAGCCCCTCAATGACCGGCGCCAACCTCATCAGCGACGTCACCACCCCCCACCCCTACACCATCCCGGCCGCCCGCATTCAGCGGGCTCAGCGGGGTTATTGGAGTGATATTAACCCCGCTGAGCCCGCTGAATGCGTCGGTGAGCGAAGGTTTCGGGTGGTGGCGGTGGATTTGGGGATCAAGAGAAACACGTTGCGGATGTTGGCTGCTTGGGGGATCGAGACGCATGTGGTGCCGGCCGGCGCCACGCTGGAGCAGGTGTTGGCGCGGGAACCCGATGGGGTGTTCCTGTCCAACGGGCCGGGGGATCCGGCCACCGCGGACCACGCCGTCGCGCTGACCCGCGCGCTCCTGGCGCGGCGGATGCCGCTGTTCGGGATCTGTTTCGGCAACCAGATCCTCGGCCGGGCCCTGGGGCGGGGCACCTACAAGATGCGCTACGGGCACCGCGGGCTTAACGTCCCGGTTCTGGAGCACGCCACCGGACGGGTCGTGATCACCGCGCAGAACCACGGTTTCGCCGTGGCGGGGGAGCCCGGGGAACGCTTCGGCTCCGACTTCGGCGCCGCGGTCGTCAGCCACTACTGCCCCAACGACAACACCGTCGAAGGCCTGACCTGCCTGGACACCCCAGCCTTCAGCATCCAGTACCATCCCGAAGCGGCCGCCGGGCCGCACGACGCCGCTTACCTCTTCGACCGGTTCTGCGAGCTGATGGAGGGGCAGCGATGAACGTCAACTGCTCCCAGAGCTTCCAAATGTTCCGGGACGGAATACGACGACTCGTCGCTGGAGGTAGTAGTGCCGCGGAGAGCTGATATCTCGCATGTGCTGGTGATCGGGTCGGGGCCGATTGTGATCGGGCAGGCTTGTGAGTTTGACTACTCGGGGACTCAAGCTTGTCGGGTGTTGCGGGAAGAGGGGCTGCGGGTCAGCTTGGTGAACTCCAACCCGGCGACAATCATGACCGATCCGGAGTTCGCCGATGCCACCTATATCGAGCCAATCACGCCGGAGTTCGTCGAGAAGGTGATTGCCGTCGAGCGTCCAGACGCGTTGCTGGCCACTCTGGGTGGGCAGACCGCGCTGAACACCGCGGTCGCCCTGCACGAGCGCGGGGTCCTGCAGCGCTATGGCGTAGAGCTAATTGGCGCCGACATCGAGGCCATCCAGCGTGGCGAGGACCGGCTGAAGTTCAAGGACGTGGTGCGCGCGGTGGGTGCCGAGGTGCCGCGCAGCACCGTCTGCGGCTCGTGGGAGCAGGTGCGCGAGGCCGCCGGTGAGCTCGGCCTGCCGGTGGTGATCCGGCCGTCGTACACCATGGGCGGGCTCGGCTCCGGCATGGCGCACACTCAGGAAGAGCTCGAGCGGCTGGCTACCGCGGGTCTGGCGGAGAGCCCGGTGCACCAGGTACTCATCGAGGAGAGCGTGTTGGGCTGGAAGGAGTACGAGCTGGAGCTGATGCGTGACCGGCGGGACAACGTGGTGGTGGTGTGCTCGATCGAGAACATCGACGCGATGGGCGTGCACACTGGGGACTCGGTGACCGTCGCCCCGGCGATGACCTTGACCGACCGCGAGTACCAGCATATGCGTGACGTCGGTATCGCGGTGCTGCGCGAGGTCGGGGTGGACACCGGTGGTTGCAACATCCAGTTCGCGGTGCATCCGAGCACCGGTCGGCTGGTCGTGATCGAGATGAACCCGCGGGTGTCCCGCTCGTCAGCGCTGGCGTCCAAGGCCACCGGGTTCCCTATCGCCAAGATCGCCGCGAAGCTCGCGATCGGCTACACCCTGGATGAGATCACCAACGACATCACCGGGGAGACCCCAGCCAGCTTCGAGCCCACCCTGGACTACGTGGTGGTCAAGGTGCCCCGGTTCGCCTTCGAGAAGTTCCCCGGCGCGGACCCCACGCTCACCACCACCATGAAGTCGGTCGGTGAGGCGATGGCACTGGGCCGCTCGTTCCCCGAGGCGCTGGGCAAGGCGCTGCGCTCGATGGAGACGGCCGCTGCCGGGTTCTGGACCAGACCTGATCCGCCGGAGGCCACTGTGGCCTCGGAGCTGACAGCGCTGGCAGTTCCCCACGATGGTCGGCTCTACACAGCCGAGCGGGCCCTGCGCCTGGGTGCGACGGTCGCCCAGGTCGCGGAGGCGTCGAGGATCGACCCGTGGTTTATCGACCAGATCGCCGGGCTGGTTGAGCTGTCCCGCGAGCTCGTCGCTGCGCCGGAGCTGGACGAGCCGCTGCTGCGCCGAGCCAAGCGGGCCGGCGTCTCCGACCGGCAGCTTTCCGCCCTGCGCACCGAGGTCGCCGAGCCCGAGGTCGCCGCGTTGCGCCAACGGCTGGGTGTGCGGCCGGTCTACAAGACGGTGGACACCTGCGCCGCCGAGTTCGCTGCCCACACCCCCTACCACTACTCCGCTTACGAGAGCGACCCCGAGGCCGAGACCGAGGTCAGCGAGCAGCGGGAACGACCCAAGGTGATCATCCTGGGCTCCGGGCCGAACCGGATCGGCCAGGGCATCGAGTTCGACTACTCGTGCGTGCACGCTGCGATAGCCCTGAGGGCTGTCGGCTACGAGACTGTGATGATCAACTGCAACCCGGAAACCGTGTCCACCGACTACGACACCGCCGACCGGCTCTACTTCGAGCCGCTGACCTTCGAGGACGTTATGGAGGTGGTGTACGCCGAGCAGACCTCGGGCACCGTGGCGGGTGTGATCGTGCAGCTGGGCGGGCAGACCCCGCTGGGGCTGGCGCAGCAGTTGGCCGACGCGGGTGTGCCGGTGGTCGGCACGTCGCCGGCGGCTATCCATCTTGCTGAGGACCGCGGTTCGTTCGGCGCGGTACTGCAACGCGCCGGGTTGCCCGCCCCGGCCTACGGCACCGCCACCTCCTTCGCGGAGGCCCGCAAGATCGCCGACGAGATCGGTTACCCGGTGCTGGTCCGGCCCTCCTACGTGCTCGGGGGGCGCGGTATGGAGATCGTCTACGACGAGCAGACGCTGGCCGGCTACATCACCAGGGCCACTGAGATCACTCCTGAGCACCCGGTGCTGGTGGACTGCTTCCTCGATGACGCCATCGAGATCGATGTCGACGCGCTGTGCGACGGCAACGAGGTCTATCTCGGTGGGGTCATGGAGCACATCGAGGAGGCCGGCATCCACTCGGGGGACTCCGCTTGCGTGTTACCGCCGATCGGGCTGGGGGAGTCCGACCTGGCCACGGTGCGCACCTCAACCGAGGCGATCGCTCGCGGGATCGGTGTGCGCGGCCTGCTCAACGTGCAGTACGCGCTGAAGAACGACGTGCTTTACGTGCTGGAGGCCAACCCGCGGGCCAGCCGCACGGCCCCGTTCGTCTCCAAGGCCACCGCGGTGCCACTGGCCAAGGCCGCCGCCCGGATCATGCTCGGCGCCAGCATCGCGCAACTGCGGGCGGAAGGACTCCTGCTCCCACACGGCGACGGCGGTGACCTGCCGGCCGACGCGCCGGTGGCGGTCAAGGAGGCCGTGTTGCCCTTCCACCGGTTCCGCACCCCGGAGGGCCACGGGGTGGACTCTCTGCTCGGACCGGAGATGAAGTCCACCGGTGAGGTGATGGGTATCGACGCCGCCTTCGGCCAGGCCTTCGCGAAGTCCCAGGCCGCGGCCTACGGTTCGCTGCCGACGTCGGGTCGGGTGTTCGTGTCGGTGGCCAACCGGGACAAGCGGGCCATGGTGTTTCCAGCCAAACAGCTGGCCGATCTCGGCTTCGAGGTCCTCGCTACCCGCGGAACCGCTACCGTGCTGCACCGCAACGGCATCCCTTGCACTGTGGTGCGCAAACACTCCGAGGGTCCCGACAACATCGTCGATCTGATCAACGCCGGGGGAGTCGATTTGATCATTAATACGCCCTACGGCAATCCCGGTCCCCGAGTGGACGGCTACGAGATCCGCACCGCCGCGGTATCCCGGTCCATCCCCTGCATCACCACCGTGCAGGGTGCCGCAGCAGCCGTCCAAGGCATCGAAGCCCTCATCCGCAACGACATCACCGTCCGCTCATTACAAGCCCTCCACACCGCCCTCCGGCCGCATTCAGCAGGCTCAGCGGGGTTATCGGGTGCCCGATAACCCCGCTGAGCCTGCTGAATGCGGATTCGGGGCGCGGTTGGCCCGCGTCGTGGCGGTACGGGGGCCGTTGTGTGTGGGGGTTGATCCGCATCCTGAGCTGTTGCGGGGGTGGGGGGTGGGGGACGGGGTGGGGGGGCTGGAGAGGTTTGCGCTGGGGGCGGTTGAGGCGCTGGCGCCGGTCGTGGCGCTGATCAAGCCGCAGTCAGCGTTCTTCGAGCGCCACGGTGCGCGGGGTATCGCGGTTCTAGAGCGGGTGCTGGTGGCGGCCCGGGAGGCTGGCGCGCTGGTGCTGCTCGACGTCAAGCGGGGTGACATCGGCTCCACCATGGCCGCCTACGCCGCAGCGTACCTGAGCGACGGTGCGCCGTTGGCGGCCGACGCGATCACTGTGTCGCCCTATCTCGGGGTCGGTGCGCTGGATCCGGCGTTCGAGCTGGCCGGTCGGACCGGACGGGGAGTGTTCGTGTTGGCGCTGACCTCCAACCCGGAAGGTGCCGACGTGCAGGCCGCGGTCACCGGTGCCGGGAGCACGGTCGCGCAGTCGGTGGTGGACGCCGTCGCGGCCCGCAACGCCGGCCGGCGTCCGGTCGGTGACTTCGGTGTGGTGGTGGGGGCCACGACACCGGCCGGTGCCCTGCGGCTGGACGCCCTCAACGGCCCCATACTGGCTCCTGGGCTAGGCGCGCAAGGTGCTTGCCTGGCCGACTTGCCCCAGGTCTTCGGTGCTGCTGCGGGTCACGTGGTGGCGGCCACGTCACGGGAGCTGTTGTGGCACGGGCCGCAACCGATGTCGCTGCGCCACGCCGCCCGGCGAGTTGCTGACGAGGCCGCAACCCGGCTGCAAGCTCGTCGGGGCAGGTCGGCGGGGGCACCCCCGGGTTGAGCGGCGGGTCGCGTGGGGGATACGGTCGCCGCACCAATCGAGAATCATCTCTCAGCACTAGCAATCGACGGAGGAGACCGTGGCCCTTCCCCAGCTGACCGAGGAGCAGCGGGCCGCTGCATTGGAGAAGGCGGCCGCCGCCCGACGTGCCAGGGCCGAGCTCAAGGAGCGCCTCAAGCGCGGTGGGACCAATCTGCAGGAGGTCCTGGCCAAGTCCGACAGTGACGACATCCTGGGTAAAATGAAGGTCTCGGCGTTGCTCGAGGCTCTGCCCGGCGTGGGCAAAGTTCGGGCTCAGCAGATCATGGAGCGGCTGGAGATCGCCACGAGCCGGCGGTTGCGCGGGCTTGGCGAACGCCAGCGCAAGGCGCTCCTCAGCGAGTTCGGTCCAGAATAGAAGAGCTCAAGCAGAATGACGACGGTGAGTCGGGTGCCCCGCGAAGCTGCGGGGCCCCGACTCACCGTCGTCGCAGGCCCCTCGGGGGTCGGTAAATCCAGTGTGATCGCGGAGATAGTGCGGCGCTGGGCACAGCTGTTCGTCAGCGTCTCGGTGACCACCCGGGCACCTCGTTGCGGGGAAAGGCCCGGCGAGCACTACCATTTCGTGGACCGCGGCACCTTCGCTGGCATGGTGGAGCGCGGCGAGTTTCTGGAATACGCCGAATACGCCGGCAATTGTTATGGGACTCCCGCCGCACCGTTACGTGCGGCGCTGGCTGCCGGCCGGTCCACGCTGGTGGAGATCGAGGTGCAGGGTGCCCGGCAGGTCCGGGCCGCCATGCCCGACGCGTTGCTGGTGATGCTGGTGCCGCCGTCGTGGGAGGTGCTGAACGGTCGGCTTTCCGCCCGTGGCACGGAGGATCCCGCGGTGCGGCAGCGCCGGTTGCGGGCGGCGCGCGAGGAGTTGGCTGCAGTCGGGGAGTTCGATGTTGCCGTGGTCAACGACGACGTGCAGCGGGCCGCGCAGGAGTTGATAACCTTGATGGGCGGCACGGTTTGCCGGACACCTCCGGTCCGACCCTTGTGATCACTGAAGGCATCTGGAGACAGCGAGTTGAGCATTCCCACCGTAGTGGGCACGCAAGGCGTGTCCTTGGCCAATGCCCCTGAGGGCATCACCAACCCCCCGATCGACGACCTGCTGAGCAGAGTCAGCTCGAAGTACGCCCTGGTCATCTTCGGGGCCAAACGGGCTCGTCAGATCAACGACTACTACGCGCAGCTCGGGGAGGGCCTGCTGGAGTACGTCGGGCCGTTGGTCGAGCCAGGGCCGCGGGAGAAGCCGCTGTCGATCGCGTTGCGCGAGATCCACGCCGGACTACTCGAGCACACCGAGGGCCAGTGACTCGAGCCGGGCCCGTCCGGCCGGAGCTACCCCGGCGGATCGTGCTCGGCATCGGGGGCGGTATCGCCGCCTACAAGGTATGTGAGGTGCTCCGCCGCCTCACCGAGGCAGGGCACCAGGTTCGGGTCGTTCCCACTGTGTCCGCACTGCGCTTCGTCGGTGCCCCGACCTGGGAGGCACTGTCCGGGCTGCCGGTGAACAGCGGCGTGTTCGCTGACGTTCCTGAGGTGCCGCACGTGCGGCTGGGGCAGACCGCTGATCTGGTCCTGGTCGCCCCGGCCACCGCGGACCTGCTGGCTCGCGCCGCCCACGGTCGGGCCGACGATCTGCTTTGCGCCACTCTGCTCACCGCCCGTTGCCCGGTGCTGCTGGTGCCCGCGATGCACACCGAGATGTGGGAACACCCCGCGACCGTGCACAACGTCGCGATGCTGCGTTCCCGCGGAACCGTCGTCGCGCAGCCCGCGTTCGGGCGGCTCACCGGTGCCGACTCCGGGGCCGGCCGGTTGCCGGAGCCCGCCGAGATCGTCGAGCTGGCCACGCTGCTGCTGCATCGCGCTGCCGCCCTGCCGGCCGATCTCACCGGCCGTCGTGTGGTGATCTCCGCTGGTGGCACCCGCGAGCCGCTGGATCCGGTGCGCTACCTGGGTAACCGGTCCTCCGGCCGGCAGGGCTACGCGCTGGCCCGGGTGGCGGCGCAGCGCGGGGCCCGGGTGACGTTGGTGGCGGCGCACGCGCCGGAGCTGACCGATCCGGCCGGGGTCGAGGTGGTCCGGGTGGGCACCGCGGATCAGCTGCGGGAGGCGATGCTCGAGGCGGCGCCGCACGCCGAGGTGGTGGTGATGGCCGCCGCGGTGGCCGACTTCAGGCCGGCCCACCCGTCGCCAAGCAAGATCAAAAAAATGGAGTCGGACCCAGATCCGCTGTCGCTGGTGGTTAACCCGGACATCTTGTGGGAACTGGTCCGATGCCGTCCGGCTGGGCAGGTGGTGGTCGGTTTCGCCGCCGAGACCGGTGACGCGGCGGGTGACGTGCTCAGCTATGGCCGGACCAAACTTGCCCGCAAGGGCTGCGACCTGCTGGTGGTCAACGACGTCGGGGAGAGCCGGGCGTTCGAGGTCGAGCACAACGCGGGCTGGCTACTCGGTGACGACGGCGTCGAGATTGCCCTCCCCGAGGGCCCCAAAACCGTGCTCGCCGCCACCGTCTGGGACGCGGTCGCGGCTCGGCTGACTAGGTGATGGATGCGTGCTGTCCGACCCTTCTGGTAGACCCGCCGGGTGAGCAACACCGGACGGCCGCGTCGTGGGCAGCAGGTGCCGGCCGCCACACTGCCCGTCGCCCGGGTGTGGGTGGACACCCCACTGGCCCACCTCGACCGCCCCTTTGACTACTCGGTGCCCGTCGAGCTCGACGCGATCGCAGTGCCCGGCGTGCGGGTGCGGGTGCGATTCGCCGGACGGCTGGTAGACGGCTGGCTGCTGGACCGGGTAGCGCGATCTGACCACCTGGGCCAGTTGGCCTGGCTCCACCGGGTGGTCTCCGCCGAGCCGGTGCTCAGCCCACAGGTCGCCGCGCTGGCCCGGGCGGTGGCCGACCGGTGCGCGGGCACCATGAGCGACGTGCTGCGGTTGGCGGTGCCCCCGCGGCATGCCCGCACCGAGGCGGAGCCGGCCGCCACCCCCACGGCCCGTCCCCCGCGGCCCGAGGCGGGGGGGTGGGGGCGCTACCCCCGTGGGCCGGCCTTCCTGGATGCGCTGCACCAGGGCCGGGCCGCGCACGCCTGCTGGCAGGTGTTGCCGGGGGAGGACTGGCCCGCCCGGCTCGCCGAGGCCGCTGTCACCGTCGCCGCGGCCGGGCGGGGCGCGCTGCTGGTCCTGCCCGACCACCGGGACACCGCCCGGGTGCACGCCGCGGTGGCCGCGCTGGCCGGAGCTGACGCGGTGGTCACCCTCGCCGCCGAGGCCGGACCCGCGCGGCGCTACCGCCGGTGGCTGGCGGTGCGACGGGGCGCGGTGCGCATCGTCGTCGGTACCAGGGCCGCGGCCTTCGCCCCGGTGGGGGAGCTGGGCCTGATGGTGCTCTGGGACGACGGCGACGACCTGCACGCCGAACCGCGAGCGCCCTACCCGCACACCAGGCTGGTGCTCGGGCAGCGCGCCGTGCTCGAGGGCGGGGCGCTGCTGGTGGCCGGCCACGCCCGCACCGCGGAGACGCAGCTGTCACTCGACACCGGCTGGGCACACGAGATCGTCGCTGTTCGGGATGTGGTGCGGGCCGCCGCGCCTCGGGTCACCGCGATCGGAGAGGACGACACCCAGCTGGCCCGGGACCCCGCCACCCGCGCGGCGCGGCTGCCCGCGGTGGCCTTCGAGGCGGCTCGCGCGGCGCTGAGCCGTGACCGGCCAGTCCTGGTGCAGGTGCCGCGCCGCGGCTACGTTCCCGGGCTGGCCTGCCAGCAGTGCCGGGCCGCGGCGCGCTGCCGGCGCTGCGCGGGCCCGCTGGCGCTGCCCGCTGCCGGTCCGGCCACCTGCCGGTGGTGCGGCATCGTCGAGGCCGGCTACCGGTGCCCAGCCTGCGGTTCCGGCCGGTTGCGCGCGACGGTGATCGGGGCCCGCCGCACCGCCGATGAGCTCGGCCGAGCCTTCCCCGGGGTGCCGCTGTGGACCTCCGGTGCGGGCGAGGTGCTGGCTGACATCCCGCCGGGACGGTCCCTGGTGATCGCCACCCCGGGGGCGGAGCCGCTGGCCCGATACGGGGCGGCGCTGTTGCTGGATGCCGCCGCGTTACTGGCCCGCCCCGACCTGCGCGCCGCGGAGGAGGCTTTGCGGCGGTGGATGGCGGCGGCGGCGATGGTGGAGCCGGCGGCCGACGGTGGCCGGGTGGTGGTGGTCGCGGACGCGTCGCTGAGCGCCGTGCAGGCCCTCATCCGGTGGGACCCGGCTGGCCACGCCAGGGCCGAGCTGGCCGCGCGCACCGAGCTCAGCTTCCCGCCTGCGGCGCGGATGGCCGCTCTGGACGGCACGCCGGCTGCCCTGGTGGATGCTGGCGAGGCGCTAGACCTGCCGCCGGGGGCTGTGCTGCTGGGTCCGGTGCCCGTGCTGGGGGAAGCGGAGGGTGACCGGGAACGGCTGCTGGTTGGGGTTCCCCGCGCGCACGGGTTGGCCCTGGCCAGCGCGCTGGCGGTGCTCCAGGCCAGGCGCAGCGCCCGCAAGCTGCCGGACCCGCTGCGGGTCCAGCTCGACCCGCACCAGTTGGGTTGACGGGCGCACCGGGCATACTGCGCAGGTGCCTGTGCGACCCATCTATGTCAAGGCCCTGCTCGGCAAGGTGCGCTGAGTGATGCGGCTCGTCTTCGCCGGCACACCTGACGTGGCGGTGCGCGCACTGCGGGCGCTACTGAACGCCGACCGGCACGAGGTCGTCGCGGTGGTGACGCGGCCGGACGCGCCGGCCGGACGTGGGCGGCGGCCGACCTGTTCCCCGGTGGGCTCGCTGGCCGAGGAAGTGGGGCTGGAAGTGCTGACCCCGCGCCGCCCGTCCGAGCCGGAGTTCCTGGTCCGGCTGTCCGCGCTGGCCCCCGACTGCTGCCCGGTCGTCGGCTACGGCGCGCTGGTGCCGCGGGTAGCACTGGACATTCCCCGCTACGGCTGGGTCAACCTGCACTTCTCGCTGCTGCCCGCGTGGCGTGGCGCGGCACCGGTGCAGGCCGCGATCCGGCACGGTGACGAGATCACCGGCGCGTCCACGTTCGCATTGGAGGAGGGGCTGGACACCGGTCCGGTGTACGGCACCGTCACCGAGGTGATCCGTCCCGAGGACACTGCGGGAGCGCTGCTGTCCCGGTTGGCCGACGCCGGAGCCGGCCTGCTGGTGGCAACCCTGGACGGGATCGCCGACGGGACGGTGCGCCCGGTGCCCCAGCCGGCAGATGGTGTCTCGCACGCACCGAAGCTCACCGCGCAGGACGCTCACGTGGAGTTCAGCGCCCCCACCTTCGCGGTGCACCGTCAAGTCCGCGCGGTGACTCCCGCCCCGGGTGCCTGGACCCGGTTCCGGGACCAGCGCCTGGGCCTCGGGCCGGTACAGCTCGCCGATTCCCGTGAGTTGAAGCCTGGTGAGCTGTGGGCCGGTAAGCGGGAGGTGCTCGTCGGCACGGCCACCGGGACGGTGCGGCTGGGTGAGGTCACCGCGCCGGGCAAGCGGGCGATGCCCGCACCGGACTGGGCCCGCGGTGCCCGGCCGGAGCTGGGGGAGCGATTCGAGTGACGACTGGCGTCGAGGTCATGCTGTGACGATGCCCCGCAAACCTTCCCGACTGGCCCGTCCTGGGCCGGGCCGGGGGCGCACCGGGCCACGCCGGCCGCCGGTGGACGATCTGCCCCGGCAGGCGGCATTGGACGCGCTGGCCGCGGTGCGCGAGCGTGACGCGTACGCCAACCTGGTGCTGCCCGGCCTGCTGCGGCAGCGCGGGATCAACGGCCGGGACGCCGCGCTGGCCACCGAGCTGTGCTACGGGACGTGCCGCGCGCGGGGACTGCTGGATGCGGTGCTGCAGTCCTGCGCGGGCCGCCCGCTGTCCGAAGTGGACGGTGAGCTGCTGGACGCCCTGCGGCTGGGCAGCTACCAGTTGCTGCGGACCCGGGTGCCACCGCACGCCGCGGTGGGCACCACGGTGGATCTGGTGCGGGCCGGTCGGGGCAGTGCCGCCGCCGGCTTCGTCAATGCCGTGCTGCGTCGGGTCGGTGAGCAGGACGAGGACGGCTGGGTGCAGGCGGTAGCACCGGCCGCCCAGGACGACCCGGTCGGCCACCTCGCGATGGCGCACCCGCACCCGCGGTGGATCGCCCAGGCCTTCGCCGACGCCCTGGGCGGCGACTTGGACGCGCTGGCCGCCGCGCTGGCCGCCGACGACACCCGCCCGCTGGTGCACCTCGCCGCGCGCCCCGGGCAGCTCAGCGCCGCTGAGCTGGTCGCGACGGTGGGCGGGGTGGTGGCGCCCTACTCGCCCTACGGAGTGCACCTGGTCGAGGGTGGTGACCCGGGTGAGCTGGCCCTAGTGCGTGATCACCTGGCTCACGTGCAGGACGAGGGGAGCCAGCTCGTCGCCCTCGCGCTGGCTTCGGTCCCACTGGAGGGGGCCGATACTCGCTGGCTGGACCTGTGTGCCGGGCCGGGCGGCAAAGCGGCGCTGCTGGGTGCCTTGGGTGCCAGCCGGGGAGCAGTGGTGGTGGCCGTGGAGAAGGCCGAGCACCGGGCGCGGTTGGTCAGCCAGGCGTGTGCCGGGTTGCCGGTGACGGTGCACGTCGCCGATGGCCGGGACAGCGGGCTGCCGGAACGGGTCTACGACCGGGTGCTGGTGGACGCGCCGTGCACCGGCCTCGGGGCGCTGCGGCGCCGCCCGGAGGCGCGCTGGCGGTCGCGGGCCGATGACCTCGCTGGTCTCCTCCGGCTGCAGCGGGAGCTGCTGGTGGCCGCGCTGCGCCTGGTCCGCCCGAGTGGAGTGGTGGCCTACGTCACCTGCTCGCCGCACCTGGACGAGACCGTGGGCGTGGTCGCCGACGTGGTGCGGCGCAGCAGCGTCGAGCAGCTCGACGCCAGGTCCCAGTTCCCCGGGGTGCCGTGGCTCGGCGACGGGCCGCACGTGCAGTTGTGGCCGCACCGGCACGGCACCGACGCAATGTTCTGCGCTTTACTGCGCCGTTGATTTGTCTGCTGTGACGAGGTAGTAGTCGATGAGCCCCTGGTGGTATGCCTGTCAGTCAGTTACGGCCCCAGCCGTCTTGTGAACTCGGGCTGGGAAGGTCGAGCGCGGAGCATCGCTGGAGACAAACCGCTCGGGCGGTTGTGCGATCATGACCGTAGTGCCGCCCTGATGTGGGCCACCACCGCCTGCGGGCGGGACGTGTTCACTCGCGCCTACCTCATCGCCCGCTGAGCCAGCGCCCGGTTGGCGGGGTTATGGGCACGCGAGTTGGTGGTCCTGCTGGGTTCTGTCGCGGCTAGCGTGGATAGGCCTGCCATGAGCCGTTCGATCTTGCTTGGGTCATAGCGGGAACCGCCTAAGGCGGTGAGTTGCGCTGACCAAAAATCCTGACCCCCCTTCCCGAGAATATGACCGCCAATTGGTTGCTCGGACCTTCTGTGCCTGCTCAGGAGTGCGAATGACTCGGCCTGCCACCCCGTTCAGCAGCGTGAGCAGGACGCCGTTGCTGCTGATCGCTTCAGCAGGGGAGCGGCCGCTCAGCGGAAGCTTTCGTCCCAGAGGGCGGTGGTGAAGGTGGTCCAGGTGTGCGGGGAGACGGCAAGAACCCCGCCGGTGGGGTGCTTGGAGTTGCGCACGGCGACGCTGCCAGCGGTGACGGCCACCTCGACGCAGTTCGCCTTGTCGCTGCTCTTGTGCC